>JANLSD010000199.1:0-4767 GCA_031362245.1 Acaryochloridaceae cyanobacterium OTE_25_metabat_464 | reverse complement strand
AGTCACTTTCAAGCAAAGGTGTAAGGGATTTTTTCGTGGATGCTTTTCCAATGACTCGATTGAGCGACGATCGCCTCCCACTGCTGGGGCATTTGCCTGGGGTTAGCTGGGGCTGGTCTGGGAAGGGAGATCGCTCTTTACTGAAGCACCCTTTGGTGATCGGCTCATTGTTTAAAGACGGGAATTCCCGTTTTTATTGATTGAATACCGCTAAGATCCTTTCTTAGACTGAATCGCCACTTTTGGGGCTTTTGCTGGTGCTTGCTTTCGTTTAGCTGCTTGGGTCGGCTTCGATTCAGCTTTGTGCTTTCGATCACTGACCTTTGAGGATTTGCTAAGTGGAGTAGTCACTTGAGCTAGGTACTTAGGTTGAACGACATCAAAAGCTGAAGTCTTGGGATTCTCAGGAGCTGTCAAGGATGTAGCTCCGTTTGAAGGTGCAAGCTGATCCAGTAGTAGAGCGTTGACGTGGGAAAGCTGTTCTCTGTATTGGCTGGCTTTCTTGTCTGCCTCGGACAAGGCTTGTTCATACTGGAATCTCAGGGAAGAAAGATAGTCAGCTAACCCATTATCAATATTTTTGTGACCTGTCATAACTTCAGTAACGACTTCTCTTTTCGTTCGGTTCTCAATAGCTGCAAGAAGATTTAGTGCTTTGTCTAGCATGATTGGACTATCACAAAGCTGATCATTTACAGGAAGAACCATACGAATTGGTTTTCCCAAACTATCAGTTTTCCCTTGAAATACTATTAATTTTTGATTCAACTGATGGATTTCTTGCCATCCTTTTTTTTGTATATACTCAACAAGAGCATCTACAGAGATATCACTAGTTTTTGATTTTTCAAGTGTTGTTAAGTTCATCGTTACCACTTGCCAGTTTCATTTTTAGCAAAAAGGGAAATTAATTCGTCTGGGTTCAGCATCTGTCGTCTTGGAATATAGATAGTCTTTGTTGTTGTATTTTTTGTCCTTGACCCGTCAGGATAATACCAGTAGCAGCCACCTCCTATCAAAATTTTATTCTCTAAGCAAAGTAGCCAATTTTTCTTGTCCTTAGGTAATGCCAACAAAATAAGAATACATTTTGTTCCACCATTCTCTCTAAAATTGACTAAATCGTTATAAGTTTTTGCTTCTAGGGCATAAATAATATTTTTTTCGTCTGACTTCCAATTAATAGAAGATTTAAGTTGGAAATTTATAGAGTATCCAGACTGACAAAACCTACCATCAAAGTATGAGACTTCATCAAAGGATCCATCGACCCCATAATCAAAGTTTTTGCTTGATAAGATATAGCCTGCTTTTGCTGAAATTGCTTGAACACAAGCACGGCTCAACCCCTCTTCAATATGCTGGTCTGTTATCATTCTGCCTCAAATTCAGCTAAACCACCTAGATCAGATTAGAGCAACAAGGACTCATCCCATGTTTCTCGTGATGGCATTAAAAATCGAAGACCAAACAAAGCCTACTACAAGGGAAGCGCCATCAAGTAATTTATTCCTACTGGGCGATCGCTACAATAGCGTCAGACACTCTTTGCAGTGACACCGATGACCTACTCGCTCTCCGCCACAAAGCTCGTCACTTACAAGCAGTGCCCCCAAGCCTACAGCTTTCGCTATGAGCGGGGGATTAGTGCGCCTGGTGCGTTCGGTTCGCCGGATCTAGGGAATGCGCTGCACCTGGCGCTGGCTTTTGCCTATCGAGATTGGCACTACAACGACTATAAGCCTGGATGGGATTGGCTTGAAGCCTGCTGGAGTCGGAGTATTAGCAAGCTCTCTGAAGCTCAGGTTCAGGATGGGCGCACGATTCTACAGCGGTACTATCATGACTTTGTGGCACCTCTTGCGGTGATGCCGCGTCCGCTTGGTGTAGAAAGTAGGATCAGTGCAAAGATTCAGTTTGAGAGTATCGAGTTTGCCCTCAATGGGCGCTATGACCGTCTCGACAATGTGAATGGCGATCTGGAGCTGATTGATTACAAGACCACCAAAAATGCTTCTACGCCGGATTCTGTTGATGTGCAGCTTGGGCTTTACTATCTGGCGCTTCAGCAGGTCTATCACCAGTCGCTCAAGCGGCTGACGCTGATCTTCCTTCGGGCTGGCGAAAGCCTCAGCTTTGAGGTGACTGAGGCTCATCAAGAGCAGGTGCAGGCGCTTATCTCCGGTTTGGCTTTACGGCTGCGCAACGATAGCGAGTGGGAGCCAAGCACAGGTGAGCATTGCAAGCGATGCACCTATCAAAAGCATTGTGGGGCGGTCTGCGATCAGCCTGAGCCGTTGCCGGAGAGTGAGCGGAAGATGAAGCAGGTGCAGCTGGCTTTGGCTGTCTGAGGCTGGGGAGGTGCGATCGCTCTTCTGAATCCATTGGAATTGTAATGCGTAGCCACGCGCTGCGAGCAAATCGATTTCGATACCTCGTCCGCTTACGGCGGAGTAGTTCATTACTCCCAGCTTGGCTTTGGAGAAAGCTTGTATAATTGAGATATCTGAAGGCTTCAAAGTGACTCTCAATATAATTTGAAGAGAAGATATTTTCATATTAAAACTTTATATCTGAAAAGTGACGGTATAAAGCTCTGTGAATTTTATTGAAGCTTGTAAACGGAATTGCCCAGAACGTTAAAGTAGGCTGTTTCAATAAGGTTTTATCATTCTCAGAATGAATTATCTACGCATTATATAGAAAACAGAATTGACTTACTAGAACATATAACGGAGGAGATTATGGACAATACATTCTGGACACCTGATGAAAAAAAGGACAAGAAAGCAAAGCAATATTTAGATAAAATCAATCATGCACCTTATCTAACGATTACGCTAATTGTTCTGAGTTTATTTCTTGTCTTTACTGGACTTATTCTGATAGGTAGTTTTTAGAAGAACGTCCAAATATTACAGCGGTTTTCAGTTCCATGAGGCACACTCAAATTGATTCGGATCGTCTAGAAAACTGAATCTCGGAATTCGCAATTTGTCGAACTGTACTTCTACTAGGCTGAAAACCGCTGTAAGGAATCAGAAACTTAGTGCATTTGTAATTTACAGACTGACAATCAAAGTGTAGCAATGCCGCGAGGTACTTTATCATTTTGATATGGCATTCACCTCATAGCAGTTACTTGCAATCATTTGATTGGTATAGTCTTTTTGGTTCTTTTCGCGAGGTGAGCGTTATGTTTTTACAGCATAAATTAGCTAATAGCCTAGTTGAAATACTTGAGGTTCAAGATCTCTGGAATTCCTCTGTCGATAAAGTTATGGGACGATTCCATGCAGGAGAAGAACTACAAGATCCAGAACTTTTTTCAAAGTCGCATCTTATTTTTCCGTCTGGGGAACCACTTCCCCTTTGTTGGCTAGATTCTCACTACCGCGAACGTATGCAGGAATCATTACAAGCTAACCTAGTTGAATGTAATTGTTAAAGTTCTAAATTCCTCTGCGTTTTACTCTAATTGGACTATCCCTCAATCCCAGGGGAGTCAGGCAATGCAGCGGAAAAGTGATTGTCCCTTGTGGTGACTTCACTTCTTCACTGCATTGCCTATACCCTTCCAGACTCTTAGTGTCTTATCGTTATAGATGGGTGGATTTAACGGCTTGAAACCCAACAAAATCGTTACGGGATAAGTGCAAAAATAACGATAAGACACTAAGGGATTACGCAGGTGAGGCGTTGGTGATTAGCTATGACCGCTATTACAAGCGGATGGAAAGCGGTAACTACGATATCCCTGAAGCGCTGGACACTGAGCTTTTGCTGAAGCATCTGCATTTGCTCAAGTCTGGGCAGGGGGTGGGGCTTCCCATCTATGACCGGATCAACAACCAGAGAACTACCGCCATTGATTGGGTTGAGTCGAAGCCTGTCATTATCGTGGAGGGGATTTTTGCGCTGCACTCTCCTGAAGTGCTGAAGCTTTATGAGCGCAAAGTTTACGTTGACGTGCCAAGCGATTCGGTACGCTTTCACAGGCGGGTAGTTCGTGATATTCGAGAGCGAGGGGATACTGAGGTAAGCGTTAGCAAAGCCTGGGAAGCGAACGTTTTGCCCACGCAAGTTGACGAAATTTTCTGAGGGTTGGGCTTACGTCCCCTGTTTGGGAACGAACTTGATTGACACTGAGTTCACGCAGTGTCGTGTGTCTGTCTCTGTAAAACCTTCTCCCTGGAAAACATGGCCCAAATGTCCCCCACAGGCTTCACAGAGGATTTCTATACGCCGACCGTCAGGGTCGGGCTGGTGCCTGACTGCTCCTGGAAACTCCTGGTCAAAGCTAGGCCAGCCACAACCTGAGTGGAATTTTCGGTCTGAAATGTACAATGGCGTTTCGCACCTGCGGCAAATATAAACTCCTTCTTCAAAAAAGTCGTCATATTCACCCGTGAACGGCTGTTCGGTGCCTTTATTCACAATGATGCGTTCTTCTTCTGGTGTGAGTGAATTAAGTTTCATCGGGTCATCCTTTCACTGCAATGTTCTACTTATTTTTGGAGATTTACTCCGTCCCCAGCACTGCTAAAAACTGAGCCTCCGCTTGCTTCTGTAGCGATCGCTTTCACCGTCCTCACAAGCAGCTAATGTAGGTAAAGCTCTGGCCACTTTCCTAATGCGTTTAATGCTTGCTCAATGGTGGGCAACTTTGTCCCGTGATGCGGGTCTAGAATTCTTCGGATCTCCTTCTCGTCTTTTCCGAGCATCTCGCCCAGTTGTGTCTTAGCAATCCCAGTTTCTTTAAGTGCT
>JANLSD010000187.1:0-20793 GCA_031362245.1 Acaryochloridaceae cyanobacterium OTE_25_metabat_464 | reverse complement strand
TCCGAGATTCCCCAGACCTCGGCCTACATGCTTTTGCCAGGGGCGTTTTCGGGGTTGGGCGATCGCGTCATCGCAAACGCCTACGCTGGCCTGCTCGAACTCAACCACTATTCCCGTACCGATACGCGCTTTGAAGCCCAGTACAGCACCAGTGGGAGCGATCGCATTACCCCCAATAGCGGCAGAGACACCCCCTTTAGCTTTTGCTATCTGGTGGGCAACAGCAACGATAAAGTAACCTTGCCCAGCGTGGGTTCTGCGCTGGAGATGGTTGCGCAGAATGTGTTTCTGGACTTCAGCTCCGGCTTTAGCCAATATAAAAAGCTGGTGCGCGACAACATTCGGATGCACTGGTCGAGTCCAGACCCCCTTGGCTTTCCTCAGAACTTTCTGACCTTTGGCTTGTCTAGCATCCAGTTCCCAGTTGATCGCGTGCTGAATGCTTGCTCAGCACGCTTGGCGCGGCAGGTAGTCTCATGGTGGCAGAACCCCACGCCGTCGCCTTCTGCCATGAGGGATGTGATCAAAACCGAAATTTTGCCTAATCTGAAGCTGGCAGAATCTGAAAGCGACCATCAAATTATTGACAGCATCAGCCTGGGCGATAACATGAAGCCCTACAGCAAAGAAGTGGCCGATTGGGTCGCCACGGTTCGCAAAAAGCGCAACGACCTTAGTATTCCCTTTGAGAACCTGCAAAAATTTGTCTCGGTAGAACAAGAAAAATACGCACCCCACTTTAACGACAGCCACCCCGACCCCAAATTCTGGAGCGACTATTTCCAGAAGATGTGGGACAACCTCCAGAATTTAATTCCGCAAAAACGGCAGGAGCTACGTCAAACCGTCTATGGGTTGCTCGAAGATCGCTTTAGAGGGCCAAAGTTTGCCCGTCAGTTTTTAGAAGTACTCCAAGAAGTGCTGACGGACTACCGCAACCAGTTTGACCAATCCCGTCAAAAGGACTGGCTGCCCAAGGAAAAATCTGCGGCCAATGCACTCCAGGCACTGCTCAAAACCATTGATGACCACGCCCGTCAAATGTTGATGCTCAACCGCCGTGGGGTGATTGATGAAGACTTCAAAAATATCTTGCAGGCGCTGGAACTGAACTACATTGCCAAGGTGGAAGTGAAAGCCAGAACCCTTGGAGTCACCCTATTAGATGAGCTAAAACAGGAGGTCAATGCCCTCCTGTCAGACCTAACCACCTTTGATCGCGTCTTAGAATCTCTTCAGACCAATCTCACCGAGCGAGAAAACGTCTACGTTCAAGAAACCGGAACTCTCACAGTCAATGGGATTTTGCTCTATGACACGAAGGATATTGACTTGGTGTACAAGCAGACTTTGGGCGATCGCGAGTCCATCCTCTGCCAAAGCATCTCCCAAGATATCCTCAGCACTCTGAACAGCCGCCTGTTCGACCTCTACGGCTTCGACACCCTGCGCGTCAAAGACCTCTTTGAGCGGATCTTAGGCCGTACTCAGGACGAATTCAAAACCGGCACCCAGGTTCAAATTTCCACCGCCCGTAAGTTTTTAGAGCGCTACCCCACCCTAGACCAGCAAGAAGCCCAGCTCAAAACCACCTTCCAAAAGAGCGAACCCTTTTTGCGCTTTAGCAAAGAGCAGGTCAGCCTGGGTTGGGACGACGTTGCCGAAAAACGCCAGAAACTCGTCGGCATCCAGGGCGGCACCAAACCCACCGATCCCGCTGTGGAGGCCATTCTGCCTATCCTGCGCAAAGTCAGCGCCCTAGACGACAAAAATATCAAACCCCTCAACGACCCCCACCGCATTTACTTCATCCACGAAGTCGGTGCATTCCCGCTGCGGCTCATTGAGGGCATCGACAAAATGCGGAACGTCTATCGTTCCATCTCCCAATCCGATGCAAATCCACTCCACACCCATCAAGAAAATCGCCAGTTCAAAGACCTGTTGCCTGCCCCTCAAGAAGAAGCGCAAGTTAAGCAAAATCTAAGACTGGGGGTGGCTCTAGGACTTATTAACACTGTGGAAAACCGCGCCACAGGCTATGCGGAAGTACGAATCAACTACCCTGATAAGCAAACGGGACTAGAACAAACCCAAACCCTAGGCGCAACCCTCCAAGAAGCCGAAGATGCCCTACTGAGCGACGCAAACGTCAATCTCAGAAACGTTTTATCTGATGCACTGATCCAAATTGGCAAAAGTGCCGTCAACAAACCCGACAAGCAAGCCCTTTACCAGAGGCTGATTGCGTATTTAGAAGACTTTAAGCAAAACTTACCCAACGGCGCAGATAACCCAGCCTATGGGCCTGTAAGAATGGCGATCGAAGAATACATCAAAGTCCACAACCTGTTCATTGCCCCAGCCGTGAACGCCACGTCCAGTGCTCAGGCGATCGCCCCGCCCCATGAGTCCCCCTCAACTCCCCCAGCAGCAGCCAGCAGCGAAAACATCGAAAAATTCCGCAAACTGGTGCAAACCTGCTACAAAAAAGGGATTCCTACCGCAACAGAGCTGCAATTACTCGAAAAATTCCGAGGGAAGTACGGCATCGATGCAGCCCAAGCCGAGCAAATCGCGGCGGAATTTACGGCAAAGTCCAATCCATCGGATTCGGTGCAGGAGTATAGCCTAATGTTCCGTGCCTTTGTCGAGAATGATGGCGATATTGACCTCGAAGAGCAGGGACAGCTTTTGGAACTCCAGGAAGAACTAGGATTGACCACCGAACAGGCTAATATAATCGAACAAAACATTCGAGAAGAGCTGGGCCTAAGCACATGACGAACGACTTTAACTTTGTCAAATGCCCTAAGTGTGAGCATGATCGCAACCCTGTAACTGCAAGCAAATGTGAAATTTGTGGAACATCTCTTAAAAAAGGGGGGTTGCCCATTGCGCCCATCGTGATTGGTGTTGGATTACTGGGCGTTTTAGGTGCAGGTGGATTTTTACTCAAGAATATGTTCTCTGGCGCAAAACCAGACGCGAGCAGTAGTCCCGCTACTACTAAAAACTCTTCTGCGGAAGCCCCAGCTAGCCCTGGGAGTGCCCAAGTCTCGGGTGCCGTCGTGCAGACCTATCCTAAGTTCTCGGATGTGCCCAATGTGCCCCAGGGTATTTTTAGCTATGGGGGTTCAACGGTGTTTGCGCCGCTGCGATCGCCCAATATCCTCAGCCAATTCACCAAAGTTTTCCCCCAATACCAGCTTCGCTACACCGAACCGCCCACGGGTTCGCCAGGGTCGAGCAAAGGGATCGCCATGCTGCTAGATGGGCAACTGGGCATTGCCCAATCCTCTCGACCCGTCAAAGATGAAGAATATGCCACCGCCAAGAACCGTGGCTTTACGCTGGATGCGGTACCCATTGCGATCGACGGGATTTCACTGTTTGTGAACCCTAAGGTCTTAACGCAAGGCACAAAAGGTTTGTCCTTGGCGCAAGTCCGCGACATTTTTACGGGCAAAATCCAAAACTGGAAGGTCGTCGGTGGCCCAGACCAAAAAATTGTGCCCTTCAGCCGCGATCCTAAAGCCTCTAGCGATTTCTTTCAGGAGAATGTTTTAGAGAAGCAGCCTGTGGGTGCCAATGTTCAAATCTCTCGTGATGCGACGGATGCCATTCGCCAAGTTGCCGCAACCACTGGCGGCATTGGCTATGCAACCACCTCAGAGACCATTAATCAACGCACCATTCGGATTCTGGCGATCGGCAAGGGCAGCAGCCAAAGTTTTGTTTCGCCCTGTGGGGATGAGGCTTGTACGTCTGTGAATAACAGTGCGTTTACCGATGGCTCTTATCCCATCACTCGAAGGCTGTTTGTGGTGCTCAAGCGAGATGGCAAGTTAGATGAACAGGCGGGGGTTGCCTACGCAAATCTGTTGCTCAGCGATGAGGGTCAACAGCTTGTGAAACAGTCTGGGTTTGTCTCGATTCGTTAGGATTTTTAAGGTAGGAGTTCTTTCATTCTCAATAAAGTCCGGTCGTTTTCGGCAGGGGTGCCAATCGTAATTCTGAGGCCCCCGCCTGTATAGCGAATTGAGGTGCCAAGCGTCTTCAGCGTTTGTTGCAGGTTGACGGTTTCTGCCTCCGTTTCTAGCCGAGCATAGATAAAGTTAGCCGCGCTGGGCCATAGCTGCAAGCGGAGAATTTGAGATAGGGTGGCAACCATGCGATCGCGTTCCCCAAACAATTCAGGAATGCTCTGCAAAAGCTGGGCACGATGGGTGAGGGCCAAGTGCGCCGCCGCCTGAGACATGGCCGGAAGATTGTAGGGCAACCGCACTTTTTCGAGGACTTGGATGAGGGAGGGATGGGCGATCGCATAGCCCACCCGATGGGCTGCCAACCGAAACGCCTTTGAGAAGGTTCGCAAAATCACCCAGTTGGGGTGTTGGGCCAGTTCTGATACCAGTGTCTGTTGGCTAAATTCAAAATAGGCTTCATCAATCACCACCAGAATATTGGGCGGGAGCTGCTTCAGCCATTCAATTTCAGCAGCGGTTAGCGCATTCCCCGTGGGTGAGTTGGGATGCACCATAAACACCACCCGCACAGGATTGGGTGCAAACGGATCCACCGCTTCCGTCGCTTCTTCTAAATCCAGGGCAAACGCTGGCGTGCGACCAATACTCACCACGGGAATCCCCAACGTTTGCGCCAAAATGGCATACATGGAAAACGTTGGGTTTGCCACCAAGATTGAACCCTGTCCGCCTAAGCAGGTTGCAATCAGCAAAGAGCGCAGCAGCTCATCGGAGCCATTGCCAACGGAGATCTGTGAGGGGGTAATCACCGCTGAGTTGGGGTCAGATTCTGTGACGTAGAGGGCGATCGCCGTTTTCAGCGCATCATGTCCCCCATCGGGATAGCGATTGGCTTCAATCTCGTGTTGATAGGTCCAGGCCAACTTCTGCTTCAGTTCAATGGGTAAATCGTAGGGACACTCATTGGTATCCAGCCGATCTGGGATCAGATTAGGTTCTCCAACCGCTTCAGGATGAGGCGTATAGGCATTGAGCTGAGCGAGATCAGAGCGCAGAAATGGCAGCATGGCAGCAAGAGAATTGAGATGGGCACAGCACAGGTGTACTGTCTTTCAGTATGCTCGATCATAGCCTGCTCATCGGAAATGCAGGGCGTGATATTCTGCCCATTTTGCCGTTATAGAATTGCTTCATGGATCATCCCCTGTTCACTAAACGCCTACCCGCTACCCCGCCCTGGTTTTGGCTGGGACTCGCCGTGCTCTGGGCTACTGCGCTAAGCCTTCGGTTTTGGGGCCTAGAACGCTTTAATACCTTGGTCTTTGACGAAGTTTATTTTGCTGAATTTGGGCATAACTACCTCACCCACACCTCTTTTTTTGATGCCCATCCCCCCCTTGGCAAATACCTGATAGCCTTCGGCATTTGGGTCAAAGGGTATAACCCGTGGGGCTACCGCTGGATGAATGCCCTGACTGGATCGTTCATTCCTGTGATTGTGGCAGGGTTAGGGGTTCAGCTCACACGGCGTCATGGCTTTGCGCTCTTGGCAGGGGCACTGGCGGTTCTGGATGGCCTGCTGTTGGTGGAGTCCCGCTATGGTCTCATCAATGTTTATATGCTGGCTTTTGGGCTGTTAGCACACTGGCTCACACTGCTGAGCTTTAACCACAGGGGCTGGAAACATTGGGGCATCCTGACCTTGGCGGCACTCAGCTTTGGAGCTGCCGCTGCCGTGAAGTGGACAGGCTTAGGGTTTTTACTAGGGCTGTACTTATTTTGGATCCTGGGCAATCTCGTCCGTCTAGGCAAAAAAAGTTCAAGGGACGATCAAGACATGCCCCTGGCAAAACTGCTGCGGCTGTCATTTTCATGGAAGTTGTTCATCTTTATTCCGGTATTAGGCGCGGCGCTGTATAGCCTGGCTTGGATTCCGCATTTGCGTCAAAATCCAGACTTCGGTTTTTTTGAAGTCCACAAACAAATGTTTGACTATCATCGTCGGGTGGGAAATGGGCCATCCATCCATGTCTACTGCTCATCGTTGCTGGACTGGCCGTTGATGAGGCGTCCTGTAAGCTACTTTTATCAGCTTGCGTCTTCGCTCCAAGAGCCAATGCCGATGACAGGGCCACCTCTCACCTTCAATAACGCAAAGTATATCTATAGTGTCTACGCGACCGGAAACCCGCCACTCTGGTGGAGTGCAACGGCGGCGATCGCCATCACCTTCGGCGCTATGTTATGGCGCTTCGGCCTGAAGCTACCTCAGCAAGTGCCTTCCCGTCAAAATCCGCTAGGGTCAAATCCCAAACAAGATTATCTGCCGCTTTATTTAATCTCAGGCTATGCTGCGCACCTCCTTCCTTGGCTGAGTATTAGCCGCTGTGCGTTTTTATATCACTATATGCCCGCCTATCTGTTTAGCAGCATGGCTTTAGCTTGGCTGCTCACGAAGGGTTTGCAAACACCCTGGAAACGATTATCCCCCAGAAAATGGATCCTTTTGACCACTTGCATGATCAATGTTTTATTGAGCATTGGCATCTTTGTAAATGTATTGCCTGGGCTAACCCCAGCGTTCTGGAAACAGCCGTTTTGGACTTTGGCGCTCGTTTTCTCCCTCTGCCTCTTTACCATCATAAGTGCAGGAATCTTAATGGTTGTACTCGTTCAAAACCCACCTTTATTAGCACTTGTGATTATTGCCCTCAGCATCTTGGGCTTTTTGTTTTGGCTCCCCTTTTATCTGGGATTACCCATCAGTCCCTATGAGTGGCAGGGAAGAATCTGGTTTCCATCTTGGATTTAAATCCAGCTAATGATAATGACAATCAACGAATTAAGATGTGTAATCTCTCATGCGCTACCGTTCGATGCGCGGATATATTGTTAAAATCGGTAACAAAGATGAGTCACCTTAGGAAGCCTTTTGTATGGGACGCGTAGGAGTTTTGCTGCTGAATTTAGGAGGGCCAGAGCAACTCAGTGATGTCCGCCCCTTTTTATACAACCTTTTTTCAGATCCTGAAATTATTCGGATCCCCTTTCCCTGGCTCCAAAAGCCCCTCGCCTGGTTTATTTCAACCAGTCGCGCTAAAAAATCTCAAGAGAACTATAAGCAGATTGGGGGCGGCTCGCCCCTGCGCCGGATTACAGAGGAGCAGGGCAAAGCCCTTCAGGATAATTTGTGCGGAAAAGGGTTCGATGCATCGGTATATATTGGCATGCGGTATTGGCATCCATTTACCGAAGAGGCGATCGCCCAAATTAAGCAAGATGGCGTCCAAGAACTGGTGGTATTGCCCCTCTATCCACAGTTTTCCATTAGCACCAGTGGCTCCAGCTTCCGGCTCTTAGAAGACATCTGGAACGCAGACCCTGAACTCCAAAAAATCAAGTACACCGTCATTCCCTCCTGGTATGACCGCCCTGGCTATGTTGAGTCTATGGCAGACCTCCTGCGTCAGGAAGTCGATCAGTGTACCGATCCGCAAAATGCCACCATCTTTTTTAGCGCCCACGGCGTACCCGTCAGCTACGTCACCGAAGCAGGCGACCCCTACCAAAGAGAAATTGAGAGCTGTGCTGAGCTAATTATGAAAGCGCTCAACCGCCCAAATCCCCATGTTTTGGCCTACCAAAGCCGAGTGGGTCCTGTGGAATGGCTACAGCCCTACACCGAAGATAAGCTTGAAGAACTGGGCGAACAAGGTGTTAAAGAACTGGTGGTGCTTCCCATCAGCTTTATTTCTGAGCACATTGAGACCCTCCAAGAAATTGATATGGAGTATCGCGAAATTGCCCAAGAAGTTGGCATTGAGAATTTTCGGCGGGTTCCTGCCCTCAACACCTACCCCAAATTTATTCATGACCTTGGCGACATGGTGGTTGAAGCGCTACACAACCCACCTGTTGCGTTTGGAGAAGTGTTACGCCCTGGCAAAGAAGTCAAGATGTACCCCCAAGAGCGTTGGGAGTGGGGGCTGACTTCGGCAGCAGAGCGTTGGAATGGTCGCCTTGCCATGCTTGGCTTTATAGCACTCATGATTGAACTGGTCAGTGGTCAGGGACCGCTCCATGCGATGGGTCTACTGTAGGAGCGTACATAGAACCCCTGCGGCTTGTTGGTGTTGTGCTCTACTTGTAGCGCGTTAAGGTTGTTTCCATCGTACTAATGAGGGAATGGCCCGTCATTAGACTGCTGGACCAAGCATAGTGATCGTTATCTATGCGGTAAAACCGCTCCAGCCCGATCCGCTGCTCTTGATCGCCCAAAATCCAAAAGCGCTGCACGATGGAGTCTGGCATGAGCCATCCTTCACCCTCGGTTTGTCCATACTGACTGTGCTGCAAAACAAATGTATATTGCTGACCTGTTTCAGAACCCGTAGCATGTCCCCGATACTGCAATGTAATGCTGGTTGTCTCTCCGGTTTCATTCAAACATGAGGGTCGTAAAATTTTCCCCACCAGGCTGAACCAGTCGTCGCTATTCCACGCCACCATTACCTTCCCGTGGACAGGCACACAAAGACCTTTTCGAGGCATCAGCCAATGCCCTGTGAGCTGCCAACGTCCGTCACTCATTAAAAACGTATGGTCTGCTGAGGTAGAACGAGTCGCGTTTTGGGAAAGGTTTATTGACATCTAATGCAGGTTCTCAAAGAGAGGAAAAAGTAACTAAGCCCATCAGTAACCGTCCCTAAGGTCATTGGACGGAAGCATGAATTTGATCAAGGAGTGATTGGTTTAGTTTGCCCTGCTGTTGAATCCGAGAGACATGAGTGGGTTGCGATTTTAGCGGTTTTAGCCTTGATCTTCAGACCTCAACGCCACGGCGCATGTAAATCTCCAAGAAGGACGGCCTGGGATGCCCCTGTCGCAGAGGGCAGGTTGCCTGGGATGCCTAAAACACGCCAATGTGCCAGGACTGCAAAGGCGATCGCCTCTTTCCCATCCGCATTCAGCCCCACGTCATCCGTAGTCAACACAGGAATCCCCACTCCGAGTAATGCCTGAATGCGTCCCCGTAAATAGGTATTGCGCACCCCTCCGCCACAGAGCAGAACCTGATCTGGCATGGTATCTAGCACCTGTTGATAGCTGCGAACAATGGATGCTGCCGTTAATTCTGCAAGAGTGGCTAATACATCCGCTTCGCTGAGCTGATAGGCGTCGGCATCGGTCAAACACGCTTCTAGATAGGCTGGGCTGAACAACTCCCGTCCTGTGGATTTAGGCGGTGCCTGCTGGAAAAACGGCTGCTGAAGCCAACGCTCCACTAAAGGTTGGCAGATGGTGCCTTGGGCCGCCCATTGTCCGCCTGAATCATAGGTTTGCTGGCCTTGGGTAAAGCGCGAGACTGCCAAATCTAACAGCACGTTGCTGGGTCCTGTATCCCAACCTTGGACGTTGGCTCCTAAGTCGGTATTGGCGTCAAGAGGCGGTAATACTGCCACATTGCCGATGCCGCCTAAGTTTTGGACACAGCGCTTAAGGGTGGGATGACTAAGTAAACACACATCAATTTTGGGCACGAGGGGCGCACCTTGTCCCCCAGCGGCAATATCTGCGGCCCGAAAGTTAGATACGGTTTTGATGCCTGTTTTGTGGGCAATGACTTCACCCCGCCCAAGCTGAAGACTATAGCCAAGTTGATCTGCGTGAGGGGGACGATGAAATACAGTCTGACCGTGGGAGCCAATCAGGGTTGCCTTGAAGGGATGATTGGACTGGATGGCGATCGCCGCTTCTGCAAAGGACTGGGCGATCGCATCATCCAACGCCACCAGTGCTTCCACCGAAAGCGGCTCCCCCGCACACACCGCTAAAATCTGCTGCCGTAACGCAGGGGGATAAGCATAGGTCTCGGAGGCGATCAGATCTACGTTTAAATCCCGTTCAGCACCAGAAACATCCACCATGACCGCATCAATGCCATCTACAGACGTCCCACTCATCAATCCAATAATTTTTAATCCAGCAATTTGGTGCATGGCCCACCCCAACAGAACTTCTCTCAGTTGTACCACCGAGACACCCGATCAGGCACAAGCACAAGATAGTTCACCTTTCTCGTCGCAATAGCCCTTTAGCCGTGGGGATTTGACTACAATCCCCACTTTATCCCCCAATTTCTTCTGATCAAACTCTATCAGCCTGGTTTTGGGCGATCGCCGCTGAGCTTAGCAATTTCTGATAAAATATTACAAAAGTTAAGATTTGAATTTAAATCCCTCATGACTTTATTAATTGTTGGTGCTACCGGAACCCTTGGCAGACAGATTGCGCGTCGTGCCTTAGATGAGGGATATGAGGTTCGTTGCCTGGTTCGGAGCGCCAGAAAAGCCGCCTTCTTAAAAGAATGGGGTGCCCATCTTGTTCAAGGAAATCTCTGCAATCCAGAAGCTTTGAAGTTTGCCCTAGAAGGCGTTACCACAGTCATTGACGCAGCCACCACCCGCGCTACAGACTCCCAAAGCCTACGGGAAGTGGATTGGGACGGTAAGGTTGCCCTCATTCAAGCCGCCAAAGCAGCAGCGGTAGAGCGATTTATCTTTTTCTCAATTATGGGTGCGGATCGATACCCCAACGTCCCCTTAATGGACTTGAAGCATTGTACTGAAGCCTTTTTACAAGAATCTGGCCTTAACTACACCATTTTGCGTCCCTGTGGGTTTTTCCAAGGCTTAATTGGGCAGTACAACATTCCGATTCTGGACAATCAGCCCGTGTGGGTGACTGGGGAAGAAACTCCTATTGCCTATATGGACTCCCAGGATATTGCCCGATTTGCTATTCAAGCGCTCAAAAAAGAAGCCACCTGCAACCGCGCCTTTGATTTGTCTGGCCCTAAAGCCTGGTCTGCGGAACAAATTATTAAACTCTGTGAGCAGTTCTCAGGCAAAGAAGCGAAAGTCTCTCGTATTCCTGTCGGTGTTCTGAAAGGGCTTCAAAAATTTGTCGGATTTTTTCAGTGGGGATGGAGTGCTGCCGAGCGTTTAGCCTTCACCGAAGTCATTACGTCAGGCAAGCCCCTCAATTCCCCTATGGAAGAGGTCTATGCCGCCTTTGAAATTGAACCCGATAGCATTGCAACTCTTGAACCCTATATGCAAGACTATTTTAATCGCATTCTCAAAAAGCTTAAAGAGATTGATCAAGACAAGCAACAGCAGAAGAAAAAGCGATCGCCCTTTAAGTCGTCTCAATCTACCTAGATCCATGACCTGACAGGGGTTTAGATGCCCTGCATCTGCCAGTTGCCGATCCTTAACGCGCAGAATAACGGTAGAGGCCGAATCGAGTGGGGAAAGCCGGAATTGTTTACAACGACAACAAGCCCGTTGCCTGTAATAGTGCAAAGGAAATCAAGCATTACCTTGAGGCTGCGGGTTGGGATGTTGTCCTAGCGACGGGCATCGGCGGTATTTTGGGCTACTCTCGGCCCGAGGTGCCCGCCTGCTACTCTCAAATCGAGAATATGGTACCACCTGGTTTTGACAAAGATATGGACTTTGCCGTTGTCCTGGGGGGTGACGGAACCGTGCTGTCTGCCTGTCGCCAATTGGCTCCAGCGGGTATTCCCATTCTGACCATCAATACAGGGCACATGGGGTTTCTCACAGAAACCTATCTCAATCAACTGCCTGAGGCATTAAGTGCCTTGATGGAGGGCAACTACACCGTCGAAGATCGGGTCATGCTAACGGTGCAGGTCATCCATGAAGGCACCGTGATCTGGGAAGCACTTTCCATGAATGAAATGGTGCTCCACAAGGAGCCATTGACGGGCATGTGCCATTTTGAGGTGGAGATTGGTGCCCATGCCCTGGTAGATATTGCCGCCGATGGAGTGATTATTTCAACACCCACGGGTTCAACAGCCTATGCACTGGCGGCGGGCGGCCCTGTGATTGCGCCTGGGGTTTCGGTGCTGCAATTAATCCCCATTTGTCCCCATTCCTTGGCCTCTCGTGCCCTGGTGTTCTCAGATTCTGAGCCAGTGGATATTTTTCCAGCCAATCGTCAGCAA
This sequence comes from Acaryochloridaceae cyanobacterium OTE_25_metabat_464, assembly GCA_031362245.1. GTDB lineage: Bacteria > Cyanobacteriota > Cyanobacteriia > Thermosynechococcales > Thermosynechococcaceae > JAAURS01. Next base: position 8,766 of record JANLSD010000187.1, on the reverse strand, counting down.
TTAATTTTAGTTGTCGATGGGAATGCAGGCTGCTACATGCTGCCGGACGATCGCGTGCGAGTCCAAAAATCCCCCTTCTCAGCACGGTTTATTCGCCTTGGCTCACCGGAATTCTTCAAGATTTTGCGCGAAAAATTGGGCTGGGGATTGCCTCATATTGCAAAACCAACTTCCGTTGAATTGCCTTAGAACGTGCCGTAGGGGCGAACCTACGTGCTCGCCCCATGCAAAATTTTCGCGGAACGAATTCTCTTCGCGAACATTCAGTAAAACCTGCCTTATTCTTACCACTTGAGCAAATTAAACTGCTCCATGTCCACCGTATCGCGGTTGCGATAGATGGACAGAATAATAGCAAGCCCCACAGCCGCTTCAGCCGCTGCGACCGTAATTACAAACACGGTAAAGACCTGACCATTAATGGCTTGGCGATCTAAAAAATTAGAAAACGTAATCAAATTCAGGTTGACCGCATTCAGCAATAGCTCAATAGACATCAAAACCCGTACTGCATTCCGGCTTGTCACCAAACCGTAAATGCCAATACAAAATAGGGCTGCTGCAAGGGTCAAGAAAAATTCTATAGGCATAAAGCGAGTCCAAATCTCAACTAAACGATCACTGGATAGACAACCGTGACCTAAGCCACAGGCTCACGGGGACGCTCTGGTAGCTCTAGGGCTGGGGCTGGATTTTCACCCACAATGGCTGTTTCTTCTCCAAACACTGTCTCACGACGGGCCAAGACCACCGCACCAATCAGCGCCATCAGCAGCAGAACAGACGCCAACTCAAAGGGCAGCAGATAATCACTAAAGAAATGCTCTCCCAGGGTCTGGATAGAGGAAATAGGAGGAGTGCCTGAAAAATCGACTTTCCAGTCTGTTTTGAAGAGCATAATCGTGAGCAGCGCAAATAAGCCTGCCGAGACAAATGCTGCTGCCCCTTTACGAATCCAGCGCCTGGGAATGGGGGCAAACTCTTCTTTTTTGTTGACCAACATAATGGCGAACAAAATTAAGACGTTGACTGCACCCACATAAACTAAGATCTGAGCGGCAGCCACAAAATCTGCATTCTGCAATAAATAAATACCGGAAATGCTCATAAAAACACCCCCCAGCAAAAAGGCAGAGTAGACAATCTTGTCAAATAGCACAACCCCAAGGGCCGCGCCAATCACCATGACCGCCAGAATGATAGACGAGACGAACTGAACACCTTCAGCCAAATTCACGGGGTACTCTCCTCTTGCTTTGGCCCAGCCGCCTGGGTAATTTCTTCGGGACGCTGACCAGCTCTACGCTGATTTTTTGGCAGGTCGTGACCATCCATCACACCCGCTGGCAGGTAGGCAAATTCACGGATTGGCGTCACCATTGGGTCATCTGTGACCTTATAGGGGAGGCGACCCATTGCCACGCTGTCAAAGTTCAGCTCATGACGGTCAAAGGTGGCCAGCTCATACTCTTCGGTGACTGAGAGACAGTTGGTAGGGCAGTATTCTACACAGTTGGCGCAGAAAATACAGACCCCAAAGTCAATGCTGTAGTGCTTAAGCTGCTTCTTTTTCAGCTCTTTGTTAAATTCCCAGTCCACCACAGGCAGGTTGATGGGGCAAACCCGCACGCAGACTTCACAGGAGATGCATTTATCAAACTCAAATTGAATCCGGCCTCGAAACCGCTCTGAGGGGATTAGTTTTTCGTAGGGATACTGCACCGTAATGGGGCGACGACTCATGTGGTCAAAGGTGACGGAGAGACCCTGACCAATATACTTGGCGGCTTGGACGCTCTCTTTGGCGTAGTCACCCACCTTATTCAAAAACTTCAGCATTCTGGATGGTCTCCAATCGTTGAATTCAGTTCAGGGGTTAAAGGTTGAATCACACTAACCGCCAAAGGCAAAGGGGAAGGTTAATTTAAGTCCTGCTGTAATGAGCAGATTGGCTAAGCCAACTGGTAACAGAAACTTCCAACCCAGATCCAGAAGCTGGTCAATCCGCACCCGTGGTACTGTCCAACGGAGCAAAATGGCCAGGAAAATGAAGAAATAGGCTTTGAGCAACGTCATCGTAATGCCCAGAGATGCCGTCAAGACCTGAAAGATAATGTTGTTGGGGCTGATGTGGAGCAAGTTTGCCACCACATCAAGGGGAATTGGGAAGTCCCAACCGCCAAAGTACAGAACCGCAACCAGTAATGACGACAACACCAAGTTGACGTAAGACCCAAGGTAAAACAGTGCAAACTTCATTCCAGAGTATTCTGTCTGATACCCTGCCACAATTTCTTCTTCTGCTTCGGGCAAGTCAAAGGGGATCCGCTCGCACTCCGCTAGGGCCGATATCCAAAACAGCATGAGGCCAATGGGCTGTCGCCAAACGTTCCAGCCTAAGATGCCGTAGCCAGACTGCTGCTCGACGATATCGACTGTGCTGAGGCTATTGGACATCATCACGATCGCCAAGATTGCCAAAGCCAGCGGAATCTCGTAGCTAATAGACTGCGCCGCAGCCCGTAACCCGCCCAGCAGCGCATATTTATTGTTGGAGGAATACCCAGACATCAGTAGGCCAATGGGCACAACGCTAGACAGCGCCACCCACAGAAAAATTCCCAGACCCACGTTGGAGACGAGCAGATTTTCGCCGAAGGGGACAATTAAATAAGACAAAAAGACAGGAATAACGACGATCGCAGGGCCAAGGGTAAAGAGCCACGGGTCGGCGTTTGCGGGTACTACGTCTTCTTTGAAGACCAGTTTGATACCGTCCGCGACGGGAGCCAAAATGCCGAGAGGGCCAATAAACTCAGGGCCAATCCGCTGTTGGGCGGCGGCAGAAATTTTGCGTTCTAGCCATACGGAGACGAGCACTCCCACGGTGGCTCCAAAAATCATGAGGAGCATGGGGACGGGCATCCAGATGGCCTTGGCGGCACCGTCGGGGAGTCCAAGACTGGTTAAGGTTTCGATGAAGCGTTGTTGAAGGTCAATCCCTGGGTTCATGGTTCTCGACTTTTGCGCAGAAAATGCGGTTCAACGGAACTGGCAGGGCTTTGCCCCTTAACAGTATATCTATAGTACGTTCGTCTATCGAACACTCTAGGATTGAATTTCCCTTGGGTCTCCATGGCAATTTTATAGAAAAAGGCAGCGTTAGGGGTTTTCTCTCCTGCTCATTTCGCCGTTCCAAGGCTAAGAACGTTTGTCAATGGGAATAAAGGGCTGGTTGTGCAGGCCGATATAAACCTGGGTGGGTCGATAAATCCGGTTGGTTTCAAGCTGCTCTTTCCAGTGGGCTAGCCAGCCAGCGACACGGGCGATCGCAAAAATCGGCGTAAACAAGTCCGTCGGAATCCCGAAGCGGCGATAAATTAACCCTGAGTAAAAGTCAACATTGGGGTAAATGCCTCTGCCGCCGAGGCGATCGGCTAAGACCGTTTCCAGCTCAAGGGCGATGTCGTAATGGCGATCGCTGCCGTAGCGCTCCACCATTTCATCCACCAGCTTTTGCAAAATGGTAGCGCGAGGATCCTTCACCTTATAGACTCGGTGCCCAAAGCCCATAAACTTTGCCTTGCGGGCAATTCTTTCATCCACGTAAGAGACCACATTTTCAACAGAGCCAATGGCTTCGAGCATTTCAATCACCTCTTCGTTGGCTCCGCCGTGGAGTGGCCCGCCCAGGGTACCCACCGCCGAGGCCACAATCGCGTAGGGATCTGTGAGGGTAGAGGCCGTCACCCGTGCCGAGAAGGTGGAGGCATTCATGGTGTGTTCTGCATGGAGGAGGAGACACACATCAAAAATACGGGCAAAAAATGGGTCGGGCTGCTGCTCGTTGAGCATATACAGAAAATTATCGGCATAGCTCAAATCATCCCGAGGGGTAACGGGATCGTTGCCCTTACGGATGTGCTGAAACGCCGCCACCATCGTGGGGATTTTTGCCAGCAGTCGTACCACCGCCCCTCGAATGTAAGCAGGGTCTTCAAGATTCCGTCGAGAATAAAATAGGCCCAAGGCCGCTGCTGAAGCCTGAAGCGCATCCATAGGATGACCGCTTTCAGGAAAACACTTCATCATGTCTCGGATTCGGTACTTAATCCGGCGATGGTAGGTTATTTCGTGTTCAAAGGTTGCCAGTTCTTCCGCCGTGGGAAGTTGACCCCAGATCAGAAGGTAGGTGGTTTCTAGAAAGCTACTGTGGCTGGCCAATTCTTCAATGGCGACCCCACGATATTCTAGGATGCCTTCTTTCCCGTTCACGAAGCTAACCTGAGACTGGGCGGCGGGAACGCCTTCTAATCCAGGTAAATAATCACAAACTGCCATAGTGCATCTCTATAAATAAAGGGCGAACTATCAAAAATAAACGGCGGATTGATCCTGAATCTCAATCGGGTAAAGCCCTATATTTCGTAGGGACGCAAGGCATTGCGCCCCTACAGGGTGTATTGGATCTATCTCAGAATTGCAATGTCTCTCTACTTTTACGACAAAATGAGGAGCCTTGGCGGTGTCAACCAAAACAGAATGCTATTTCCTAGGGGATCAATGTCGTCAGGAATTTCGATACCGATGATGCCTGCTTTCTTGAGCTGGATTACACCCTGCACATCTCCTAAAATCAACAGTTCGGCCCACTGGCTTAAGTCTGGCTCATGGCCCACCAACCCTAATACACCAGAGCGACTCTCTTGCCAAGGTTTGAGCCATTTCAGCCAATCTGTAAAAGATCCCATCGGTGCAAGGGTTTCATCAATGGTGATATGAGAGGCTAAGTTCGCCTTCAACAAAATTTCGGCAGTCTGACGTGCCCGAACGAGGGGGCTGGTCAATATTTCATCAAAGGCTAGGTTCAATGCTTGCAGTTGCCGAGCCACAGCCTTTGTTTTGGCTCGGCCTTTGGATGTGAGGGGACGATCTTGATCTCGTTCATAGGCGTCAGGATCTGCGGCAATGCCGTGACGGATCAAGTAAACCTGGGTGGGCATCGCTGAATTCCTTTACGGTGTTTCTGTTCGGGTTAATTCCAGTCTTCTTTTTTATTGGTACGCACGGTATAAATCGTCTCACCGGCATGAATTTGCCGCGTTTTTTCGTAGAGGGCTTCTTCGGTCAGCCCCCAGCGTTTGAGCGTTTTTGCTAAATCGGCTTGGATATCGCGTCCGCCAGGGAAGCCCCGATAGCGCACCATCATGCGGGCGAGTTCGGCACAGGTAAAGTCCGTGGGGTCTCCTACCAGAAGTTGGTTTACCACCTGGCGATCTGATGACCATTGGGGGTGCTGTTGTTCTTTGGGTGTTTTGATGTTTGGGTCAGCCATTGCTCAAGTTTTGAAGAATGGAATGGGAATGGGCTTCATTATCTCACCATGCGGTTGGATGCGAGGCACGCAATGTTGATTAAGGTCTCCATTCGTCTTAAAGCGTAAAGGCGGCCCATAGGGTTAGACAAGGCCCAAGCAAAAACCAAAAAAAGCGATCGCCCCAGACAGGACATTACGATGGATGTTTCCATCCTGTCCTACCGTGGGCGATCGCAGTGATCTAAACTAGGTTATTTTGGCGATCGTGGATTTATAGACCGCTTAAGGTCACATTTCCTCCCGAGAGTGCAACACTGCCGCTGATAGTATTTTTGCCAAGCAATAGGAATGTCTCGTAATTGGTTGCGTTTGCAGCAGAACCCAAATTGGTATCGAAAGCAACGAGGGTTGCGTTAGTATTCGTGGAACCGAACGTGAAGACACCTGTAACGTCGTTATAAATGCCCAGGAACTCAGAAATTGAGTTGTTTGCTAGGACGTTCTGGCTAATGGTACTTCTCAACTGATTGTTGACTGTCCCTGTTCCAGTATTAAGGCTTTGATAGCCTGTACTTGTGAAATTCAGCCCTTCGATGCTTGTCAGAACGTCAATATTGGTAGATTTGATATTGATGCTTCCTGTCGTAACGTTTGTGTTAGCAGCAATCTGACCCGTTGATGCGATCGCACTACTAGCAACCGCATATTGAGCAAGGTCATTTCCGCCACCACCCACCAAGAGATCGCTACCGGTGCCGCCACCTATTAGGGTGTCAGCGCCACTAGTCCCTACCACCACCCTTTGAGTAGCGGCAGGACTCACGTTGCCCGCCACGTCTTGGGCATAAAGGAAGTAGGTTGTCCCATTGGTAGTACCAGCTAATCCAGTAGTGCTAATTGAATAGCTTCCGCCAGTGGCCGTAGCCGTAGTGCTTGCAAAAGTGGTTGGTGCGCTTGCAGAGGTAGAGAACAGCAGGGTTGCATTTGCCTCCGCAGTACCATTCACATTGCCTGCCAGAGTGTAAGTATTGACGACTGGCGCTATTGGCGCTGAAGTATCAAGGGTCACAGCTTTAGTCGCAGTCGGCCCCGAGTTGCCAGCGGTGTCAATGACACGAGTTTGAACGTTCCAGCCCCCAGTATGGGCTGTGGTATCCGTGAATGTCCAGCTTGTACTGCTTGCGGTTGCATTCGACCATACGGTGCCTCCATTAACCGAAACCTGAAGGATTTCATCCACAGCTAGAGCCGCTGAGAGGGTGCCACTGTAGACTCGTCCAGCCGATCCATCCTTGGTGATAAAGTCGGTTGGTGAAATCCCGGTGTCCTGAGTCATGCCTGTGGTGAGGGTGGTTGTAGTAGGTGCAGTGGTATCGAGGGTAACAACCAACGTCGCTGCACTTGTGGCAGTATTACCTGCCAAATCACTTTGAACCACAGAAAGTGTATTTTGCCCAGGAATAAGGGGAGTCGCTACAGGTAACTGAATATTGATGGTACCACCCGCCGATATCGCGGTTTGAATTTGTCCTGCGCTCAGCGTCGCAAGAACAGTACTACCGCGAAGAATCCGGATCGTATCTGTGGTTTGTGTCTTTGTAGGATCGAGGGTGACGGTAAAGGTAGAGCGGGCAACATTCGTGATATTGTCCGTTGAGCTAACCCCAGAGTCACTGGTCGCAATCAGGTCAAGGGTGAGCGCAGTGGGTGCAGAAACCTGATTGTCATAGGTGACAATTCGACTTGCAACCGCCCCTGCGTTTCCAGCGATATCAACAACACGAGATTGAACCGTCCAATTGCTGGTATGGGCCGTGTTATCTGTGAATGACCAAGTCCTGCTGACATTGGTATTACTAACAATGGTCGCATTTGCCCAAGTGATGCCTCCATCCGTCGAAACCTGAATGGCTTCATTGTTTGTGGCAGTGTTTGTGACGAGAACCGCAGAGAACGTGCCACTGTAGACCCGTCCTGTTGTGCCGTCAGCGGTAATAAAGTCGGTTGCCGAAGTCCCTGTATCCTTCGTCATGCTGGTAATGGCGGTTGTCTTGGCTGGGGCAACGGTATCAAGGGTGAAGGTGAGTGCCAGAGAATTACTGGAGAGATTGCCTGCCACATCGGTCTGCCGCACAAGCACATTTTTGAGACCATCACCCATGAGGGTAAAGCTATTGCCACTGCCCGTAGTCCAAGCTCCCCCATTATTGATGCTGTATTCCCAGGTTGCATTAGTCTCCAGTCCACTAACCGTAACAACACCGGAATTGGTAATCTTATCGGTGCCTGAAAGACCCGAATCAGCTAGCAATGCCAGAGTGGGCGCTGCTGCCAAAGTATCAACCGTAACGTTAAACCCAGTGGAGAGAACACTGGTGTAGCCTGCTACAAGTGCTTTAGCGGTGAAGGTGTAGGAGCCATCTACTAAGGGTGTTCCAGTGTAGTCAAAAGACCAGTTCCCATTAAGGTCGGTTGTGGCTGAACCAATAGGTGTAGGGTTACTACCTAGAAATACCTGGACGGTACTGTTAAGCACTGCTTTCCCTGACAGAATCAGAGTGTTGTCCTTGGTAATGCCATCCGTTGCAAAATTAGTGATTAGAGGATTACCTGTATCAGAAGTGATCCCCGTAATACTGGGTGGTAGTGCAACGAGGTCAGCAATTGACGTGAACGTGGTACTTGCAAATTGGAACTTTTCCACGCCCAAGACGATATCTCCATTGGAGCCAGTTTCAGCGCCTGTAGTATCCTTGATTTTTAGGACAATGCCGCTGGGGTCATTGACCAAGGTGATATCAAAGTTGGCACGGGCACCGGTGTAAATAACAGTGTCATTGCCGAGCACTGTTTGTTGAACGTAGGTTATTCCGCTGGTGCCCAGAATGACGGTATCGCCAAATCTGAAGTTAGGAACGGAGGATTGAAGACCTTCAAAGTGCTTGGCTCCGCCATTGGCTGCCGTGAGGTTATTCAGTGTGCTGAGCAGGCTAGAGTCACCCACAATGATGTCGTCACCCGCGCCACCGGTAAGGGTGTCATTCCCGCCGCCGCCAATTAACCAGTTGTCGTTAGCGTCGCCTCTGATAATATCGGCCTTGCCCGATCCTTCAATCCCTTGAATGTCTACCCAGAGCTGACCGAAGGGAGTACTGGAGCCTAGGTTAATGTTCTGGAAGTTCAGGTCGGCAGCGGTGTTGAGCGGCGTGGTGATGTCACTAAAAGACACAATATTGAAGCCAAATTCACCCAGGCATTCATCTACGTTCAGGTTTTGGTTTTGTCCACCCGCACCACCGTTCAGAATGTCATCGCCATAGCCACCAAAGAGTTGGTCTGGCCCAGCACCCGCAAACATCCGGTCATCGCCCCATTCACCAAAGGTTGTATCCAGACCTTCTCCACCCACTACAACGTCTTGGCCTTCTCCTCCGTAGATGAAGTCAGCA
>JANLSD010000165.1:0-3736 GCA_031362245.1 Acaryochloridaceae cyanobacterium OTE_25_metabat_464 | reverse complement strand
GCGCTTAAAGCCATTCGCTCAGGCTATGAACGAGCTTCTGTTATAGAGATGCTGAGGTACGATCCGCAGTATCAGCATCTTGCCAAAACCAAGCCGGAGATTGCCGATAATTACCTGATGGTCATATTCACCAGTGCGAGGGAGCGACTTGAACTTGATAAAGCCAAGAATCCAACCCAGCTAGAGATTAACATTCAAGCATTAAAAATGGGAAGATTGATTGTTGATGGGGTCGGGAAAGAAAATGTTAATGGTGAAAAAGCTGCACTTGGCAAAATCTTAACCATCAAACAAAAGGGAGTTGACTTAAGGATTGAATCGACAGGCGACCAGAGAGCGGTTCTTGAGTTCAAGGACAGTTCGCTAAAGGGAAATCCAACCGCAAATGAGCTGCAATGGCTAAAAGGTTGGGCGAATGCAATTCAGGCTGATAAGCAGAAACGGAATATACAGACGAAAGATCCTGGGATTGAACATTAGAACTGATTAAGTTCAATAGTTTAACAAAAGTAATAAAGCATCTAATTCTCAGGGCATTAAAACTATCACAGACCAAAAAAGAGATATTGACCAAGCAATTCCACTTCTATAAGGTTTGAAGATAAAATCTTTGTATAACTTTGTGTTGAATTCGATATTGCTTAAAACTTGCTTTAATTGCTCAAACCCACATTTTGACTCTAGCCATAGCTGCCTCAAAAAGATAAAGCACCAGAAGGTTAACAAAGTGAATAATAATACAACGATGAAAATTTGAGCTTCATCAGTTAGCCTATCAGCTTTAAAATATAAAATCAATGCTAAGGAAACAACTGCAAGTAAAATATTGGATAGCGCTTTACGACTTATCCTATGTGCCCAAGTCGGACGGGAAAGACAGTAAGTTTTTCCATATAAAATAGTTGATTCAGCGATAGTGGAAATTGTATCTTTGCCATACAAACGAGGCGCAAGAAACATAGAATTTCTTTTAAGATCGAAGTAAGAAGATTTTCTTGGGCTTTGGTAAATGATTACATTGCTTAAGCCAATATTATCAAGCAGTCTTCGGCATATTTCTTGTGTATTTATTCCTAACCCTGACGCCTCAGATGCATGAGCGCGAAGTATCTTTTCTCCTTTGCGATAGATAAACCAAGCAAAGATATAAGGTGCAAAAAATAGTAAGCATAAGCCTATAATGAAACCTACTGTAACTAAAATATTCAAAATATAACCTCAGCGCAAAGCTTCTAAAGAAATAAATTAAAACACTTACCAATCATGAGGTATGTAATCAGATAATTTCGCTGGAGGACAGCCCCGATAGGGTTGCTGGTCATTGCATTTATTGACCCTTGCCACGTCCATGTAGCCATAGTACCCAAGCCCAATCAGGCTCATGATGACCCACTTATGCCAGACAGTCCCCTTCGTGGCCCGAAGCAAAGCCATGATCGGCAAGAGCATGAAAGTCAGCAATATGAAAGCCAAGCCAAAAATTGAGACTTCAGTTGCTTTGACATTATTGGATTGTCTGCCCATTTCTATCTCCTCCTAAATATCCTTTAAATAGTTCTGACTGTTCGATTTTCCACTCAGACCCATCTAGACTGGTTGCGGGTATCGCTAGTTCTGCATTGCGCTGAATCCTGAGAATTGAAGCCTTGTCGCGGGTGTAGCCACTTACAAACTTTGATCTTTGCTCTAAGATATCAGATACCGTAATAGTTCCTGGCCTACCTTCAAAGAATGCTCTTTCTGCACATTTGGCGATCGCCTGACCAATTTCAGCAGGAGTGCAGTAGGCATATTTCCGTAGAATCTGCTGCCAATCAAGTCTAGTCGCATTGAGCGTATCTGTATACTTCTTGAGGTGCAGGTCGAAGACTTCCTTGCGTTGCCCTTCATGAGGATAGTCTACAAAAACAATATCAGTAAAGCGTCTAAGCAGCTCAGGCGGCATCTGCTCAGCTCGGTTTACGGACGCCATGAAGTATACAGGTCTACCGTTGTCCTGCATCCAGGTTAACAGCATCCCTGCAATTCTTCGTTCAGTGCTGTTCTCTTGGGAAAGGTCAGCCGACGCAAATGCTTTATCAAAGTCATCGGCATAGAGAATGCAGGGCGATATTGCCTCAGCTACTTCGAGCAGGTACCGCAATCGTATTTCTGATTCCCCCGGCACAGGAGACAGCACCTGGCCCCAATCGAGCACAATAAGCGGTACACCCATCTTTGAGGCGGCATGTTTTGCGGCAAGGGATTTACCTGAACCTGGCACCCCCCACATTAAAAGCCCCTTAGGAAACTTGAGACCATGCTGTGTCGCTTCTGGGGTAAGTAGACGGCGAGCATTTTCAAGGATTTTGTTGAGGTTATCAAGACCCGCAACCTCGACATCGGGCTTGGGGAGTAACTGAATCCCAAGAGAGCGCAATCGACCCATTTTGTAGTTAAGAATCGATTGGGGGAGGGCATCCTGTCGAGATAGATCCAGTCGATTTAGCAGTATACGAATTTCACCCTGGCTCAGGCCAAGGCAAGAAGGTATTAACGCTGGATCGGTTAACCCGAACGTTAATAATAGATCCTGTACCTGAATTGGATCGGGGAGCGGGATTTGCTCAACCTCCACAAAAGGGTAAAGCTCAGAGGGTACCTCCATCGTGGATGACAGAAGAACGATGGTCAGATTATTTGCGCCATAGGTCGCCGCATTAATGAGTTGATAGACCAGTTCCCCGTCAATGCCTGTTTTTGAGATTAGGCCATTTAAGATGACCGTCTCTTTGCAATGCTCTTCCGCAAAAGACAGTACGGTTCTAGCGTTGATTTGTTGATCGAAAGCTTTAACCAGCTTTTCGTCAGAGAGTTGATGCAGGGATTCAAGAGACGGATCCCAGTAGTATGGCGAGTCATATCGAGAGAGTGCAATCGCTCGGTCTGCGGACTTAATGCAAAGGATCTGTATTTTTGCCATAGAAGCCTGCTAGAAATTTACCGTACCAAATGCATCAATGGCGGACTGAATGTAGATATCAGACTGCTGATTTTCAGAAGGGATAGGAAGAACCGCCTCAACCATCTCTCGTTGGTACCGCATGTATTCAGGTGAGTAGGGCTGTTTGGGATTGCGCTCAACCAGGACTTTTTGGGCGTGGGGCCAGTTGGCTTCACTCATCGCAAAAGCAGCCTTTGCTTTGTCGCTAGGTGGCGTACTGGTTTTGTAAGGGATATATCCTTTACTTTTGGTTCCCACGCCCTCATTAAAGACGATGCGCTGACCTGCAATAAAATTCTGAATCTCTGAGGAGGGAATCAATCGTCTCCATTCACGATGGGGTGAACGATTAGAAGAACGCTTACCGCCAGATGAGCCAATAGACTGACTCTGAACGACAGTGAGGGTATCCCCAATCTTCTTGGAGAACATCTCAGCAGATTCTTCATCGCCAGGGTTATAAAGATGGATGTTGCCAATTGCACCCATGATGGAACGGGCTTCTTTCTCACCATGCGTTAGCGCAAGTTGAGCAACATTCTGAATCCCGATTAGGAAGAACACCCCATAGGAGCGGATTGCATTGATCTGTTCTTGGAATGCGCCCAAGTATAGGGTTGGAAATTCGTCGAACACACAAGCGAGAGGCGTCTTGCGACCAGGGTATACATTACTGTCAATAATGAGCTGGGCAACAGCGGCAATAATGGGCAAAATCGTTTGACGATACGCATAGCGACAGCCTAGGACAAC
>JANLSD010000138.1:0-1986 GCA_031362245.1 Acaryochloridaceae cyanobacterium OTE_25_metabat_464 | reverse complement strand
ACGGTGTTTTGTTCGATCCGGTCTGCGATCTCAAGTAAGCCAACGGTTTGGGCTTCAGTGTTAGGAACCGAAACAGCGTCCCGTGAAGAACGCTCGTTTTGTTCTTGAGCGACTAACCCGCTCTCCTGGCGTTCTCTTAGGGCTATCTGAATGTAATCATTAAGCCGTTCGGTGTTGGACTTTTCAGTCACTGGCACGGAGGCTGAGATTAAAGGCGCTTCCTGGGGTGGGTTGTTCCCTTCCAATGCTTCATAGGTCAAATTCCATTCGTTCTCTAGGGTTTCGGCACGGGCCTTGAGTTCCAGATACTCATTATCATCGAGCGGATCGATGAGGTCTTCAATCAGGTCGCGTTCACGGGACTGCATTGCCATCTCAGCCTCATAGACCGAATAGGACAGGGCGATGAGGTCAGGGGATGGGACTTCTAGGGCGATCACGTCAACCGCTTCGTCAAAAAAGTGGTCTGCGTCGTCAAGATCTTCCCCATCAGAAAAGAACTGGGATTCAGCTTCGTCAGCTTCATCAAGTCTTTGGGCGAGTGTTTCTATGCCTGTATCTAGCGCGTTCTCTTGCTCTACATCCGGCACGACTTGGGCCTCAATCGTTTGGGCTGTATCATCCTCACTGAGATCCGCCCAAGCATCATCCACAATGGGTTGGTCGTCTTCTACAGAAGTTGGAGTAAAATCAGGCAACATTTCCAATTCTGTTTTAACCCCTGATTTTTGTCCGTTGGTTTTAGGCTGGGCCTGTACGGGTGCGGTTTGTAGTTGGGTTGTAGGTTCGCTTTGCAGTTTTGTTTTTACTTCCTGTAATGTTGTCTTCTCACCTTCAACTAAGGGGTCTGTTTCAACCACAAGCTTAGGCGTATTGTCTCGAGTGAATTTATCGATTGATTCTTGGGCCATCATTGCCCGTAAAGATGGAATTAACCCTAACGGATCGTGTACAACCTTCCCCGCAGTCTGACGGCAAACTTCTTCACGCTTTCCATCTGGATATTCCAAAAACACTCGGAACGATCCTTTCTTACTGGGATCGATAACAGCATCTTTGAGTTTTGCGATTAGGTCGTATTGCGGATCGTCTGAGGGAAAAACCTTATTTTTACCTGACATCAAAATAAGGTCATCCATTTTGACCTCTTTGTCTGCCAGTCTTGAAATCAACTCAGCCAATAGTTTAACAAAGGCTGCAATGCTTAAAGCCTGTAGATCTTGCGCTCCTTGAGCGTCTTTTTCTGCTGCTGGGTCTGACATAATTCAAGTCCTTTTGGGTTTTATGGTTTTATCGGAAGAAAGCAAAGAAAAACCCTGCGCTGGAGCACAGGGTCAGGTATCGTACCGATGGATAAATTGGAATCTATGCAAGGGCTTTAACGCGATTTTCGATTTCTGTAATCTGATCTGAAATATTGCCGAAGGAGATTTCTGGTAAAGTACAGTTTTTGATTCGATTGAGCAATACAACCAACTCAGTTGGATTCGATGGGTCTTTACGGGTCTGGATATAAATAAACCCATCATCACCTACAATTTCAAAGGTTCCAGTCTCACGACTCGATTGAACTGGATTGACCCATAGTTCGCCGTTGACAATGGTATAGTCTGGATTCTCTGGATCATCAAAATAAAACTCCAAAATATTAATCTTTTGGTCGGGTTTGATATCCGGTAGATGCTGATCCGAACGCGCATTCTCATGAGCGGTATCAAACATTTGTTGTGCTAAACAAGGCTGTGAGTTTTGCATTGGCTGCTTGAACCTCTTTGGTGTTTACGTTGCTTGGACTTGTGGGTTTCTTAGACTCAGGAAGTAGCCTAAGCGCTAGAATCTCCCTTGCCTGCAATTGTCTTTCTGTGAGTGGTTTGGCTGTTGACCTTGCGACCAACAGCTTGCGGTACTCACGCCAGACTTTAACGGCCTGTGCCATTGCTTTGAGTTCGCGCTTTGGAATGCGGAACTGATGACGAATCGGGATCC
>JANLSD010000094.1:0-1938 GCA_031362245.1 Acaryochloridaceae cyanobacterium OTE_25_metabat_464 | reverse complement strand
CGAATTTGGAATTGCTGATACTCCGTTGCTGTTCATCCATCTCCAGTTTGCTATGCGGGTACCAGGCTTGCCGTACTAAACAACCAGAATCCCCCTTGCTAAAAAGAGGGCTGGAGTAGGGTAGTGCAATAATGTAGAGAGCGTCTGAACTAAATTCCAGTGGGCACAGAGCATGACCTCTCTAGATTTCATCTCGCAGGTTAAACAATCTATTGCTAACCTCACTGATCCTAAACTGGCACCGTCAGATTTATCTTTGACGAGCTGTGATCGCGAACCGATCCATATTTCTAACGCGATTCAACCCCACGGCGTTTTGCTGACATTTTCCGAAACTGACTTTATTATTCTGCAAATCAGTCAAAATTCAGAGGCACTTCTGGGGCAAAAACCCGATGCGTTTTTGGGACAGCCGCTCTCAGTACTGCTGAATCAAGAGCAGATTGAATCTATCCGAGGCTGCGTGAACGCCGACTTTGAAACTATAAATCCGCTGCGTCTAGCCCTGTCTGTAGATGGCAAGTCCCAGCCCTTTGAAGGCATTTTACATCGTACCGATGGTGTCATTGTCCTAGAGTTAGAGCAAGTCTCTAATGCAGAGGCTACCTCAACGGTCGAGCAGCAGGCGGTCAACTTTTATAAGTTTGTGAAAGTGCCGATTGAGCGTCTTCAGAATACTCAAACCTTAGCTGAACTTTCGCAGCAGGCCGTCACCGCAATTCGCAGCATTACTGGCTTTGATCGGGTGATGCTGTATCGCTTCGATGATGATGGTTCTGGGCACGTTATTGCTGAAAATGCCAGGGAAGGCTTAGAGCCATTTTTAGGTCTACACTACCCAGCTAGCGATATCCCTAAGCAGGCAAAGGAACTCTATCGGCTTAATTTGTTGCGCGTTATTCCCGATGCCTTGTCCAAGCCAGTTTTTTTAGAGCCTAAGCTGAACCCTATCACGGGTGCCTCCCTTGATCTCAGCCAGTCAACACTCCGCAGCGTGTCGCCGCTGCACACCGAATACATGGAGAACATGGGTGTTCGCGCGTCCATGTCAATTTCTCTGTTGCAAGATCGCCACCTGTGGGGGCTAATTTCTTGTCATCATAATTCTCCCAAACGGCTCTCCTATGAAACGCGGACGACTTGTGAGGTTTTGGGACAGATTGTTTCGCTGCAAATCGGCTCAAAAACCGATGTTGGCGCTTTAGCCTACGAACTGAAACTTCAGACCGTTCACCTTAGATTTACCAATACCATTGCCCACTGTCAGACCCTCAGTGATGCACTTCATCAAAATCCCCACGATCTGATTAATCTGGCTGGCAGTTCCGGCGTGGTTTCCTACGAAAATACCGAGATCGCATCTTTTGGCAACACCCCACCTGAACAGGCGATCGCTGGCTTAGTGCAGTGGCTTGACCAACGAATTGGCGAAGACGCAATTTATAGCACAAACACCTTGGTGACAGACTATCCTGAGTTTGCTCCCTACAAAGATGTCGCCAGTGGACTGCTCGCGCTACGGGTTTCCCGCGCTCAGCAAACGTATCTACTCTGGTTCCGGCCAGAGGTGATTCAAACCATTGAGTGGGCGGGCGATCCGCACAAACCTGTAGTAGTGGATGCAGATGACAGCAGCAGCCTGCGAATGGCACCGAGAAAGTCTTTTGAGCGGTGGAAAGAAACGGTGCAGCTCAAATCACTGCCCTGGAAAACCTGTGAAATTAATGCCGCGCTAGAGCTACGCATCAGCATTATTGGAATTGTGCTGCAAAAGGTAGATGAATTGGCCTTGCTGAATACAGAGCTAGAGCGCAGCAACATCGAGCTAGATTCCTTTGCCCATGTTGCCTCTCACGATCTCAAAGAACCGCTGCGCGGCATTTACAACTATTCCACCTTTTTGATTGAAGACTATGGCGACCAGTTGGGAGCGGAGGG
>JANLSD010000117.1:0-12299 GCA_031362245.1 Acaryochloridaceae cyanobacterium OTE_25_metabat_464 | reverse complement strand
AAATTGAGCCAAAAACTATTTAACGACGCCGTAGACCAAGACGCTTTTGTCCAGGCGCTCACCAATCCACAGTTTTACCCTTCATGTATTCTATGGCTGAAACCGCGCCCCGATGAGATGCCCTTTGCCGTGGAGCCTCCCCTCCCCTGGCAACCAGAGTTTGTCGATCGCCTCGCAGTAGGATCCACTCCTGGTTCTCATCCGCTCCACGAGGCAGGCCACTATTACTGCCTAGATTTTTCATCGGTGTTTGCCGCATCGGTTTTAATAACGCTGCCGCAAAATCCTAGGGTCGTCATCGATGTGTGTGCAGCACCAGGGGGTAAGAGCATCTTTGCTTGGCGATCGCTCCAACCCGAGCAGCTCATCTGCAACGAAACCATCGGCAAACGGGTGGGGATGCTGATTGGGAATTTGAAACGGTGTGGGGTGAATCCGGCGATCGCCCTCAGCACCGATCCCAGCCACTTAGCCCTAAGACTCCCCCAGACAGCCGATGTAGTGGTCGTGGATGCCCCCTGTTCGGGACAGTCACTGTTGGCGAAGGGAGGTAAGGCAGAGGGGTGTTTTCATCCAGTCACCATTAGGCAAAACGCCCAGCGGCAGAAACGGATTTTAGCCAACGCAGCCCAGGTGGTGGCTCCAGGCGGTTACTTGGTTTATACAACCTGCACCTTTGCCCCCGAAGAAAATGAGCAGGTGGGGCAGTGGCTGCTGCGAAAGTTTCCGCAGTTTGAGCCTCGCCCCATAGACCATCTGGCAGCGTATCAATCCCACTTAACGGATCTGCCTTGCTACCGAATGTGGCCTCAAGCAGGGTTGGGGGCTGGGGCCTTTGCAATGGTGCTTCACAACACAGCTTCAGGAGAGGCGCAGGCTTTACCCTCAGAACAATGGCCGGGATGGCGCTGGACGACGGAGCGTAAACTTTTATAAAGAGTTGCGGCATGTCGGTTTTTAACGCTGATAACTGTATAAATTCACCAGCGTTAAAGCAGCAATGCCGTAAAGCACTGAGGAATATTTATCCTTATACTTTTGATAGGAATTGAGTCATGCCGGAATCTCAGAAACCCGAAGCCTTTCTCACCGTAGAAGATGCCATTCATGATCTCAAAACTTCAGCCAAGGAGGGTGAAGTGACAGCGTTACTTGAAGCTCAAGTGCACTTAGCCTTTGGGGATCATGAAAAAGCTGCGGCAACCGTAAAAAGTCATTTTGACGCACATCCAAAGGTCAAAGAAAAGGTACAGCCCGCGTTAAATGCGCTTTTGGAGTCAATCAAAGCCTCTAAAGGACAAGATAAAGAACTCTTTAATCAATTTACTGCCCTTGGTGCAGCAGCGGGAACCAACCCCTGTGGTATTTGCGTTGCACCAGGCAACTTAACAGGGTTTTGGACTGTCGATCCACTCACACGAAAAAAGGTTTGCATTTTTTGCACCCCTTAAGTCATTTCCAATATTAAAACTACCAACACTTTGGAGAGATGCAGTACCTTTTACCCCCACAAAACGGTAACTTTTTTTGCCAGCAATTACTTAAGCGATCAAAACACTTTAGTGTCTATGGAACCCCCACAGAATTCAAAAACTCAACCCAACTAGTGCACTTCTTTGAAAGGAGTGCACTAATTTGACTTAGAAAAACTGGGGTAGCCAAACGAAAGGATTACAATATCAATCACAGGCCGTTTCAACAAAAAAGAATGCTGTTATTTCGGTACGGTGTCATTTTGGGTCAGGTTTTACTATTGTGGACTGCGGCTACCCTTTCATGGCAAACGCCATCAGTCGCACAAGTTCAACCCGATGGAACCCTAGGCACTCAGGTTGAAACCAATCTTCAAGCGCAGATCTATCAGATTTCGGGCGGTACCCAAGCCCAACAAAACCTGCTCCACAGCTTTTTAAGCTTCTCTGTTGAAGAGGGTTGGACTGCAAGATTTCAGCTCTCTGACTATCCCAGCGTATCTAATGTTGTTGCCCGTGTAACGGGTACAGATATCTCTCAAATCTTTGGCACCCTTAACAATGAAGACGTGGGGCATCCCGTCAGCTTATTTCTCATTAACCCCAATGGCATTATTTTTGGCCCTAATGCGAAACTAGATCTGAGCGGTTCTTTTCTTGCGAGTACTGCCGATAGTGTTGTCTTTGAAAATGGCTACAAATTCAATGCCAGAAACCCAACCGCACCATTGCCCGTATTAACCCTGGGGGTTCCCATTGGGCTACAGTTTGGCGCAAACCCTGCTCCTATTTTGGGTCAATTTACTCAGTCAGGTGAAGATTTTGGGGTACGAGATGGACAAACTTTAGCCTTGGTGGGTGGAGATGTTTCCCTTCAGGGTACGGGAACTTCTCTTGACGATTTTGAATTCTCATTTGTGACAGCTAACAATGGGCGGATAGATCTCGGCAGCGTAGGTGCCGGAGAGACAGTCAAGTTGAGTACGACCAATAATAATAGTCGTGGTTGGGCTTTAGATTTTTCTGGGGTGCAAACTTACAAAGATCTGACGCTTCGTGACTCATTAATCGTTTTTGGGATCAATACTGATGTTTTTTTACACGGTCGCCAAGTTCGAGTAATGGATGGGGTACAGATTGGTGGTCTAGTCTCCCCCAGCGAGAAAAAAGATGTATCCATCTCTATTACTGCCTCAGCTCTATTCGAGTTAACGAATAGTACAATTGTCCCTAGTACTGTCAGCTCAGCCGCCGGCGGAAATGTTGAAATTCAGACAAAAACACTCCGTCTTTCTCAAGGAGCATCGATCAATGCTTCAGCCAATAGTGATAACTCTATTCCTGGGTTGGCGGGCAATGTATCAATTAAAGCTGAGCAAATTTATCTGACCGACAAAAGTTCTATTGGCTCGGATGGCGGTCGGGGATCATCGGGCGGCAATATCTTCATTACCACTGGTAGCTTAAACCTAGATCAGGGTTCTAAACTCAGCGTGGCTGCGGTAGGAACTGGGAGTGCTGGTTCGATCAATATTTTTGCCCGCTCAATTCTGCTAGATCAAGGGTCTGTTATAAGGGGTACAACCACATCAGGGAAAGGGGGGAGCATTGATATAGGGGCATCTGATGCCTTAGTACTGCGTAACCAGAGCAATATTTTAACGTCTAGCACCACCACAGGCAATGGTGGCAACATTAAAATTCTGGCAGGTGTCATAGCCGCTGTACCCAACGAAGACAGCAACATTAGTACCGATGCTGTATTTGGCAACGGCGGCAATATTAAAGTTACCACCCAAGGACTCTTTGGGATCTCGCCCAACACATCAAACATGCCCAACACAAGCGACATCACGGCCCGATCTGAATTTGGGATAGATGGTACCGTTGAGACCAACCTCATTTCTGCCAATCCATTGGGGGAGAGGGCGACGCTTCCCGTTGTGCTAGGCCAAAAAATTCTGAAGCCCGAGTGCTTTGGCACCCGTCGCAGCAGTAATCGCGATAGTTTTATCTACTCAGGCCGAGGTGGAATGCCAACAACACCCGTTGACTCTGACCAAAATATGGCTGTTTGGCAAGATTTTCGTACCGTTCCTCCCGTCATTGGCCAAGGAAATAGCACTCGTGCTGTTTTGCCCAGGGGCACATCTCAAACTATTGCGCCTGTTCCACAACCGATCATCGAAGCTCAAGGATTCTCTTTTGAAGCAGACGGCTCTGTTCATTTGGTGGCATCTGCATCTGCTTTCCGGCCACCGTCCCAAGCCTGTACCGCAACCCAACCCACATCTGCTGAGCCTGCGTTGACTTCGGCATTGGGGCGTTGAGGATTTATGAAGCATCTCAGATTAAGGCGATCGCACATTTTCCTCACCAGCTTTTTGGTCGGGCTACTGCTGTGGCTAGGACTCCACGGGACAGGGGCAATTGCCAAACAGACTCCTCTGATCACCAACACCCCCATTCAACAGGGGTTATCGCTTTACCAAAACGGCAACTTCACCGCCGCTGCCCATCAATGGGAGCAAGCCGCCAATCTTGCCCAACAACAACAGTCCCCCGTTGATGAAGCACTGGCCCTCAATTACCTCACCCTGGCCTACCAAGAACTCGGTCAATACGACACCGCTCAAGCTACCTTAAATCGGGGACTCAAACTCGTCACCGATGGCAATCAGGCCAGTCAAACCACAGTCGTATTTGCTCGATTGCTCAATACCCAGGGCAGTCTTCAGCTTTCCAAAGGCAAAGCCGATGCAGCTTTGGCAAGCTGGCAAAAATCGGCAACGGTCTATCGTCAACTGGATGACCGCGTTGGCGAAACAGGTAGTCTGATTAACCAAGCCCAAGCGGAGCAGTCTCTGGGTTATTTTCTGCGGGCACGAAGCACTCTTACCCAAGCAGAACAACTGATCGCACGCCAGCCAGAGCCAGATCTGCGGCTGACAATGGCCCTGAACTTGGGCCAGATGCTAACCCAAATTGGTGAATTTGACCGAGCCAAAAGTACCTTGAGCGCAGCACGGACGATCGCCCAAGCCAACCATCTAGACCATCAGGCAGCAATGCTCCTGATTGGACAAGGCAACTTAGCCTATGCACAACAGCAGATCCCCGAGGCATTAGATGCATTTCAGAAGGCTACTCAGCAGAGCGATCGCCCTGAGATCCAACTCAAGGCAAATCTGAATCGCCTCCGTATCCTGATTGCCCAGAAAGAATGGTCAGACGCACAATCCTTAGCCCTGACGTTGAGCAAAACTCTCAACCAACACCCCTCTAGCCATAAAAATTTAGCCCAACGGCTTCAGCTCTCTGAAAGTCAGATTGCAATTCACCTTGCCACCCAAAAACCCTCTATTTTAGAAATTGCCAAGGGACTCCAGCAGGCGATCCAGCAGGCAAGACAAATTCAGGATTTACGTCTAGAGTCCTTTGCCGTTGGCAATTTAGGCCGTCTTTACACCAGCACTCATCAATGGGTAGACGCAGAACGCACCACCCGTGAAGCCCTAAGTTTGGCCATGCAAGCCCACTCAGATGAAAGTTGCTACCGCTGGAAGTGGCAGCTTGGAAGGATTTTGAAGGCCCAAGGTAAAACAGAAGCCGCCCTCGATTCCTATCGTGAGGCTGTAGAAATATTGCAGGGGCTGCGCCAATCTCTGGTCGCCGTCAATAATGATCTGCAATTTTCCTTTCGCGACCAAGTAGAGCCAGTCTATCGAGAATATGTTGATTTATTGCTCCAGACCTATGGAGAGGCTTCCCCTAGCGTCGAACGACTCAAGACAGCTCAACAGGTGATCGAGTCTCTGCGTTTAGCGGAGCTATCTTATTTTCTGCGATCTTCTTGTCTCGAAGATCATCGCCATCCCATCACCGAAAATCTTCAGTCTGGCACTGCACTGCTGTATCCCATTGTGTTGGAGGATCGGGTTGTAACACTGCTCAGTTTGCCAGATAAATCGATCCAGCTCTTTAGCCAGTCTGTCCCCAAAAAGCAGGTGGAAACCACCGTAGCCCAAATGCGGGACGCGTTAGAAAAACCCTACACGGCTCCTGAAGGCAAAACTCTAGGGCTAGATCTCTATCGTTTGCTGGTGGGGCCGACGGAGGTGTTGCTCCAAAAGAACAGCATCAAAACCCTAGTGTTTGTGCCGGACAGCGAGCTGAGCAATGTCCCCCTCGCGGCGCTCTATGATGGCAAACAATTTTTGATCGAGCGCTACGCCGTGGCGATCGCCCCTAGTCTTCAGCTCATCACCCCAAACCCTAACGCCACCAGTCCCAAGCGCAGTCTAGCCGCTGGTTTATCCCTAAGCCGTCCTGGGTTCCCCTTGGGCCGTCCGGCATTTTCGCCTTTAGCGTTTGTACCGGATGAGTTAAAAACGATTGTACAGAAAGTGCCAGGTAACGTACTGCTTAATGAACAATTCACCAGTCGGGCGATCGCCAATGCGGTGGAAGGCTCTGATGCAACGGTGCTACATTTTGCCACCCACGGTCAATTTAGCTCCAATATTGACCAAACCTTTCTGTTGGCTTGGGACAAACCCATCTCGCTTTACGATCTCAAAGACCTGATTGAGAAACGACAGCAGCCTTTCAGCCAGGCGATCGATCTACTCGTATTGAGCGCCTGTGAAACTGCGACGGGCGATAAACATGCCGCTTTGGGGTTAGCAGGGATGGCAGTACAGGCAGGCACCCGCAGCACGATCGCCACCCTTTGGACGGTGGATGATGAGTCGAGCAGTCTGTTTATGGAAACGTTTTATGCGGCAATCTCTCAGCCAGGAACAACGAAGGCTGAAGCACTCCGCCAAGCGCAGCTCAAGCTTTTGAAAGATCCTGATTTTCGGCATCCGCTCCACTGGGCACCCTATGTATTGGTGGGTAATTGGCTGTAGGGGCGAACCTACGTGTTCGCCCTTCCGAAATGTGACGCCTAACGCCAAAATGCTGCACCTAATCCATAACGCAATTGACGGGAAACTACCTACCGCTGGCTTCGACTCCGCTCAGCCAGCCAGACTCGTCAGAACTCACCTTATAAATTGGCTGAGGAAATCTGCTTGGAAATTATCCAAAAACTACGAAGAAGCTAAACGAGACATCATTTTCAATAGCGCTGCCCGATAAATGGTTTCTCCATATGGATTTAAATGAACACCATCCGTTGTCAGCGTTTGCCTCAAAGCCTGACCTTCAAATAAACCTTCTAGCCCCTCATTCATCAAAATTGCCTGCTCTTTCGCCGCAATCTTCTCAATCAAACCATTGATCCGATTCACCCGATGCAGAGGTCCCGCCAAACTGGGATCACGACTAGCCTCAACCGTCGAATAAAACGCAGGAATCATCACAACCTTCTGCACACCCATCTGAGTTCTCGCCTGCGCGACGATCGCCTTCATATTTTTCTCAAACTGCCCATCTGTCACCCGATAGGCTGCATCATTCGTCCCCAAAGCCATCAGTACAGCCTCACACTTCACCCCAGCCCCAGTCAACAGCTTAAGCTGCTCAAGCTGAGAGACAGAACTCATCCCGCCGATCGCAAAATTAAAGCTCCCCTCCCCCAAGGAATACCCCAACCCAGAGGAAATCGAATCCCCAAACAAACACGTTTTGTAGTGCTGGTTTTGGGCGATCGCAAGCTGACTTTTGACCTCGTTTTGCCACTCAGGGCGAGACGCAAGGGTATCAGTCGGAAGGCCGCTGGGATTATCAAGGTTTAAAACCACAAAAAGTCTGCCCCAATAGCCTATCCGATTGGCCAACAGCAAAACGGCACAGGCCAGCACCCCATTCAAGCCAAGGGAAATAATCAACGCAAGCTTCATCAATTATGGATTCCCTCAACGATGCCCAACAAAACGCAGACTTAAGCTTGCAGGCGGAGCCAACGTTACACCCCGACGAACAGGCTTTACAGCTCGCGCATCCGGCAACTCAAACCGGAACTGCGTCATCAGCGTCGCTAACACGCGCTTCATCTCAAACAAGGCAAACGCCATCCCCAAACAGCGCCGATTGCCACCGCCAAAGCCAATAAATTCATAGGCCGAATAGGTGCGCTTCAAAAAGCGCTCTGGGTCAAATTGCTCTGGATTGGGATACAGATCACGACGATGGTGGGTGAGATAAATACAGGGAGCAAGGCGCGTCCCCGCAGCAAAAGACTTGCCCATCAACGTTGCAGGCTCCTTTAAAACACGAGGAAACGTGATGGGCGCAACCGGATAAATCCTGAGGGTTTCACTACAAACCGCCGAGAGGTACGGTAAACGACTCAAGGCTTTGGCATCATCCAAATCTTCGCAAGCCTCCAACTCAGTCAGCAGTTTTTGTGTGATGGTGGGCGATCGCAAAATCCAGTACAGCGCCCACGTAATCGCCGAGGCGGTGGTTTCGTGACCCGCCACCAGCAACGTAATCAGTTCATCCCGTAGCTCCCCATCGGTCATAGCCTGCCCCTCTTCATCACGGGCAGCCAGCATCAGCGTCAACATATCCGTGCGGTCTGGGTCAAATTGGGCGCGGCGATCGGTAATTTCTTGGTAGATGAGCTGGTTAATGCGCGATCGCTCCCTCACAAACTGCCCCCACGGACTCCACGCGCCCCAGTCTTTTTGAAGTGCCGTCACAAACAAAAAACTAGAGCTAACAGGCGAACTAACCTTGTCAATCATCGACGGCAGCAACTGACACAGCGCTGCGTACCGTCCTGGATCCGTCACACCAAACACAGCCTGCAAAATCACCTGAAGCGAAATGTCTTGAATAGATTCGCGCACATTGAAAGTCTGACCTACCCGCCATCCTGAGGCAACCTGTTTCGTCACGTTCACAATGAGATCCCCATAGGTGCGCATCCGTTCACCGTGGAAGGGCGGCATAAGGAGTTGGCGCTGACGTTGGTGGCGATCGCCATCCAACAAAATCATCGATGTATCACCCAACAGCGGCATCAACAGAAAATTACTCACCCCTGCATCAAAGCGCTGGGGATCTAGGGTAAAAATATCTTGGATCATTTGCGGGTGGCTGCAAAACACCAAATCACCAACACTACCCAAGCGAATCGTAAACAGATCCCCATAGCGCTGGGCACAGTCTTCCATCAGCCCAATGGGGCGACGAATCCATTCTAAAAGCTGCCAAGTTGCCGAGGATTTAGGGCCATCGGGTACGCAATAGTTCATAGCGGTTCTTAAGGTAATGACTCTAGACTAGCTAACAAGTAATTCCGATGCACCGAAAGGAGAGACTTTATGACGACCGTTGCAGTTGTTTATTTTTCTGGCACAGGTCATACACATCTCATGGCAGAAGCCGTGGCAGCAGGGGCCAGTCAGGTTCCAGACACAACCGTGGAACTGCTCCGCATTACTGGGGATCACATTGAAAAAGGACGCTGGAAAGATGACGCCATCCTCGAAACCTTGGGTCGCTCCGATGCAATCATCTTT
Source organism: Acaryochloridaceae cyanobacterium OTE_25_metabat_464 (assembly GCA_031362245.1). Lineage (GTDB taxonomy): Bacteria > Cyanobacteriota > Cyanobacteriia > Thermosynechococcales > Thermosynechococcaceae > JAAURS01. The sequence continues at coordinate 3,349 of JANLSD010000117.1, read as the reverse complement.
GGATCCCCAACCTATATGGGTGGTGTAGCCGCTCAGTTCAAAGCTTTTATTGACGGAGCAAGCTACGTTTGGTTCACCCAAGGCTGGAAAGATAAAATTGCGGGCGGTTTTACCCACTCCGGTAGCCTCAGTGGCGATAAGCAAGGGACACTCCTGTATCTAGGCGTTAATGCCGCACAGCACAGCATGATCTGGGTGGGCAACGCCGAACCCAATAGTGAGGCGACTGGTAAAATCGACGGGGTAAACCGGATTGGGTCTTATTTGGGCGTGATGGGTCAGACTTACCCTGATATGACCGGGAAACCAGCGGAGATCCACGAAGGCGATCGCCTCACTGCCGAGCGCTACGGTCAACGCATTGCCACAACCGCCCAACGCTGGCAGCAATAGACACAGGATTCAATACGGCGAAACAAGACTCTCTACAATAGAAAGAGTACTTCGCCGAAACTCCTGTGAAAAAGCGCGTCACTCTTACATTCCCCCGCCGCATGGTGCAAATGCCCGTCACCTATCGATTGGCAAAGGACTTTAACGTTGCCGCCAATATTATTCGAGCGCAGGTGGCTCCCAATCAAGTTGGAAAAGTGGTGCTGGAACTGGCGGGGGATATTGACCAGCTAGACGCAGCCCTAGACTGGCTGCGATCCCAAGATGTCGGCGTATCCCTCGCCAACCGCGAAATCTTAATTGATGAAGAGTCCTGTGTGCATTGCGGACTGTGCACTGGCGTATGTCCTACCGAGGCGCTGTCACTCGATCCCAAGACCTTTATGCTCAACTTCATGCGATCGCGCTGCATTGTTTGCGAACAGTGTGTTCCTACCTGCCCCGTAGAGGCCATTTCGACTAATTTTTAGACCATGAGCTAAACCTTCAGTTCATTACATTTTTTTAAGGCCACACAGCGGAGTGTTAGGATCACACCCCCACATTGCCTTAGACGTGCTACATTCAGGGCTTCGCTCAGCCCATTGCTGCATTGAAGACCTATTTCCCCTTGATGTAAATCCTTAAGCACTAGGGCAATCTAGATCTAGGAGCATTCCCCTTAAGACTGTCATAATCCAAATTCTAGGCATGACTCGGAACGAATTCACCAGTGATTCCGTCTTACACGCATAACCTAGGATCAAAAATCAAGCTATTTTTTGCGTGAATGTTTAAAAAAGTCTAAAGATAGATACAATGACATTGTGATGATTGGAGAATCCCGTGTTTTTAAGACTTGCCGATCAACATCGCCAGTTTGTTCAAGACCTTGTGATGAGCCTTCAAGCGCTGTCTAAGGTACTAGAACATAACGGCTATCCTGCCTCTTGCTACACCTGCGGCATTCAAATGAATGGTGCATCCTTCATGGTGAGTCTGGGTGACAATCACCTGATCCGCTTTTTAGTGTCTGATTACGGCATCACTTGGACAGAGATGCGCGATGATCGTGAACTAATGAAGCTCGAAGGTGCTGAAGCCATTAACCAACTTCAAGAATTGGCAAACCTCGTAAAGTACCTACCCAATCAGTTGGTCGGTAACGAAGCTGTTCTGCAAACCATCTAGTTCGGCCCTTAATTCAGACAATTTAATTCAGACAGCTTAGATTTTGTCTTCTTTATGGCCAGCACTGTCGAATCTTGGCAGCATCAGTTTGTTCAGACCAATCAGATTAATCTACATTGCGTGACGCAGGGGACGGGGGAATTAGTCCTCCTGCTCCACGGTTTTCCAGAATTTTGGTACTCTTGGCGGTTTCAAATCCCAGCCTTAGCCCGTCACTTTAAGGTCGTTGTGCCAGATCTGAGGGGCTATAACGATTCAGATAAGCCCGCCAATGGGTATGACCTCAATACCCTTACCCAAGACATCCTTGGGCTAATTCGCAATCTTGGATTTACCAAGGCCCATATTGTGGGTCATGGCTGGGGTGGCATGATTGGTTGGAATTTGGCCCAGAATTTTCCTGAATCAATCCAGAGTCTGGCGCTTCTCAGTGCGCCCCATCCAGGATCGCTGACCCAAACCCTCTTTAGTAACATGGATCAGCTCCGACAACACTGGCACTTTTTAGCGTTTCAGGTGCCAGGGGTGCCGGAGTGGATGCTTCAGCAAAATCTGGGCAATTTCTTGCAGGACTGGTTTCAGCGTCAGGCCATTCGTAAGGCGGCGTTTTCCAGTGAGACCCTGCGCGTGTATCAAACCGCTTTGTCTAAAACTGGGACGTTATCCGCTGCCCTCAACTACTATCGCAACTGGCTTTCACCCCAGACCTGGCTCAGCCGACTCTCCGATCCCCAACGTCCCATTCAAGTTCCAACCCTAGTACTCTGGGGCAAAGAGGATCGCGTCCTAAGTCCAGCCTTGACCAAGGGCTTTGAGCGTTTGATTGCCAACCCCTTTCGTCTCAAGCTGATTCCTGAGTGTGGTCACTGGATTCAGCAGGAAGTTCCGCAGTTGGTGAATTTAGAGCTGCTGTCCTTTTTGAGAGATCGCCAAAGTGATACTGGGGGCGATCTCCTCCAGAAACCATAGCCGATAGCTCATTATCAGTCTTCTTCTCAAAAGCCTTATTGAAAACCTGTATCTCTTCGCTCACCTTGGATACATCATTCTCCTCTAGACTAGACTTAGTATTTCTTAACAATTAATGCTTTAGAGAGGAACATTCGATGTCTGAGTTAAGAGATGCACTAGAACCGATCGCAGCTTGGTTTTCAAGCCTAGGCGTACCAGAACCCATCGTGCACTGGGGACACCCCGCCATGATGGGCATTGTTTTATTTGTAATGGGTTCCTTTGCAGGGATTACAGGTTGGCAGGGGCGCACCCTTACATCTAAAGATCCAGAAGCCGCAGCAGCCAAGCGTGCCGAGCATAGCAAGGTTGCCCCTTTGATGTTTATATTTATCGCGATGGGCTATACCGGCGGAGTCCTGTCTCTTGTAATGCAAGGGAAGCCCATCTTTGAAAGCCCTCATTTCTTGACAGGCTCCAGTATTATTGCCCTCCTCTCCATCAACGCATTATTAGCAGCCACCAAATTCGGTGGACAGGGTGTTTTGCGATCGGCCCATGCCTATATTGGCAGCGCAGCTTTAGCTTTATTTGTAGTCCATGCCTTCTTAGGTCTCAATCTAGGGCTTTCCATCTAAAGCTCCAACAATTGCCATTCATCCACTAAAGAGCGGTTCTCCGCTCTTTTTCGCTTTAGACCCAAAACACCTTCACGCTATCCTTATATAGAAAGACTCGTTTCCCTCTCCATCGCAAAGGTTCAATCCCTGTGAATTTCCAAGACGTCATTACACAACTTCATCAATTCTGGGGCGATCGCGGCTGTTTAATTGCC
>JANLSD010000384.1:0-47848 GCA_031362245.1 Acaryochloridaceae cyanobacterium OTE_25_metabat_464 | reverse complement strand
TAAGTTAAAGTCACGGGGAATAACGAAACATTCAGGCCCAACCTAAATCAGACGAAGATCTCAGCCAACACCAAACAGAAGCGTTACACTCGTAGAATTCATTTTAGAGACGGCAACGTATGAAACGAAGACTAGGAAAACCATCTAGGATATTTTTGGCATTGACCGTCACTGTTTATAGCGCTTATCTTCTCAAAACCCTATTGGGCATCAACATCTCAAGCCATTATTCCGCACCGTGGATCGTAAAATTGCCCCTTGAGCCATTGCTATCTCATAAAGCAACACTGTGTGCAGAATTTCAAACCCTATGCACCCTTCGCAGCCAAATTTTGCATAAGGTTCAGCCCCGCATTGATAAAGCAAAACGCGCAGTCTAAGAGCGCAAATGCAAAATCAACACCCAACAGAGCATCATTATGTCTATATCGTCCAGTGTTCTAACGGCTCACTTTACACGGGCTATAGTAAAAATGTTGAACAACGGATTGCTACACACAATGCTGGAAAAGGCGGACGGTATACCAGAGCCAACCGTCCGGTAGAATTGCTAGCTTACTGCCAGTTTGCATCAAAATCAGAAGCCTTACGGACAGAGTATGCAATCAAGCAGCTTCCCCGTCATAAAAAATTGACATTTATAAAAAATATACCCCAATCCTAATGGATATTACACTTTTTCCAGACACAGACACCATCTCCTTTATGATGCCAACGTGAAACCCAACGTAGATATATCCGTTCAGTATGACAACATCAGAATAACCCCAAAAACATAGTGCTCCAAAGCATCTGGTGATCGGGCTTCGGGAACATCCCACTGCCAAATGCCTAGGCTCGATCATTCATGACGATTGACTAATTTTTCAATGAGGGCAATATTTTTTGATTGTTCATCCTTTACATTCATCAATATTCGGAAATTGTCAGAATCATGCAATCCAATTTCGGGGAAAGAGTTTTCTCGTGCAACAATTGAAATATCTGCCATTCCAAAAGCTGTAATAACCTCTTTGGTCAGCTCTGCATCTTGACCTATACGCATTGTAACGCTTGAAAACTTCTTGTAAACATCAAACTCATTCTTTAATTCATGAAATCTTCTTTTAAGATCTTTATAGAAAATAGCATTATTATATTTCGTAATTCTATAATTCCTATTCAGGACAAACCCTAATCGACTGGTTGCAAGCCAGTACTTAATTTTTTGCCATGAATTCATATCCATCCAAAATTTTTCTGGAATCCCATCCGAATATATTTTTACCTCAAACAAACTTGGATCGTAGTGTTCAAAAACAGTTTCGAGCAGCTTTAGATAATCTTTGTTTGGAACTGCTCGAGAAACATCCACATCATTAGGGTTAGCATCAATAATCTTATTCATATAAGGGAAAAAGTACCTTCCATCGTCCTCAAGCCAAGTACAATCACCCCTTCGAATATGTATTGCAATTGAAATTAAGTTTTTCTTGAATGGATTATATAAATTTTTAGAATTAAATTGAGACTGAATAAATTTCCCTCGAAAATCAAATTTAAAATTCAATGGTATTTCTACATAAGACTGACTTTCCAAATAAAGTTTTTCTGAAAAAACAAGTCTATATATAATCTTTGACCCTAGTGGAGCATTCAGGATTTGCTTAAGGCTTCTACCTGAAGCAAAAAAAGCGGCGACCTTGTACGCATCAACATTCCTGATTTTATAGGATTTATAAGAGTCTAGAGTTTCCTCTCCATTCTCAAGCCCAAGAAAGCTAGATACATCAAGACGATAGCACCATCGACTGGGAGGAAGAGGAGAATGAATATATTTTAGCCCTATTGTCTTTCCAAGATTGTAGAGTATTTGTAACTGATATAGCTGATCACCAATTCCTACATTTTTAATAAATTTACACGTAAAGTACGTCATATTCGCTCAGAAAATATTGGATTATATCTTACAAAGTTATATTCTCGATATCCAAATAAAGAATTTATTTTCTAATATTATATACACAGAAAACGAATCAAGTCAAAAACACGAAACCTTATTCTATATCAACAAAGGTCATAAGTCGAGATTTAAAAAAATTTATTAAAAACTTATTTAAATCAAATTCTACCTCAAAAAAAGCAATAATTCTCTTTCTAGAACATATCAATTCAGAAAATCTAGTCATCGCTTGTAATTCTTGATTTTATAAGAGATTGTCCTAATCATTCTTTGATCAAGCTAAGAAGAGGAAAATTGGACTATTAGGATCCAACAGGAATCAGCTAAAAAGCCCAGACCATTCACCACATCATACGACTGGATACATGATTTCAAATGCGAAGCACATGTTCATAAGATATGACGTTTGTTGACGGTATGCGATTCCCAAGGCACTTGCCTCAGCAGGCTTAAACCGTCATAAACCAGCAAAGCTTTGATATATAGAGCTTAACGAGTTTCTTACTTAAAATACTTAATAGCCTTGCTGCGCAAACTATTTGGACTACTGATCACTGATTTGCTAACCAGTGCCCAACTGCCCCATTCAAAATCTAAAGTGCGTCCATAGGTGACGGTCAATTTTGGGGTAACAAGCATCATCCCAACAGAGTCTCAGAACCCTGAGTTTATTCTGGCTCAGGCTGGTCATGCGCTCTATCAAGCCAAGAAAGAAGGCCGCAATCGCCTTGTTAAGGCTTAGAGATTGCCATTGAGACAAAATTGAATTATCTTAATCGAGTTTGGAAAATCCTGATATCTTGTCATTTACGACTTGATTTGTGGGCACCATAACCAATAAGCTTTCCATTATCTTTTGAGGATAGAGAATTGCCGAAAACGGCAAATAATATTGAATCAATAGTATGGATGTATTGAAAGCCATCTTATGTCTGCGTCAGGGGGGAACATGGAAAGCAACAACATTTCAGGGGAATTGCATGAAACAGCAGCCCAAAATTTCAATGGGACTCAATCCTTTTTAGGAGGCATAGATCCATACAATATTACATCGGTAAATTCACAATTCTTTCAAACATCAGCCAAAAATGATTCAATCATTTTTATAGAATCTGACATCAAAGGCTACGAATCACTGATTACAGGGGCAAATGCTGGAGCAGAGATTGTTGTTCTTGACCCAAGCCGAAATGGCGTTGATCAAATCAGTGCCGTCTTAGCGGGTCACAGTAAAATTTCTAGCCTTCAAATTATCTCCCACGGCACATCAGGCAATCTGCACCTTGGAACAGCAGACCTAAACCTAAACACACTTTCCCAATATCAAGACAAACTCACGGGTTGGACAGGTACGCTTACAGATTCAGCCGATATCCTTCTCTATGGATGCGATGTTGCAAGTGGTTCCCAAGGAAGCGCCTTTATTCAACAGCTCAGTACCCTAACCCATGCCGATGTCGCAGCCTCAAGCAACCTCACAGGCAGCCAAGCATTGGGCGGTGATTGGATTCTAGAACAAACAACAGGCTCCATTGAGTCAGGTCTAGCCATTCAAGCCGCTACGCTTCAAAATTATGATGCGGTACTTGCTTCAGGAGCAAGTATCTCAACGGAGAATATCATTTTTCCCGATGATGCAGGCGTAATTGATGTTGAAGCCTATGGAGCCAAACCTGACGACGGCATCGACGACACCGCAGCCATTCAACAAGCCCTCAACGATAATCCCACCAGCAACCACACCTTCTACTTCCATAACGGGGTCTACGACATTAGTAATACCCTCACCCTCGCTGGCACCCAAAAACGAAACATTTTTCAAGGCCAAAGCCAGAGCGGCACCATTCTGCGTTTGATGGATAATGTTGCGCCTACCTTTGACCAAGCACTGATCAATTTTGGCCCCAGCCCAGCCCAACGGTTTCGCAATAGCATCCACAACCTCACCCTTAGCGTTGGCAAAGGTCATGCCAATGCCGTTGGCGTACAATTCAACGCCAGCAATCAGGGAACCATACAAAACGTCACCCTTACCTCTGACGATGGTCAGGGCCGGATTGGTTTAGATATGAGCTATACCGGAGAAGTAGGACCCTTACTGATTAAAGATGTCACGATCAATGGATTTAACTACGGCATTAAAACCCAATGGCAAACCGCTAGCCAAACCTTTGAAAACATCACGTTAAACAATCAAAACATCTACGGATGGTGGAATACAAGCTCTCAGCAGGTGTTTGCACGCAATATCCAAAGTACAAACCAAGTCACCGCCATTCGCAATGACGGAGAAGCTGGCTTTGTGTTGCTAGACTCAACCTTAACGGGGATAGGCGGTGCAGCAAATGCCCCAGCCATTTTCAACCAAAAGTCCATGTATGTGCGAAATACCCAAACCTCTGGGTATAGCCTTGCCCTTGAAGATCATCTCATTGGAGGCCGAGGCAATGGCAATGTCCCCATTGGCTACATTGAAGAATATATTGCCAATGGCTCAGGATCAACACGATCAGGAGGAACCTTCGAGCTATTTTCATCCCCTGATCGAACCTTGGGTCTGGCCGTACAAGATTCTCCTAACATTGCCTGGGACAACAACTTAAATAACTGGGACGGCCCTCAAAAGCACCTAATTGGTAACAGCGGTAAAGCCAACGATGGCATTGACGATACTGCAGCCATTCAAGCCGCCATTGATTCGGGTGCAACCACTGTTTATATTCCGCAGGGAACATGGGATCTGGCAGGCACCCTCTACCTCCGAGGGAATGTCAAGCGATTGATCGGTACTGAAGCCATTCTTAAAGCAGCCAGTAACGGCAAAATCATCGTTCAGGATGGAACTGCCTCGGAAGTGGTCATTGAACGACTAGAAGGATTAAACATCATTGAACACGCGAGTAAACGGACATTGGTGCTCAATAATCTCCTCGGCTTCCGCTATGCTCCCACAGTAGCAAGCCCTGGAAATTTATTTATAAACGATAGTAGCGGCGGAGCCTCAACCTTCCGCAATCAAAATGTATGGGCACGACAACTCAATATTGAAGGAGATACCCAAACCGCACCCAATAACGCTCCCAAAGTCTTAAATGACAACAGTCGAGTCTGGATTTTGGGAATGAAGACTGAAGATCTTGGCACTATCATCAAAACTGTGAAAGGCGGCAAGACTGACCTTTATGGATCTACCCATGTTGGCAGTGGTGTTTCTAATGCGAGCAATCCACGCTTTGTCACGGTGAATGCATCCTTCTCTGTCGCTGGCATCTATGGTGGCGGTTTTAGCGTAGTAGCCAGCGAAACACGCGGAAAAGTAACGCGGACAGCAACGACCTTTAATTCCGCAGATGTTTACACGGCCTATGCCGCAGGGAACGAACTGTGGGGACAATGGTCTTTTGATGGAAATGCTCTAGATAGTTCTAGTTCTAAGCACAATGGCATACCCCTCAATGGTGCCGCCTTTTCTAGCATTGGAGCCAAGATAGGACAATCTTTGGCACTGAATGGTTCGCAGTATGTCAATGTACCCAACTTTGTAAACCCCTCTAAGCAAATCACCGTTGCACTTTGGGCAAAAAGCACTGGGACAACCTGGAATGCCAATGGCAGTTTAGTGAATAAAGGGAATGCCTTTAGTTTTAATACGATTGCTGGAACAAAACGGCTTCAGTTTAGCTTCCAAGAAAGTCAAAAAGGAGGAGCAGGACATACCGTTGAGTTTGACTTGGCAAAACTGTCTAACTTTGACCTCACGGCTTGGCATCACTATGCAGCCACCTATAACTACACGACGGGAGGACTTCAACTCTATATTGATGGTGTTGCGCGTGCGAAGCTCAGCTTAGGGACAACCGCGCTGGCTCAAATCAAGCGCGATTCTGGCTCCATGACCATTGGGTATAATCCCACACAAAATACTTATTTTAGTGGTCAGATCGATGAGGTTCGTCTCTATGGAAGGGCCTTACAAGCTAAAGAAATCGCGGCTTTAGCAGTGTAATACCCATTTCGGAAAATTGCACCACACCTCAGATCCCCCTGCCTTCATTAAAAAGGGAGGAATTCAGTCAAATTCTCTCTTCTCCCCCCTTTTTCTTAACGTAGCCGCTATGAAAGAGCTAAGGGGGTTGGAGGGGATCTAAGGTATTAGACAACATCAAGTTGACTTGTGTATACACCGTAGGTCTTGAACGGAAGGAACTGAACACTCTTGGAAAGTGGTTTGTGGATATTGCCTCTACGACAACATGAGATTGGAATGATTTATTCTTTACAAGTCCCTAAATCCATGTCCAACAGTGACTGAACCGTAGGATTCTCTAAATCCTGAGGGAGATCAACGTCGCTCAAACATTCGAGCAGCACGGGTTCTAAGTCAAGCTGCTGAGCGATCGCCAAGGTCTGTTCCAACACCGCTTGCGTACTCCAAGCAATTTCCTCAAACAGTTCTGGCACAAACCGTCCTAAGCCCACCAAGTAATATCCCCCATCGATCGCAGGGCCAAGCACCAGTTCGTGTTGTTGAAGGACGTCAAAGCTTTTCTCCAGCAGAGTGGAATTGAGATCGGGGCAATCTGTTCCCACGATCACCACAGATGTGTGGCCTTTAGTGAAGGCAGTCTTGAAGGCAGCGATGAGGCGATCGCCCAAATCTCCCCCAGGCTGAAGCTGGTAGTCCACGTCTGTCCCCAACCAATCCTGCATTTGAGCAATATTGCCCCCCGTAAACCACACTTCAATTGCCAATTTTTTGCATTGTCTTAATGCCCTAGCCTTTTCAAGCGTATGCTCCACCATCCGTTGATGGAGTGCTGCCGCCGCTGCCGCCCCTAAGGCTGGAATCAGTCGAGTTTTGACCTTACCTGCTTCGGGATAACGCGTAAAAATAATTAAACAGTCTTTAGGCATAACACTCATTGAAGTTATTGAGTCAGTTGAGTTTTCCTACTATGATCGGGGTTCAAACTGTGCCATAAACCGACGGTCAATCCAATCTTTCCAGCTCCAAAGCCATCGGGAAGGGCCAACATAAATGCCATTCCAAAGGGCGATCGCCTTTCTATCTCCTGTCCCCACCAGTGCCAAATATCGTTTTTGAGGATAAAACGGCTGAGGAAGTTGACCCGACGTAACCTGCTGAAGGGTTTCAAATAAAGGCTTCCCCTGTCGCACGGCAAAAACCCCAGCCTTGGGTCTGGGATGATCTACCACTGCTGCAATATCGCCCGTGGCAAAAACATGAGGATGAGAGACAGACCAAAGGGTATCGTTGACTAAAATAAATCCTCGTTCATCCGTCGTAAGGCCCGCTGCTGGTAGCCAAGCAGGGGCCGCAGCCTGGGTGAGCCAAAAAATGTGATCGCACTGCACCCTCAGCCCAGATTGGCAAAGCACCTCTTTTTGAGAATCCACCGTGGCTTCAACAGCCGTCACTTGTTCCCCTAAATGGATCTGCACTCCACAAGCACGAAGCAATGTTTCAAATCGATGCCCCACTGCCGCAGAACCGCCGCTTAGCAAATGCTGACTCCGGTGAAACAAATGGATCTGCACAGGGTGCCCTTGAAGACGGGACTGCATCGCAAAGGCAAGTTCCACCCCACCTGCACCGCCGCCCACAATACCAATAGAAATGGGTTGGGGTGTTTTACGCTGCGCTAAAGACTCTAAAATCTGATGCCAGCCTGCTAGAAACTGCGGCACAGGCTTTGCAGGAATCGTATACTCCGCCGCGCCAGGAATCTCCTGTTTGGCTGGAGTACTGCCAATATCGATGGAGAGCCAGTCAAAGGCGATAGGCGCGTGATGACGGCACAACACCCAATTTTGTTCAAGATCTAGGCCCACAGCCTGATCCAAAATTAGATGGGCATTTGCAGCTTGTGCCAGGGGCTGAAGGTAAATGTGCGATTCTTCAAAGGTGTAAAAGCCCCCAACGTGTCCCGGCAACATCCCAGAGTAGGGCGCATGGGCAACATCTGTAATGAGCGTTATGCACACATCTGGAAATGGATGAGAACCCAGCAGATGAAGGGCGATCGCATGACTATGTCCACCGCCAATCAACACAAGGTGTTTCATAGGACTTTAGCGAAAAATCTGAGGGTCACGGTATTGGGTCAATGTAAACCCTTGCGCGGTGAGGGCAGCCCTAACGCGATTGCTCAGGAGTGCCGCCAACTCTTTTTCTCCTGCACCAGATGGGCCATTTTCGGGTTCATTGGGTAGGGCGATCGCCGGATGAGCATAGATCTCAATACACTGGGCCTGAATCTGAGGAATCAGGCCCAAAAGATAGTCTTCTGTCATATCACCACTTTTGAGCAAACCGTACACCCTCTGGGCACAATCAATCCCGGCATCCTGCAACCGATGCTCGCCACGGCGACGGAGTTGACTAAAAATCCACCATCCGGTGGCCTTATCCAGCCAGTGGGTAGGATCAAGATTGAGGGTAAAGTCCAATTCTTCAAAGGGCAGACGAATCACCCGAATCCCAAATTCCGGGGCCAGATCAATCAAAATATCCAACACCACAGGGTGCGCGTGCAGGTGTAAATGCCCATCCACATGGGACATGGGCAAGCCAGATTGCTGGAATTGCTCAAGCTGAGCGCGAATTTCGAGTTGCAGTTCCCGTCGTGCAGCTTTACTGAACTGGTACTTTAGTCCTGCCTTTGCGGGATTATTGGGAAAGTTGCCTTCTTCGTCCACAAGGTGAGGGATTTGGGCAGCGGGTAATACTGAACGACCACAGACCAACACCAAGTGTAGCCCGACGCCTAGGGAAGGGTGTTGTTTGGCTAGGGCGATCGCCGCTTCTGCTTCTGCTCCCGTCACCATCAGACTGGTACTAGTCAGAACCCCCTCGGTATGGGCCTGAATAATTGCCTGATTCACCCCAACGGAAAAGCCAAAATCGTCCCCATTGATAATGGCAAACCGTTTGGGAGGCTGTGGAGGAGACTCATAAACATTCTGGGAAATTGTGCTATGCATCAAGATCCACCCCACCCCACCTTTTTAAGGCTACGGTGTACACACAAGTCTGATAGAACTGCGAAACCTTGCACTCGATCCCCCCTGCCCCCCTTAAAAAGGGGGGATCCACTCATATTCCTTCTCTTCTCCCCCCTTTTTAAGGGGGGTTGGGGGGGATCTGAGGTATTGAGCATTGTCCCGTCAACTTGTGTGTACACCGCAGCCTTAAAAAGGGGGGAGAAGAATTGAAATTCTCTCTTTTTTTTGGCGTAGCCGTTCTGAAAGGGCCAAGAGATTTTAGGAGGATTTGATGTGTAGCGATTACAGATGCACTTGGTATCAATTCTGTCTGAGCGCCTAGTTAACATAAGGTTCAAAATTGTAACTTCAGTAAAAATTTATCATTCCGGCTTAAACACCAACGCCGGATCCAGTCCAATCACTTTCTGAATTGCAAAAATGGCAGAACCAGAACACATCACTAGGGTTAACCCAAACACCGATGCGGCACTCGCAGGCGTCACTAAAATCTGAATCGCTTGGGTTTGCATCGTCCATCCCCCCAACACCATACTCAGGGCAATGCCAGGAATATAGCCCAATAACGCCATCCACAGTGCCTGCTCTAAGATAATGCGGTACAGAAAAACCTTGGACGCCCCCATTGCCTTGAGAGTGGCGTACTCGCTGAGGTGACGCACCACCGAGGTATACAACACCTGGCTTACAATGACCGTACCTACGGCGATCGCCACCACAGCCCCCATACCCAAGATAAAGGTGACACCCGTATTGTTAAGCCAATAGGTTTGGGTTAGTTTAGACAACTCGGCCTTTGTGTAGATATGAGTGTCCGGTAATGCTGTTTTAAGACGTTCTTTGAGCTGAGCTAGATTTTGTCCCGGCTGCGCTCTGATCAATACCGCTGTGATATTGTCCGTGTCCAGCAATAGCTTGAGGGGCGTTCTTTGCGGTTTTACCGTAGGCTGTGCATCCGCCTTCACCAACGCGGCCCCATTCTCTAGGGAAGTAAACAAAAATGGATCAGACACCATTGAACGTAAGCCGGACGTAACCCCTACAACTTTGACCTTCTGTCCACCAATTTTGGCAATATCTCCCACCTTATAAATGTTCAAAAACTGAATATCAGAATCATTCAAAAATGCTGTGTAGGGTTGCTGAATGTCTTGATACTGACCTTTTTGCAGCGGATCGATCCCAAAAAACTCAGAATGGGGTTCAAAACCAATCACCGTAACTGGGGCGATGGGCTGGGTAGACTGCTGCCACACCACACTCTGAAAAATAAATCCCTCAGCACGGTCTACTCCGGCAACCTTTTTGGCTTCATTCAGTCGTTGGTAGGGGATGGGCAGCGTGAGATCGAGCTGTTGCAGCTTAGAAGACACCACCCAGATATCCGCTTTGGTATGGTCAACAATGGTGCTGGTGGAGCGGGTAAATCCAAAAAAGAGGCCAATCTGGACGGTGACTAAACTCACGGAGAACACAATCCCCGCCTGAGCGACCACGAAGGGCATTAAATCATGGAACAGCGTTTTGCGGGCAATAGAAACCATAAGCACAGGGGGAATGAAGAAGGCACAGCTCAGTAAAAGCGCGTCGCTTTGAGGCTACCGTAAAAAGTCGCGAGTGTGTCAGACGTTCTATAGTTTACCCTCAAGGGAGAGGTCGAGGCGAAACGGTTAACCCCCGATTCGATTTGGTCAATGGAGGGTTCCTGTGGTAGCGTGCTAACAAAAATTGATCTTCCGCAAACCCAAACTGGCGTTTAATTCCTTTGGATCCCTCCCATAATGTCAGGTCAATAACATATTCAGCCGATAAATCAAAAACCAATTTTTAATCCCTGATGATAGTCTTTCTCCTGTGTTCCTGTCTGGTTGCCTTTTGTTTTTATCTTTATGCTGCTTATATCAGCTTGTTTTGCTTTAAGCAGTCTGGGCCTACCAACGTAGACTATCATCCGCCTATTTCAATCTTAAAGCCGCTGTGTGGGCTAGATACGGACGCTTACGCAAAGCTGGCATCCTTTTGTCAGCAGCACTATCCAACCTATCAAATTATTTTTGGCGTCCGCGAAAAAACCGATCCGGCGATCGCCATTGTCAAACAAATCATCCAAAATTTCCCCAACATTGACATTCAGCTTGTCATTGATGACCGCGTCATTGGCAACAACCTCAAGGTCAGCAATTTAGCCAATATTGCCCCCCGCGTTCGCCACGATTTTCTACTGATTTCTGACAGCGATATTAAGGTTGGCCCTCACTATTTACAGCAAATTATCCAACCCATGCAGGATGACCAGATTGGTCTTGTTACCTGTCTCTATCGATCTCAAGCCACAAACCCTATTGCAGCCTTTGAAGCACTGTCTATCTCGACAGATTTTCACCCCAGTGTTTTGGTGGCAAGACAATTGGGCTGGATGAAGTTTGCGATGGGTTCTAGTATTCTCATGCGCCGAAAAGTCCTGAAAGCGATGGGCGGATTTGGGGCGATCGCCGATTACCTTGCCGATGACTTTATGTTGGGCAATCTCACCGCAAAACTAGGGTTCAAAGTCACGCTCTCTGACTATGTGGTAGACCATACCCTAGAGACAGCAACCTTTATTGATTTAGTAGAACACCAAACCCGCTGGAACCGCTGCACCAGGGCATCTAACTTTTCAGGGTATCTCGGACTGTTCTTTTCCCACGGTGTGGCCTTAAGCCTAGGGGTTCTGGCGTTAAGCGAAGGCGCTATTTGGGGTTGGGGCGTATTTGGATTAATTTTGGCAGCACGGCTTTTGATGGCATGGGCCGTTGGGGTCAGATGCCTCAAGGATTCTGTGGCAGCAGATCTCCTATGGTTGGTACCCATCCGAGACCTGCTCAGCTTTGGGCTTTGGGTCTATGGACTGATTGGCGATCGCATTGTTTGGCGAGGTCAGGAGTTCCGTCTGCTTTGGGGTGGCAAACTAGAACGACTGAACCAAATATCCACCGTCTCTGTTGTGCCCATGATTCAGCAAAAAGAAGTGGAACAATCCCAGGCGTCTTGAAGCGCACACTTTGGAGAGGGCACACACGTAGGTGTGCCCCTACGGGCGTAGGAATTTGATCACTAAACTGCCAAGAACTTCTGAATGACCGCATGACTGAGTTCACTGGTGGGGCCAGAAGCCACAATGCCGCCCTTTTGCATGGCGTAGTACCAGTCTGCCTGCCGCGCAAAGTGAAGATGCTGTTCGACAAGCAGCACCGAGATCCCTGTGGTTTTGATAATGCGGCGCACGGCAGACTCAATTTCTAAAATAATTGAGGGTTGAATACCTTCAGTGGGTTCATCTAGTACCAAGAGCTTGGGTTTACCCATGAGGGCACGGGCGATCGCCAACTGCTGCTGCTGCCCCCCGCTGAGATCGCCCCCCATGCGAGAAAGCATGGTTTTGAGGACGGGAAATAGCTCAAAAATTTCTTCAGGAATCTCTTGATTCTTGCCAGACCCTTCGGGCAACGCCTCCATGCCCAAAAGCAAATTTTCTTTGATGGTCAGGCGAGGGATGACCTCTCGCCCCTGGGGGACGTACCCAATGCCCATCTTGGCGCGCTGGTGAGTAGGCTTACGGGTGATGTTCTCGCCTCTAAACTGAATACTGCCTGTGCGGGGGTTGAGCAACCCCATGATGCTCTTTAACAGTGTGGTTTTACCCACCCCGTTGCGCCCAATCAGACAAACCATTTTGCCAGAGGCGACCCCCATATCTACGTTTCGTAAAATGTGGCTCTCTCCGTAGTACACATTCAGGTTAGAAATATCCAACATCGGCTGAGAGCCTGTGTCAGGATACTGCGTCGCAACGGCTCCAGAGGCTTGACTCATAGCAATTTCCTACTTAATAACGTTCCTAAAAAGCGTTTACTCCGCGTGTTCGGTTTCTTCAGTGCCCAAGTAGACCTCAATCACTTTCGGGTCGTTCTGCACTTCGTCCATCGTGCCTTCACACAGCACCGTACCCTGATGCAGCACCGTTACTTTACGGGCAATCTGGCGCACAAACTCCATGTCGTGTTCAATCACCATAATGGAGTGGCTTTCGGCGAGGGCTAAGAGTAGATTGCCTACGTTTTCGGTTTCTTCATCCGTTAGCCCCGCAACGGGTTCGTCCACTAGCAGCAGATCGGGCGACTGCGCCACCAGCATTCCAATCTCTAGGCGCTGTTTTTCACCGTGGGAGAGCAGCTCTGCCGAGATATCGGCTTTGGCGACCAATCCAATGGTTTCCAATAGCCCCGCAATGGTGCGACGTTCGCCAGCCGCAGGTCGCCCTAGTAAAGAGGCAAATACGTTTTTGCTGGCGGCACAGGATAGCTCCAGATTTTCGCGGGGGGTCAGCTTTTGGTAAACGCGCGGGGTCTGAAATTTTCGCCCAATGCCCATGCGAGCAATTTGATGCTCTGAATAGGGTCTGAGATTTTTGCCTTTGAAGGTGACTTGGCCTGTCGTGGGCTTTGTCTTGCCCGTAATCACGTCCATAAACGTGGTTTTACCTGCACCATTGGGTCCAATCACCACCCGCAGCTCTCCGGCATTCATGCTGAAGTTGAGGTTGTTAATGGCCTTAAAGCCGTCAAAGCTGACGGTTAGGTCTTCAATTTCTAGGATTTTTTCGCTCATGTTGCACTTCTAAATCTTCTTCAAGACTGGGATAGGTAGAAATTTTGGGCGGGAAGCCCAGGCGCGATCGCAGCCACAGCACATTCTCGGCGTTCAGTAAGCCCAAAAACCCGCTAGGCAGAACCGTCACCACAAGCAGAAAGAGTGCCCCCTGAAAAAACAGCCAGAATTCTGGATACTGCTCACTCAGAAGGGTTTTGGCAAAGTTGACAATGAGCGCCCCCAGAGCCGCACCCACCAGCGTTGCCCGACCGCCCACTGCAACCCAAATCACCATTTCAATGGAAAAGGCAATGTCCATTGCCTTGGGGGTAATAATGCCAGACTGCACTGTGTATAGCGCTCCCGCAATGCCTGCCAACCCAGCAGAAACGGCAAAAACAAACACTTTGTACCAGGTGGGGTCATAGCCCGAAAACCGAACGCGCGGCTCATCATCGCGGATGGCGACCAGTAGCCGCCCCAAGCGTCCGCTGGTGAGCCAGCGGCAAAAGGCATAGCCTAGCGCTAGAAACAAAACGCTTAAGACAAAAAAGACGGTTTGGTTTCTGGGTTCACTGACCAGTGCCCCAAAAAACTGCGCCGTATCCGTCTTAAGGCCATTGGTGCCGTTGATGAGCTTCTGCTGCCCGTTAAAAAAGTTGAAGAAGACAATCAGCGCAGCCTGGGTCAGGATGGAAAAATACACCCCTCGAATGCGGTTGCGAAACACCAGATAGCCCAAGACCGCAGCCACAATGGTCGGAATGATAAAGATCGCCAATACCGTAAACGGCAGGGAGTAAAAGGGTTGCCAGAACAGGGGCAGTTCCGTCACGCCGTAAAGATTAAAAAAGTCAGGGATTTGACCAGCCGGAAGCTGAAGCTGAAGGTGCATGGCGAGGGCATAGCCACCGAGGGCGAAAAAGATGCCGTGGCCTAGACTCAGCATGCCTGTGTAGCCCCAGATCAGGTCAATGCCGAGGGCGGCGATCGCCAGAGCCACAAAGCGACCCAACTGATTCACGCGAGAGCCTTGCCCCATTACGTTCAGTAAGGCCGGAGCCAGGAAGATAAAGACCAGAGCTAAGACTGCCACCGTAATAATTTCGGGCAGTAGAGACTTTCGCCTACGCGGCGCAATGTCTGGCTGAAGTTGGGATTTGGTTTCGACCGCAGTCATGGGTATCCTCTAAGCCTCCACCGTGCGACCCTTTTGGGGAAATAACCCCGCAGGCCGAAACTGTAAAAACACCACAATGAGGGCAAACACGACAACCTTTGCCATACTCGCCGTTGCAAAAAACTCAGCAATCGAGGTCATAAAAGGACTGCTACTAAACAGCGATCCGAAGGCATTAGAGCCAATCACATAGCTGAGAATGCCGATGGCACCCGCCGCCATAATGCTGCCCACCAGTTTACCCACCCCGCCAATCACCACCACCATAAAGGTATCCACGATGTAGGCTTGACCTGTATTGGAGCTGACTGAACCGAGTAGCGCCACCGCAACCCCTGCAACCCCTGCGAGTCCTGAGCCAATGGCAAAGGTAATCGCGTCTACCTTCTGGGTTGGGATGCCTAAACAGGCGCTCATGCCTCGGTTTTGGGTAACAGAGCGAATGCGAAGCCCCCAGGCTGTTTTATTCAGGAACCAGTAAATACCCAGCAAACAAACAATGGTCAGCGCAATGATAAATAAACGGGTATAGGGAAGGGTAGAAGTCCCCAAGGTCAAGCCGCCCCGCAGCCACTTAGGCGCGGTTACGTCAACGCCCTGGGTTCCAAACCAAGGCTTTGTAACGGCAAGCTTGAAGGCATCACCCGCAATTTTGGAGGCAAAAAAGGCGATCGCCGCCGACAATGGCAGCAGCAGCCCCATCGCCCAAACCTGAATGCGCTCATAGTCTGAACGGCGAGAAATAATGGCGATCGCGCCAAAAAATAGGGCACAAAATAGCCCCACGCCAATCACAAACTGACCGCTCACGCTGCGGATAAACTGCTGCAAAATTAGGCTTACGCCCCAG
This sequence comes from Acaryochloridaceae cyanobacterium OTE_25_metabat_464, assembly GCA_031362245.1. Lineage (GTDB taxonomy): Bacteria > Cyanobacteriota > Cyanobacteriia > Thermosynechococcales > Thermosynechococcaceae > JAAURS01. The sequence goes on along the minus strand of JANLSD010000384.1, from coordinate 32,218 downwards.
GTTGCCAATAAAGTTTCCAATGGCCTGCCGTAGAGAAAACGAATGACCGTGCGCTCCAGCAGTATCCCCACTAGGGCCGTCACAATAAACGCCGCCACCAGCGCAAAAAAGATGTAATAGTCAGACCAAGGAGAACCCAAGCCCTTAAAAACGTTTTGAACTACAAACGTGGTGTAGGCACCCAACATAATCAGCTCACCATGAGCCATATTGATCACGCCCATTAGCCCAAAAACAATGGCTAACCCCAAGGCTGCCAATAGTAAAACGGCACCAATACTGATGCCGTTAAACAGACCTTCTAGCAAATTTGCCAGCAATTGTCTTCTCCACTTATTTGGTCAACACAATACCGTTTTTTTATTCTGAATCTTGAGCTGCGTAAAAACTGTAGCCCAAGATTCAGAAATAGAATTTATACCCCTTTGGGGTGAGGTTCGATACATCTTGTAGAGGCGTATATGCTTTGCGCCTCTACAAGATGTTTGTCTTTCGTAAAACCACAACCCCTGGAGCTAGGAGATTTTGTACTTGCCGCCCTTCTTAGGATCGGACCAGTCGCACCCAAAGCCCTTCGTGTCCTTCACAAACTGGTTCCAGGGCAGAGGCTTCACCGCAGTCTTAGACTCATAGGCAATCTTAAAGAGTCCGTCTTCGCCCACTTCTCCAATTCGCACAAATTTAGAGAGGTGATGACTGTTTTCCATGGTGATTTTGCCTTGAGGTGCCTCAAAGGTCTGCCCGAGCGCCGCCGCTCGTACCTTTTCTAGATCGTCAGCGGTCTTAGCCTTTTCTACCGACTGTTTCCAGAGGTAGACGGCATTGTAGGCGCACTCCATCGGATCATTCACAACGCGTTCAGCGCCATACTTAGCCTTGAATGCTTCCACAAACTTTTTGCTGGCAGGCGTTGTAACGGTTTGGAAGTAGTTCCAAGCGGCATAGTGTCCCTTAAGATACTCCACCCCAATGGCCTTAACTTCTTCTTCCGCAATACTTACAGACATAGAAGGGTACTTATCAGGTCCCAATCCAGCCCCTTGAAGCTGCTTGAAGAAGGCCACATTGCTATCGCCATTGAGGGAGTTGTAAATTACCCCACCATTGGGCATCGCAGCTTTGATTTTGGAAATAATAGCGGTTACTTCAGTGCCACCAAGAGGAATGTAGTCTTCACCCACAACCTTGCCACCCTTGGCCGCTAACTGGGCTTTGATGATGGTGTTGGCAGTACGAGGGAACACGTAGTCCGAGCCAATCAAGAAGAAAGGCTTGCCTTTGTATTTGTCTAATAGCCAATCTACGGAAGGCTCAATTTGCTGGTTGGGTGCAGCGCCTGTGTAGAACACGTTTTTAGAGCAGTCTTGACCTTCGTACTGCACGGGATACCACAGCATGTGGTTTTTAGATTCAAAGACGGGCAGCACTGCTTTACGGCTAGCTGAAGTCCAGCAGCCAAAGACGGTTACAACCTTATCTTGATCGATTAACTTCTTCGCTTTTTCAGCAAAGGTGGGCCAGTCCGAGTTGCCGTCTTCTTTGATGGCAACAATTTGTTTACCCAAAACACCGCCCGCAGCATTGATTTCGGCGATCGCCATTTCTTCAGCATCCACTACACTCTTTTCGCTAATGGCCATTGTGCCGCTCAGGGAATGTAGAATTCCTACCTTAATGCCGTCTGCTGGTGCACTTGCGGAAGCAGAGGGTGAAGCAACCGTCTCGCCACTGGGAGCACCGGTGCAAGATTTAATGAGAAGACTTCCCGCTACAGCGGAACCCATGAGCAGAAAGTCACGTCTTTTGAAAGGTCGGGTCATTTGATTAGCACTCCTCAGATTAAGTAGTTCAAGAACATAGCACTAAAACGTTCATCAACATCGGTATCAGGTGCCCCCCACCGCACCGGAGCGATCTTACGGACTTATTCTGAGACATAAATGTAAAATTCGATACAAAAACGGAGTAACTCTTAACCTGTTGATAAAACGTTTAGAATTCGCAATGTTTAAATCAAGGGTCGGAAACAGGAAAAGTATTTTCCCATAAGGGTTTGCTTCAAGAAGCAGCCTGGTACTCGATCCGTTTTGCATTGGGTTTGGGAACGCTAATTTTTTTTACTAACTGGACATCTGTCTGAGGCAATGGGCCAAGTTACTATTTACCAGCGGCGGTTGCTCCACCGATCTTGTCGAGCAACCGCTGCACGCGCTCAACATTTTTGGAGTCGTTTTTACGGGAAAAAATTTCAGTGGCTTTTTGGAAGTCGCTGATTGCCTCAGATTCTTTGCCTGCTTTGAGTTGGGCAGACCCTCGGTTGGCGTAGGCATAGGCATAGTCAGGGCTAAGTTCGATGACTTTGGTATAGTCAGCGATCGCCTTCTGGTACTGCTTCATCTGTGCTTGCGCATTGGCGCGGTTATAGTAGGCCAAATGCTGGTCAGGCTTGAGGACGATGGCTTTGGTATAGTCGGCGATCGCCGCTGCATGCTGCCCCAGTTCATCCTGAACAATGCCCCGATTAACGTAGGTGTCCGCATCGTTTGGGGTTTGGGCGGACTCTTGGTGCGAAGCTATCGCCGCGTTGTAGTCCTTCAGGGCACCCTTGAGGTCGCCGAGCTGGAGCTTACGAGAGGCGGAAAGAGTGAGTTTAGACTTAGGTGCTTCCACGACAGGGGGCGGATCGTCACAAGCGACACTCACACTGCCGAGGAGCAGAACAAGACTCAGTACCTTTAGGCGGTGGTTTAACTTAAATGGAAGCATCGACTACTTTTGCGGATTGGGCTTTTGCGGATTGGGCTTTTGTAGATGGGGTAAATACTGGATGATGAAGTCAACCACATCGGTCAAACCCTCCAGGTGTTTCAGATTTGTAAACACAAAAGGCTTGGAGCCGCGCTGGGTTTGAGTATCTCGGTTCATAATACCTAAATCGGCCCCAACATAGGGGGCTAGATCGGTTTTGTTGATCACCAGCAAATCCGACTTGGTGATGCCAGGGCCACCTTTACGGGGAATTTTATCCCCCCCTGCCACGTCAATCACATAGATGGTAATGTCCACCAGTTCAGGACTAAAGGTGGCGGCTAAGTTATCCCCACCACTCTCAACAAACACAATGTCCAAGTGGGGAAAGCGCATTTCTAGGGTTTCGATCGCCGCCACATTAATCGATGCATCTTCGCGGATGGCAGTATGGGGGCACCCCCCCGTCTCAACGCCCACAATGCGTTCGATGGGCAAGGCTTGGGAGCGAACCAAAAACTGGGCATCTTCTTGAGTGTAGATATCGTTGGTGACGACTGCAATTTCAAGGCGATCGCGCAGGGCTTTGCACAGGGCATCAACCAAAGCGGTTTTGCCCGACCCTACTGGGCCAGCCACCCCAACTCTCAATGGATTCATAGGTTTATTCGTGTGGTTTATAGCGGGGCGGAACAACTGGTTGAGTACTTTAGTCCACTCTGTATTATCGTAAGTCGTGATAGGTCTAGTCCAGAACCTTGATTGTGTAGGAGTGTGCTATGAAATTTTATCCTTGGGTATCCATTCCGGTCGTCGCAATGGTGGCGTCAGCCTCTGTTCATCTCCCCAGTGCTGCCGCCATGCCGGACGCTGAGAAGAAAGTAGAGCGATCGGTTGAGGTCTTTGAAGAAATTATGACCGATACAGGCAGCCGCATCCCGAGAAAGCTTTTGGAGCAAAGCCAGGGGATTGCCATCATTCCGGGTGTGGTGCGGGCGGGCTTTTTCCTGGGCGGTACCCGTGGCGGAGGGGTAATGGTGGTACGCGATCCAGGTGGCACTTGGAGTAATCCAGCTTTTATTAACTTAACGGCAGGCAGCATTGGCTTACAGGTTGGGGCAAAGTCTAGCGATATTGTCCTGGTGTTTAAGAGCAGGGATGCCGTCAATCAGTTTATGACAGGTTCCTTTAAGTTTGGCGGCAGTATCTCTGGAACCGCTGGCCCTATTGAGGCGTCTCCCGTGAATCCGGCTCGTGGGTTCAAGGATGCACCCATATATACCTATGCCCGTAGCAGTGGGTTATTTGGGGGGCTATCTCTTGAAGGCACAGAACTGTCTTTTGATCCTGAGCGCAACCAGCGATTTTACGGCAAAAAGCTAACGCCTCGCCAAATCTTTAACGATCCATTCTTAAATGCGCCAGCCGTAGCGGAATCTCTCAAAGATACCCTTGAGCAAGCTGAATCTGGTGTACTCCGACGGTTCTAGGAAGTTGAATGGGCATGAAAATCCCTAATCAAATGCTGCTCATTGCTTTTCCTTTGCTCATCGCCGGAAGCGTAATGAGCCTGCTTTGGCTTCAGCCAAGGTGGCTGTGGATGCAGATATCGCCGTGGCTTTGTCCAGGGGCTGTTTTTTTTGTTGAGACAGAAGCCCCAATGGTTGCACTCACCATTGACGATGGGCCGGATAACATCGAAACCCATAATCCCAAAACAACCCATCAGATTTTAGAAGTTCTCTCAAAATATGATGCCCATGCAACCTTCTTCCTCATCGGAGAGCGGATAACGCCCAGTAGTAAGCGCTTGATTACGGAAATGCTTGACCATGGCAATGAAGTCGGCAATCATCTCTGGAAAGACGAGCAAAGCATCACACTTCCGCTTAGAGACTTTGAAGCAGAATTGCACATGACTCAGAAAAGTATTTTAGACGTTGCGCAGGTGAAAGATAAGTCGGCTCAAGTGCGTTGGCTAAGACCGGGCGGTGGAATGGCAAATCGCAACATGATAAACATTGCCAAGAAATACCATTATCGGGTAGCCTTAGGCTCCATTTGGCCCTATGACACCCTGATTCCATCATCTCAGTTTGCTACCGCACAAATACTAAGCAATGTTCGTCCTGGGGCAATCATTATTCTTCATGATCATGGAGACAATGGAGAATGGGGAAAACGAACCGCTCAAACTCTAGAACAGGTTTTGCCGGAACTACAACGCAGAGGAATAAAGGTCGTCACATTATCTAAATTGTTAGAACAAAAGCCTCAAACATTCTTAGAAAATTTCTGAAGGCTACCAACCCGCTCACCAACTCATCTTAATTGACCATAGCAAATTTCCAAAACTTTCGTTCTATACTCAATCAACTGGTGCATCAATAATAAAAGTAGCTTCAGTATGTTGATTTTGAAAGACTTCTTCCTCTACCTTTAATTCAGTAGGTTTTAACTGCTCTAAAAGTAGTGAGATCTCAGCTTGTGCTTTGGATGCTTCTGTTTGAGATATAAGAAGTTCTGTCTGTGCTAATTTCAATTGACGCTCTAATATTAAAATGTCAGATTGGGAATGAGATGTCTTAGCTTGAAGAGCTGAAAATTCTGACTGTATTAACTTTAATTCATTTTCTAATGTCAAGAGATGAGATTGTGAATCATATCTCTCAGTTTCATTGGCTGTTAATTCTGCCTGTACTATTTTTAATTGAAATTCTGTTTTAGATAAAACTTGATAGCGTCGTTTTGCTAATACGGCTGAGCCTGCAACTGCACCTAAGGTGCTTCCTGCCAGCGTTACCTTAGAATTTTTTGATATTAATATAGATATTCCACCCCCTATTACGACACTCGCCATGCCAATCATTAATCCTTCTAATATCCATTTTTGCATGGCTTGTCTCCAGGCCGAAGCGTATAAGATTTGTTACTTTATATCAGTGCTTAGATTGAATATGACCGATTGATACGACTGATGTAAAGCATTTCAGATTAAATTCACAAATCACCATTAACGTAAGTTTTGGATAGGACATGGAACTGCCAAAGCTGCAACTTCAGTTCAATCGTTTGCACTCCGTTCTCTTTTTGATCGGGCTAGGCTTTGTGCTGACATTGATTTTTCACTGGTTCCAGGTGCCAAGCCTTAATGCTGAGCGATCGCAGCCCCTCCCCCAACACCCCTACATTCAGGTCTACACCAACCACAACCCCGTCAATCGCTACAAAGAACCCTACCGTAACCAAACCCGACTGGGCGATAACCTTGAGCAAATCATCGTTGATCACATTCAGCAGGCACATTCTACCGTGGATGTAGCTGTGCAAGAACTGCGATCGCCCCTCATCGCAGAGGCTTTACGCGATCGCGCCGCAGCCGGAGTCCGCGTCCGTCTTGTCCTTGAAAACACCTATAGCCGTCCCCAAAGCAGCATCAGCACCACCGAAGTTCAGCAGATGGATCAACACCAGCAGGAGCGCTACCGCCAAAATCTAAAGCTGATTGACCGCAATGGTGACGGACAACTGAGCGCTAGCGAAATTGATCGATACGATGCGCTGGTAATCATTGCCAAAGCCGGAATCCCGTGGCTAGACGATACCGCCGATGGCTCTGCGGGAAGTGGATTGATGCACCATAAATTTGTAGTGGTGGACGGTCAGAAATTGATTGTGACCTCGGCAAACTTCACCATGTCGGATATCCACGGGGACTTTGCGCCCCAGCAGAGTTTGGGCAATGCCAATTCCCTGGTGCAGATTCAGAGTGGGGCGATCGCCGCTCTGTTCACGGAAGAGTTCAATATTCTCTGGGGTGACGGCCCTGGCGGGAAACCAGACAGTCGGTTTGGCGAAAATAAACCCTTTCGACCTGCCCAGCGCATCATATTGGGGGACGCGGCAGTTCAGGTGAAGTTTTCGCCTACGCCTGCCCAAATACCTTGGGACTTCAGCTCCAGCGGGCTGATTGGTCAAACCCTTGCTCAGGGGCGCAAAAAGATCGATTTGGCGCTGTTTGTATTTTCAGATCAGGCGATCGCCAATCAGCTCGAAACGGCGGCTCAAAAAGGCGCTGCGATACGAGTTCTCATCGAGCCTAGCTTTGCGTTTCAGTACTATAGCGAAGCCCTCGATTTATTGGGGGCCACACTCCCCGCCCGTAGTCATAAAGTGAGTGAATCGCCCGAAGCGCCCCAAGAGAGTACAAACTCAGATTCCACGGCTAAATCTTGCCGAACGGAGGCTAATAACCATCCTTGGGTGTATCCCATCCAAACGGTTGGTATTCCCAAACTGCCCCCTGGCGACCTTTTGCACCATAAATTTGGCGTAGTGGATGCAAACACCGTCATCATGGGTTCTCATAACTGGACGGAAGCCGCCGATCGCCAGAATGATGAAACGCTGCTGGTAATTGAGCACCCTACGGTCGCCGCTCACTACGAACGGGAGTACGACAGGCTCTGGGCGAACAGTCGTCTCGGTTTACCGGATAGGCTGCGGGAGGCTTGGCAAACGATGCGGCAAACCTGTGAGGTGTCTGCCACAACTCAATCCAGTTCTCCAACCTCTAAACCTGAGCGAATTAACCTTAATACTGCTTCTGCTAAAGAAATTGAAAGTTTGCCTGGGGTTGGGCCTAGGTTGGCGCAGCGCATTGTAGACGCTCGGCAGCAGCAGCCGTTTACGTCCCTGGAGGATCTAAAACGCGTATCTGGGGTGAAAGCGAAGGTTTTGCAGAAGATTGGCGATCGCGTTTCTTGGTAGGGGCTTCCGTTTTGAGGACAAGGTGTTATGATAGTGATCGTGAATTCCTGCGGACATGGCGGAATTGGTAGACGCGCTAGATTTAGGTTCTAGTTTCTCACGAAGTGAAGGTTCAAGTCCTTTTGTCCGCATTTGTTTCAATAAATTGCTATTCGCTCAGGTCAACATTCCAGATGCGTAAGGATTTGTCCCAACTACCACTGGCGATCGCAGAGCTGATGGGCGAGACTGCTAGCGCATAGATTCCATTCTGATGACCATCAAGACGAATCCGAATGTTACCCGTCGCAAGATCCCAAATAATAATGGAATTATCATCTGATGCGCTGACCAGAAATTGCTGATCTGGTGTGAAAGCCAATTGCCAAACGGCGGCTTTATGCCCCTTAAGCACGGTACGCTGTTCACCTGTTTCAACATCCCAGAGGATGATGGTTTGATCCCAGCTTCCTGTAGCTAAAGTTTGTCCGTCAGCACTAAAGGCTAGGGCATAAACTCCATGTTGATGCCCTTTGAGTTCTCGAATGGTTTCCCCATTAGATGGATTCCATAACCGAGTAGTGTCATCGTTGGAGCCACTTGCTAAAACATTTCCGGCAGAATTAAAGACAAGGCACCATACAGCCCTTTTATGTCCAAATAGCGAACGTCGCACCGCCCCGCTATTGACGTTCCATAGTTTAATCTCACCGTCTTCGCTGCCACTGGCTAGCATTTGATCCTGTCCAAATGCTAGCGAGAAGATCCCTTTTTGGTGTCCACTCTCAATTTGTTTAACCTTTTGACCGTTTCGGTAGTCCCAGAAAGCAAGCACTCGGTCTTCAGATGCGGTAGCCAAGAGTTCATCGTTTAGGCTAATGCTGAGTGCTTTAATCTCGTCGTTATGAGCGCCTTGTAGGTTATGGATTAGTTGGAACGACTTGCACTGGTCATAGGTTTTCCAGATTTTTAGGCTGCGGTCATCACTACATGCACACAGATATAAACCATCGTGGCTAAATTGTGCGCCTCGAATGGTTTGTTTAAACTCATCGGTCAAAATATAGTTACTAGGCAGCATAGTATCTAGCATTTCAGCCTGTTCCTGAAATCGTTGCTCTAATTTAGTCAGCAGCTTTTGTTCTTGAGGGTTAACTTGGGCATCCGAACGCGCAAGACGTTCAGCCTGAGCTAAGGCAACTAGACCATACTCTGGCTGTAGCTCCATCAGCAACGTATCGAAGTCTCGTAACGATTCCAAATGCTTAGAAATGCTGGCGCGCGAAGCCTCTTCAAGAGGTAACTGAGCTAAGTTTCGTTCAATATCCTCAATGCTCAGTTCTGGCTGACCTGCCAAAATCATGTGAGCTAAGATGCCATCTAAAGCACTTTCTTGGACAGAAGCTTCTTCAAGAACCAGCTCCGTTGCCTGCTGGCTTTCTTCAAGGGCTTGTTCCTGAGTTTTCCCTGATACGATCGCGTTGTAATACTTATAGGCAGCAAAACCAACCGCATAGGTCATGACGGCATTGCCACCAGCACCCACCAATGCACCTGCTACTGGGAGATTTCGAGCCGCAAAGCCTACGCCAAACTTGAGCGCCATACCGCTACCCAGTGCAAGACCAAAAATGGTTAAGACTTCCGCTTTTCGAGCCGGATCATGAAGATCCATTGCGTGAGCACAGGCAATCTGGTAAATGAGTTCTGCTTGTGCAACTAAAGAAGAAGCTAAATCGACTGCCATTAAGCCAGCCGCAAAACCTGGCACAAGACTAGATAATAGACCCTGAGTGCCCAAAAGAATGGCTTTTTCTTGAATGAGCTGGTCGGCAACCTTTTCTGCATTCCAGTCAGGATGATTCCTCATAATTTTCTGAACATGCTTTTGAGCACTCTGTATGTCCACTCGCTCCAGTGCAAGCAGAAAAGGCTTAATCTGAGGTTGTTTTGCTAAATCCTGAAACTGCTGATTCCCTTTTACCTGGTCGAGAAATGTTCCTGCCGTATTGGCAGCGCCCTGCACATTATCAAGAACATTGCCCCAAAAGCTTGTTTTCGGATGATTTTGCACTACATGCTCCTTATATCTTCACTAAAAACGCCTTCTGAAAATATTCTGCTCATGCTTCAGTGATGGGGCGTGTTTGTAAGTATTGTTCCCTCGATGCTTCGCTGAGATAACACTAAGGTGTATGAATGTATTTTCCTTTGCCAGAGTTTTTGACTATCGTTCTCCCACCCTACAGCTTAAAGTATTGAGCGCTGAACAAAATAGCTAAAATAGATGGTGTTATGGAAATACAATATTTCTGTGGCGCTCTCTGCTCTGTGAAGGTCTTCCGTATCCATAGCCATAAGCTGTCCAACTCGCTTAAAAAAAGGATGGTGAAGTATGACAACCACACCAATTAAACCCAATAATAATCAGAAATCTTTGCTAGAGCCGCTTACGGCAGAGCAAAAGGATAAGGCGATCGCCATGCTACAGGAATGGTGCGACGTTGATGAAACGGAAGCCCAAGAACAGCGTGAAACTGGAGAATACCTTGAAAAAGCCTTGGATGAAGAACGTGTTCGGATAGGTGCTGAACAGGTCAAGAGATCGCATTAAAGTGGAAACACATTAATGCGACTGTAACAAGTCATTTTGTTGAAGCGGCCTAGCGCGAACGAACGGAAGGATGATGAGGCATGACCTACACAACCACGCTTTATGCCACGGACTTTGCGCTCTGGGCAGAACAAACTGCTCAGATGCTCAAAGACGGTCGTATTTCAGATATAGACCTAGTGAACTTAATTGAAGAGGTTGAGGACTTGAGCAGGCGCGAACGAGATGCCCTTTATAGCAATCTTAAAATCGTTTTGCTGCACCTACTCAAATGGGAATTTCAGCCCCACAAACAGACCAATAGTTGGAGAGCTTCTATTCGAGAGCATCGGCAGCGGATCGAACGGCAGATCAAAAAATCTCCTAGTCTCAAGCCTTACCCAGAAGAAATATTGAGTGAATGTTACGCCGACGCGCGGGAACTCGCTTCAGATGAAACGGGTTTGCCCCTGACGACATTTCCCGCTGAATGCCCCTATGCGATCGCAGACATTCTCTCTCCAGAATTTTTGCCATCAGCAAGCTAACCCAGCACAAAATTCACCAGTTTCCCAGGCACCACGATCGCCTTTTTAACGGTCTGCCCCTCTAAATACCGCTGCCCAATCTCGGAGTCACGAGCATAGGTTTCAAGTTCTTCACGGGTTGCACTGGCAGGGACTTGGACGGTGCCACGGGTTTTGCCCATCACCTGAATGACGAGAGTTAACTCATCAGAGATGAGCGCGTCAGAATCTAGCGTGGGCCAAGACTGCTGATGCACCGAATCAGCATGGCCGATCTGGTGCCAAAGCTCTTCGGCAATGTGAGGTGCAAACGGTGCAAGCAGGGTAATGAGGGTTTGAATCCCTTCAGCGAAGACCCTAGATTGTTTGAGGCCAGAATCGCTGAGGGCATTACTGAGCTTCATGAGTTCGGAAATGGCGGTGTTGAATTGGTATTCATCCTGAAGGTCTTCGCTCACTTCTTTAATGGCGGTATGGATGGCGCGGCGGAGGTCTTTTTCTTCTTTGGTTAGGGGTTTGGTGGAGGCGGAAGAGGACGCGGGGGATTCGGTGACGAGTCGCCAGACGCGGTTGAGGAATCGGAATTGACCTTCAACGTCAGCATCATCCCATTCCAAATCCTTTTCAGGCGGGGCTTTGAACAAGATGTTCATCCGAGCCGTGTCCGCGCCGTATTTAGAGATAACTTCACCAGGAGCGGTGCCGTTGTGCTTGGATTTTGACATTTTTTCATAGACAATTTCCAAAGCATCCCCAGTGTCTGGATCGATGGGATTGACTAAATCCTTAATGTTCTGAGGGATAACATATCGCTCGGTTTTTGGATTTTTATAGGTTTTGCCCTGTACCATACCTTGAGTGAGAAGACGCTTAAAGGGTTCGTCGCAGTTGAGTAAACCGCGATCGCGCATCACCTTCGTAAAGAACCGCGAGTAGAGCAAATGCAAAATCGCGTGTTCAATGCCGCCGACGTATTGGTCTACGGGCATCCAGTCCTTGGCGATCGCCGGATCGAACGCTGCCCCTGTGTTCTGAGCATCGGGGTAGCGCATGAAATACCACGACGAACACATGAAGGTATCCATCGTGTCGGTTTCGCGCTTGGCGGGGGTACCGCAGGTGGGACAGGGGACGTTCACCCAATCTTCTAGCTTGGCGAGAGGTGAACCTTTGCCTGAAAACTCAACGTTGTCAGGAAGCTTGACGGGTAAGTCTGCATCGGGTACGGGTACTACGCCGCACGATGGGCAATGCACGATGGGAATAGGACAGCCCCAGTAGCGTTGGCGGGAAATGAGCCAGTCGCGCAGACGGTAGTTGGAGGTACCCTTGCCTTTTTGGGTGGTTTCGAGATGGGCGATCGCCGCTTCCACACTCTTACCCTTACCTTTCCCCGCTGGAACTCCGTCTAACGGCCCAGAATTCACCATCACACCTTCGCCCGCATAGGCGGCAGTCATGGTGTCCGCAGACAATGGCTTATCTATGGGCTGCACCACAGGTTTAATCGGTAAGTTAAAGGTCTTGGCAAACTCAAAGTCTCGCTGGTCGTGGGCAGGCACCGCCATAATGGCCCCCGTGCCGTAATCCACCAACACATAGTCCGCAATCCAGACCGGAATCTTTTCGCCATTGACGGGGTTGATGGCATAACCGCCCGTCCAAACCCCCGTTTTTTCACGCCCTTCTGCTGTGCGATCCATTTCGCTTTTGCCTGCGGCTTCGGCTTGGTATGCCTTAATCGCCTTTGCTTGGGCGGGAGTCGTGAGTTTTTCTACCAACGGATGCTCTGGTGAAATCACCATAAACGTCGCGCCCCAAAGGGTATCGGGACGGGTGGTAAAGACGGGAAGATCATCTCCAGCGACCGTGGTGAAGGTGACATGGGCACCAACGGATTTCCCAATCCAGTTGGCCTGCATCAAACGCACGCGCTCAGGCCAGCCGCTGAGCTGATCCAAATCCTGCAAAAGCTGTTCGGCGTAGTCTGTGATTTTGAAAAACCATTGCCGCAAAAGCTTACGCTCCACTTTTGCGCCCGATCGCCAAGATTTCCCTTCGCTATCGACCTGTTCATTGGCTAAAACCGTCTGGTCAATCGGATCCCAGTTGACGAGGGCTTCTTTTTGATAGGCCAAGCCCATCTGTAAAAACTGCAAAAACAGCCACTGTGTCCATTGATAGTAGTTAGGGGAACAGGTAGTGACTTCTTTTTCCCAGTCGAAAGAGATGCCCAAATCCTTGAGCTGATCGCGCATCTGGTCAATATTGGCGTAAGTCCACGTTGCAGGCGGGATGTTCCGCTCGATCGCCGCATTTTCTGCTGGCAACCCAAAGGCATCCCAGCCCATCGGGTTCAAGACGCGATAGCCCTGCATTCGTTTATGGCGGGCAACCACATCTACGATGGTATAGACGCGGACATGGCCCATGTGGAGGTTCCCGGACGGATAGGGAAACATGGACAGGGCATAGAATTTAGGCTTACTGTTATCGGTGGGGGTTTCATGCAGTTTTTGATCTGCCCAGGATTTTTGCCACTGTTTCTCTATTTTGGCGGGGCTGTATTGGGACTCCACGAATAACTCCTGCGATCGGGCTTACATTGTCTCATTTTAGTTGCGCTTGGGCGTAGAGTTTACTTTTATGGTCGCGATCGCACCTTAATGTAGCATCGGTAATCTGCGCCATAGTTTGAGTATGCAGCGTCGGTGTGAATTTTAACTTTAGGGCGGCGATCATATCAAAAGGTCTATTACGCAGGATTTCAGGTTAACGTCGATCTAATCTCAACCAACTAAATAATTCTCCAACGGTCAATTGAAAGCCACTCATGACATCGGGCATGGGCAGAATGCTTGTTTCGTCCCTAAAGAGTTGCGGCTGTTGCTTTGCAGGATAAGCAAGGACGGAGCGTTCGTCTGGGTCAATGAGCCACCCCATTTTGCAGCCGTGGTTGAGGCAATGGAGGAGGTTGTCTGTGACTTTGGTTTGGCTTTGATCTGGGGATAGAATTTCGATACTCCAATCGGGAGCGGTGGTGAATATGTTGGCAATGTCTCCGTTTTCATCTAGAGGGATACGTGCCCACGAAAAGACGGCTACGTCTGGGATGATGGCGCGCCCTCCAAAGGAGCAGCGTAGTTCTGGAAAGGCTTGGGCAATTCTTTTGTCTTCTACTTTGCCGTTGATGGTGGTTACGAGCTTCCCTTGCAGTTTGCTGTGCTTTCCTTGGGGCATGGGTTTTTGCACTATTTGACCGTTGATGAATTCGCTGGCGGGTTTTGTTTCCGGCAGTGTTAGAAATGTTTCTAGGGTTAGGATTTTTGGAGGGGTCTGCACCATTAGGGTTTGTCCATTTTTAGATCAACTCCAAGATGTTGAGTCTGCGCAGGCAGACATTGTTCTCATAGCCGCGATTTCAATCGCTAGGCTCCTCCATATTATCGCCCAACTAAGATCAACATTTTTTAATGAAGGCTGGGTTATCCTAGAACTCAGGGTTTATAAGCTGTATAAATGTCTAAAAGTCCCTCAATGTTTTACCTCTTACCGTCGAGTTGACAGTAATGACGTGACGGGTCGGATATATGATCGCCTAGTCAATACCTTTGGCAGAGACTCGGTGTTTAAGGATGTAGACAGTATACCTTTGGGGGTTGATTTTAGGGAGCATCTGGATCTAGCAGTGAGTCAATGTCAGGTTTGTTTGGTGGTGATTGGGAGGGCTTGGTTGGATGTCCAGGATGAGGCGGAGAATCACCGTTTAGAGAATCCTCTGGATTTTGTCAGGATTGAGATTGAGTCAGCGCTGAGACGCAAGATTCCGGTGATTCCACTGTTAGTGGGTGGGGCGAGTATGCCTGCGCCGCGTCAGTTGTTGGAATCTCTGGAGGCTCTGGCTTATCGAAATGCTGCACAGGTACGTGCTGATCCTGATTTTCATCGGGATATGGATCGTGTAATTGCTGGCATTGAGCGACATTTTGATAGTGAAAAGCCACTACCTCCGCCTGAGGAAGTCAACCTGATGTTTCCCTTTGAAACAGTGATAGAGGATCGAGGGAAGGAGGTTTGCCTTCGTCCTAATAAGGCTGAAGATTTGGGCAATGGTGTCACTTCCAACGAGCTAGGCTCATCCTCGAAGAACACAACTGCATTGCAGCCCCTGGAGACTCAATCCTCCTGCCTTGTGCAGAATACGTCCTTAGACATTGCACAGGATTTGAAGCCTGATCCAAAATTACCCGACGAAATAGAATCGCGAATCGCTGAAATACTCTCACGGGGGTCAGTCGCACCAAAAGGCTGCTGGATTGAAACCGAATCGGTAAGTGCCGGATTTGACCAAGCGAAATGGGTGTCTCGGGAGCGGATTTTTACGTCCAAGAGATCGGGCACTCCAGCATACACCCAGTACC
The DNA here is from genome assembly GCA_031362245.1 of Acaryochloridaceae cyanobacterium OTE_25_metabat_464. GTDB lineage: Bacteria > Cyanobacteriota > Cyanobacteriia > Thermosynechococcales > Thermosynechococcaceae > JAAURS01. The sequence continues at coordinate 17,180 of JANLSD010000384.1, read as the reverse complement.
TAGGGAAAAAGGGTGGCATAGACCATCAAGAAGCGCAGGCTAAAGTTAATCGTAGGAATGAGATTGAAAAAGTTGAAAAAGAGTCTAAAATCATAAAAAATAGCATTTTTTGCTAGTCTAATTACACTATTTTACACAGAATAATTGATATGGCTGGAAATTCAGTCATCATCTAAATCGCCAGCAAAAGATTTAGGTGATGGCAAAGATTCTAGGTAAAACATTTTAGATGAGCTTAAGAGTGAGCAATCCATCCAGGCTGTGACGGTTGCCTAATTTGTGGTCATGCCCAATCACATCTACGGCATTATCGTTTTGAATTCCACCGTAGGGGCGAGTTTTGATGATCGCATCTCGCACCCAACCGACCAATAGTCAACCCAACCCGCCCTACCCGTCGCGATCTCAAATATCTTCGCCGATGCATGATGGTGATCGTGGGGATGGTGTGGATTTGCATTTCGGTGGCGATCAGTCGGGTTTTGGCGATCGTGCATTGGATGGATGCGGTCAATTGTCGTCTAAACCCGCCCCTACGAACATTCCCGCATGTCAAGGAATGCCTGAAATTGTTCGTGGGCTTAAAACTTTTTCGGCTCGACGGATTAATGAAATCCGCAAAACGCAAGGTACCCCTGTTTGGAAAAGCAATTATTACGAACACATCATCCGCGATGAAATAGCATTACAAAACATTCGCCGTTATGTTCGCAATAATCCAAAATCGTGGCAGACAGACCAATTACACCCCGACAACCCATCCAAATGGTGAAAAAATGATCGCCCCGCCCCCTACGTGTCTACCCCGTGAAAAACGCGATCGCCACCCACCCATCAATATAAACATTGCGAACACCCTGCAAGGGGCAAACACGTAGGTTTGCCCCTACCAAATCACCTAATACTGAATTTGGGCAGCCTTGGGCGGAAGCGGCTGGGGATTTAGTATCCGTGTGCCAAAGTCACCTTGGGGCTGAAATCCTCTGTCAGGTAAGATAACTGGGTCTTTAGAGTGAAAGTCAACCTGCCCACACTGTGGGCAATTGGGAGGCCAAGGATCGCCATCGCCCCCGCCACCCCCTTTAACAATGGGAACTCTGAGCCGATTGTTAATCTGAGCGCAGTCGTGGGGATTATCCGGGCTGGGGGTGCAGGCATTGGCGGGGGAAATCAAAAAGGGCGCGATCGCCCCTACGCTAACCAACCCCAGTAAAAGCCATGTTTGACGAATCATAATATATTTCTCCTGAACGGTGAATATGCCTACTATCAGGGAATACAGCCGTCAGTGTGATGCGCTAACGCAGGGGGTGATGGTGATAGTTTGGAGGGATTAAAGTGCTCAAGATCACAGTAAATTGAGCAAAAATTTGTATATTCGTCAGAACATCACCTCAAGTTAATTTAGACATGTTTGAGGTTGGTTCATGCACCACATATACCGAACATTTTGCATGATGCAGCGTGTAGTTGCTTACACTTCCTAGGAAAAATTCTGCTATCCCAGAGCGCTGTCGCCGTCCTAGAACGATTAAACTAGGGCTCCACGCCAATGCAAAGTCGTTGATGGCCTGCTCGGGGTCTCCAAAACAATGAATACAGTTGACGCTAAACCCCTCCGCCGCTGCCTTTGAAACATAGGTTCCAAATAGACTGGGTTCCAAGGACTCAAACTGCCCAACATAGCAATAGGGTTCTGATTCATCTTCTCCCTTCATGTAGGGTTCCAATCCATTGAGGTAGGCAGGCATCTCTTCATCAGTTTCGTCTGGATCTGTCACATGAATGATCCCTAAACGAGCACCTGTCACCTTTGCCAAGGTTAACGCATGATCAAAAACATACAAATTAGATTCTGAAGCAGTGATTGCGACTAAAATTTTCTCAAACATGTCTCTTATCCTAAAGTCTCTCAATTAATGCTTTGGCTCGCCACGCTTAATTCAACGTCAGATCTAAGACAGATTCTATCTACACAGTCAGCTTCAGGGCATTTTCTTGATATTTCAAGCCGCCTCTCAGCATTTTACTAGGAATATTATTTACCATAGGGTTGTAGCGGAAAAATCTGGCTCAATTGATCAAAACACCACCGTCAACGTTGACAAAGGGCTATCGCAATGCAAGGACGCACTCGTTCCGGTTGGCAAGTGGGGGCGATCTTCGGGATTCCACTCATCATTGACTCATCCTGGTTTTTGATTGTGGGATTATTTACCCTCCAAAATGGTCAATTCTTACAAAGGTCACATCCCACTTGGGTAATCTGGCAAGCCTGGAGCGTTGCCTTGGCCCTAGCATTGCTGCTTTTGTTTGCCTCAGTGTTGCTCCATGAATTAGGCCATAGCTTGGTTGCCAAATCTCAAGGCACGAAGGTAAATTCAATTACCCTGTTTGGCTATGGGGGCATTGCCTCTATTGAAAGTGAAGCCAAAACACCAGGCCAAGCCTTTTGGGTGGCGATCGCAGGCCCTTTAGTCAGCCTCTCCCTCTTTGCACTCCTAGGCGGGATCAGTCAGTTCACCGCGCTCAATACGCCTGGACGTGTCATCAGTAATGACCTCTCTCAGATGAACTTGGTACTGGCCCTTTTTAACCTCATTCCTGGTTTGCCCTTAGATGGTGGACAAATCCTGAAGGCGTTGGTCTGGAAAATAACCGGTAGTCGCTTTAAGGGGGTTCACTGGGCGGCGCGAGTAGGACAGGTTCTTGCGATAGTCGCGATCACCTTTGGATTGCTCACAACGCTCCTCCTCGGACAACTCGGCGGCATATGGATCGCACTCTTGGGATGGTTTGGCTTCAGTAGTGCCTCCCGTTATGATCGCATGACCAACCTTCAGGAAGGGTTGCTGAAGCTCCAGGCCAAAGACGCCATGACCCGTGACTTTCGGGTGGTGAATGCAGAGCAGTCTATGCGTGCCTTTGCTGATAGTTATGTGGTGGAGGTGAACCACGCTCCGGCCTACTTTGCCTCATCAGAGGGACGGTATCGGGGCTGGGTGAATGTGGATGATCTAAATACTTTAGAGCGCAGTGAGTGGGAGTTACGTCGCGTTAGAGACATGGCTCGCCCCTTTACAGAAATCCCTACCGTCCGTGAAAATACGTCCTTGCCAGAGGTCATCCAGCGGCTAGAGCAAGAACAGGTTCCCTTTATTACCGTGCTGTCTCCCGCAGATGCCGTGGCAGGGATTGTGGATCGTGGCGATATTGTGCGGGCTGTGGGTGCTCAAATGAACCTCCAAATCTCATCAGAAGATATTCTGCGCATTAAAGAAGAAGGGGTATTTCCAGCATCATTTCAACTTCAGGCGATCGCCAAGGCCGTCTTACCCGAAGCCACCGCAAAATCTTCATAATGCTGGGGCATCATGATTGTGTTGGCATCAAGATGCTTTGACAAAGAAATAGAGCGTCATCCCTAGACCCACGGCAATCACAAACCACCGCACCAGTTTTGGATCCACCTTGCGAATGTAGTAAACGCCCCAATATCCTCCCAGGATTGTCCCCACCGACATCATGATCGCATGGGGCCACAGCACCGTCCCTGAGGCAATGAATATCACCATTGCAATACCGTTGATGCAGGTGCTCAATAGCGTCTTTAGCCCATTCATGGCGTGAATATCGTCCATCCCCATGAGGCCAAACAGCGCCAACAGCAAAATCCCCACGCCCCCACCAAAATATCCACCGTAGATGGCGACCATCCATTGCAACACGCCTAGAAGCAAAAGCGACCTCTTAGAAGGCAGGGCACCATGCCTGCTCTGTAGACGCTTCAGCGACGGATTAAGGGCAAAAAGGGTGGTTGCCAGCAACAGGAGGTAGGGGACTAGCTGGGCAAAAACGGACTGCGGTGTGTTGAGCAGCAACACAGAACCAATGAGGCCCCCCGCAAGACTAATCAAAATTAGACGCCATAGCCCCTGCGATCGCACCCCCAGATCTTGGCGATAGGCATAGAAGCTCGACAGGTATCCGATCCAAGTTCCCGTATTGTTGGTCGCGTTGGCGTTAATGGGCGGTAGTCCAACAAAAATAAGGGCCGGAAACGTAATAAAGCTCCCGCCCCCCGCAACACCATTAAGCGCTCCTGCCATTACGCTGGCAAAAAATAGCAGAAGCCACGGTAACACCTGCGTCAAAATTTCCATCAACCCTAAACGCTAGCCGGATTTTTAAAGTCAAGTACTCAATTGAGGGCTTCGACTTCGCTCAGTCCTCAATTGAGTACAAAACACCAGTTAAGTTTTATAACACCTAATATATCTAGTTCTTAACTTTAACAACGTTAAGTGACAATCGGCTTAAAACAGAGGATAAGCTATTGCTACAAACCCTTGAAGGGGTCTGGCTTAGTGCATTTACGATACCTATATCTCCCTTGCAAACTCCAAAGCTCAGTTCAACCTCCCGTCAGCGGCAAGCAAAAAAACGACTTCTCCAGCCGATATTGGCAAAAGCTGGAGATGCGATCGCCGTTCTAGACCATAACGGTCATGTGATGGAAGTGAATGACGCTGCCTGTGAATTGTTTGGGCGATCGCGACGGGTCTTGGTGGGCAAACCTCTTGCAAAATTTAGCAAAACCGCCTTTGAGGTGCATTCTAATTCTCCAAAGGAGCCAACGGAGCCATCCACAACCGGACAGATCACCGTTGCTTGTTCCAACGGGGTAACGCGCAACGTGGAATATACCTTGACCTATAACGTCTGTCCCCAGGTTCATCTGGCGATTTTTCGAGACTTAACCCAGCGCCAAGTGCAGGCGGAAGATGAACTGCAATGGCAGCGTCAGCGAGTTGAGCTATTTTCAGAAGTGACGCTCAAAATTAGACAGTCGCTTCAGCTTAAGGAGATTTTGCGGGCGACGGTGACGGAGGTAAAGCGCATTCTCCACGCAGATCGGGTGCTGATTTATCAGGTTTTACCCGATGGCACCGGAAAACCCATCAGTGAGTCGGTTTTGCCCGAGTACCCTGCCATTTTGGGAATGGAATTCCCTGAAGAAGTGTTTCCCAAAGACTATCAAACGCTCTATACCCAAGGGCGGGTACGGGCCATTTCCGATGTCCATGCTCCCGCTGCTGGACTGGCGGAGTGTCTGGTGGAGTTTATTGACCAATTTCAGATTCAATCTAAGTTAATTGTCCCCATTCTCCAGAACCTGAATGCTCAACCTCAACCCGAAGGAAATTCTCAAAATCAACTTTGGGGATTGCTGATTGCCCATCAGTGCAGCGGGCCGCGCCATTGGGCCGATTTTGAACTGGAGCTGATGCAGCAATTGGCCGATCAGATTAGCATTGCGATCGCCCAAGCTCAACTCCTAGAAAACCTAGAGGACGTGGTGGAAGCGAGAACGGCGCAGCTCCAGCAGATGAACCATGACCTTCAGCAAGAGATCAATGACCGGATGCAGGCCGAATCTGCCCTGCGCCAAAGTGAAGAACAACTGCGTCTGATCACCAATGCACTACCCGTGCTGATTGCCTACGTAGACCATCACCAAAACTATCGCTTTAACAACAAAGCCTACGAAGACTGGCTGAATCAGCGTCCGGTGGATATTCAGGGCCATAACCTTCGAGAGGTATGGGGCGAGGATTGTTACCTGCGAATGCAATCTGCCGTCGAAGCCGCCTTAGCCGGACAGGTTGTGACCTACGAGAACGAAGTGATAGTTCACGATGGAAGCACGAAATCCGTCAACGTGACCTATATCCCTCACCTGGATGAGGAAAAAAGGGTCAAGGGATTTTTTGCCCTGACCAGCGATATCAGCGATCGCAAAGCCATTGAGCGGATGAAAGATGAGTTTATTGCCGTGGTGAGTCACGAACTGCGGACACCCCTCACCTCCATGCATAGCGCCCTCAAAATTCTGACCACAGGGCGACTGGGCACGCTCTCAACGGATGGACAGCAAATGCTAGAGATTGCCGATGAGAATACGGAACGCCTTGTCAGATTGGTCAACAACGTGCTGGACTTACAGCGGATCGAATTTGGCGAAGTGACCATGAACAAACAGGCCCATAACGCCGCTGACTTGATGACTCAGGCGATGGAAGCCATGCAGCCAATGGCCCAACAACAGGGCATTACCGTTGCCACCCAGCCTCAAGATATTCGGATTTGGGCCGATGCCGACTACATTATGCAGGCGCTGACGAACTTGCTCAGTAATGCGATTAAATTTTCGTCTAATCATGGCGTTGTGACCTTGAGCGTTGCCTACCGCCAGTCTTTAGAAGGGGGGCTAAAGGAGGTATTGTTCCAAGTCCGTGACCAGGGCCAAGGGATTCCAGCGGATCGGTTAGAAAGTATTTTTGAGCGCTTTCATCAGGTGGATTCCTCCGACTCTCGCAAAAAAGGCGGCACCGGACTAGGGCTGGCCATCTGCCGCAAAATTATTGAACAGCATGACGGTAAGATTTGGGCTGAGAGTACCTTTGGGAAAGGAAGTATTTTCTCTTTCACATTGCCAACCTTAAAAACTTGAGCAGGCAAATTCCGATGGAAATGAAACGTGTTTTAATCATCGATGACGAAGAAACCATTCAAACTGTGGTGAGGTTTGGAATTTGCATGGCTGCAAGTTGGGAGGTGCTGACTGCGAGTTCGGGTCTTGAAGGCATTCAGACCGCACAATCCGAAGAAATAGACGTGATTTTGCTAGATGTAATGATGCCGGACATGGATGGAATTGCTACTTTTCAGGCTCTAAAAACCTATCCTGAAACAGAGCAAATTCCGGTAATTTTCTTAACCGCCAAGGCGCAAACCTCAGAAAAAGTTCAGCTTAACAATTTAGGCGTGAGTGGGGTGATTACTAAGCCCTTTAATTCTTTAGACCTCCCAGGTCAGATTTCTAAAATTCTTCGCTGGGATCTGCGACCATGAAAATCCTATTGGTAGAGGATGATGATGCGGTTATTGCCGTTTTAACGAAAAGCCTCACGGCCCATCGCTTTATTGTGGATGCCGTGAGGGATGGTGAAATGGGATGGACCTATGGTTCCACCTTTGACTATGACCTGATTTTGATGGATGTGATGCTGCCCAAGCTAGATGGCATCTCCCTCTGCCAGCGCTTTCGAGAGCAGGAATTCACCGTCCCTATCCTGATGCTCACGGTTCAAGACAGCAGCACCGCTAAAATCCAGGGACTCAATGCAGGGGCCGATGACTATGTGATTAAGCCCTTTGATGGGGAGGAGCTGATTGCGCGCATTCGAGCACTTTTGCGGCGATGTAATGCAACGCCATCGCTTTTAATGAGCTGGGGCGATCTGCTCCTCGATCCAGCAACCTGTGAAGTTACCTATAACGGTCAACCCCTCATTCTGACCACCAAAGAATACGATCTGATTGAGCTTCTACTCCAAGACACTCGCCATCTTTTAAGTAACGATGAAATTTTAGACCGTCTATGGTCCTCCGATGAGTTTCCCGCAGAGGCAACGGTGCGATCGCACATTCGGCGATTACGCTCCAAACTGCAAGATGCAGGTGCACCGCCTGATTTTATTAGTACCCTCTATGGTCGAGGCTATTATCTTAAATCTCCTGAGGAACCTGCAAGCCCGTCTTCACCGTTCTCTTTAGCGCCAGAACCCAGTCCTGCCAACCTAAGTGCAACCCGAGATCCAAGGCACAATGCACAATATTTTGAATTTCTGTGCGAAACCTGGATCACCACTCAACCCCAATGCCTCGCCCAAATAGAGGTGCTTGCCCAAATGGTAAAGGCATTACAAACCGATGAATCCAGCCCGCAGCAACCATCGGAAGCCCACCATATCGCCCATAAATTGGTGGGAACCTTGGGGTTGTTTGGCTTGACTCAAGGTGAGGTGATCGCCCGTCGTTTAGAAGGACTCCTGGGTGAAGCGACGCTCCTCTCCTCGCCATCGATCGCCATGATTGATACCCTTCTAACAACACTGCAACAGGAGATTCAGGCGACGACCAGCCTGCAACAGGAGCCGCATTCTGGGGTAGCTGGAACGATATTGGTTGTCGATCCAGATCTAAAGTTCATCCAGCCCTTTACAGAAATTGCAGCCCAGCTAGGCGTGCGGACGGCGATCGCCCCCACCCTAGAAGTCGCCTACCAGGCATTAGCACAGACATCACCGGACGTCATTTTGCTGCGTTTACCCAACCCAACCCAGCGAATCGAATTTTTACAAACCCTTTCCCATCATCTCCCTAAAATTCCTGTCCTCATTGTGGGAACCCAGGATGACCTAAAGCACCGTCTGGATGTCTCGCGGTGGGGCGGCACCTTTTTGCTGGAGCAATCCCTGAGCATTGCTCAAATCCTGAACTGTGCAATGAGTTTGGTTCAAGTTCCAACCCCAGATGCAAAGGTCATGTTTGTAGATGACGACGATCTTTTGTTACAAACCCTGCCTGCACTGCTCGAGCCTTGGCGCTTCAAAGTCACCACCCTTTCGGATCCGCAACAGTTTTGGGCAGTGCTCCAGAGTGTAAAACCAGATGCCTTGGTCTTGGATATAAAAATGCCAAACCTGAACGGATTGGAACTGTGCCAAATTCTTCGCAGTGACCCCCATTGGCAGCAACTACCTGTGTTATTTTTGAGTGCCATAGAAGATGCTAAAACCCAGAACAGAGCGTTTCGAATGGGTGCAGATGACTTTCTCTGTAAACCAGTGATGGGAGATGATTTGGCGAATCGAATTGTGAATCGACTCAATCGCGTTCGATCCTGGAAAAGGTGAGAGTTGATATTAATGTGAGACTCAGTAGATCACAAACTTCTTACACTCGATCCCCCCTAGCCCCCCTTAAAAAGGGGGGAATTGGTCTTAGTCCCCCTTTTTAAGGGGGATTTAGGGGGATCGAGTGTAACGATTTCTTGGGAAGGTCATTATTTGTGATCTACTGAGACTATTTAAAACCTCGGGAATGCTTGACTCGCGATGCATGAGTTCCCTGCTTGCACAGGTTTTGCACGGGCTGTGGGGCAAAGTTAGAGTATCTCACCTGAGCGGAGTGGAAGTTTATGACTGTTTCTATGCAAGGCACATTGAGATCTCAGCAATCTCCTTTAATTCATCAATTAGCAGATTGTATTGAGTCTGTCTGGCAGAAAAACCTAGACTTATCGCCTTATCAGATGCCAGAAGACCTTGGCTATGTGGAAGGACACCTAGAGGGTGAGCGCTTGGTCATTGAAAACCACTGCTATCAAACCACCCAATTCCGCAAACTGCATTTGGAACTCGCAAGGGTTGGCAATAATCTGGACATCCTTCACTGTGTGATGTTTCCAAACCCCAACTATGCCATCCCTATTTTTGGCGCAGATGTAGTGGGGGCGCGGGGAACGGTGAGTGCGGCGATCGCCGATCTTTCTCCCATTCGTTCAGATCGTGCCTTACCCAAACGCTACCAAACCGCCTTATCTGCCCTTCCGGCGATCAAATTCTCCCAACCCCGTGAACTGCCCCAGTGGGGCGATATTTTTTCAGACTTTTGCTTATTTGTGCGTCCAGTCAATGAGCAGGAAGAAGCATTATTCCTCAACCGTATACAGGAATTGTTAAGTCTTCATTGTCAATTGGCCTGTACCACAATTCCTGTAACAACCCACTTAGAGCTAGTCCAAGTCCAAGAAGGGCAGCGGCGCTATTGTACCCGGCAACAAGAAAATGATAAAACGCGACGGGTGCTCGAAAAATCCTTTGGCCCAGAATGGACAGAACGCTACATGACAACCATGTTGTTTGACTGCGTCGCCTAATCTTCACCGCAATATTAGGTAGGGGCACACACGTAAGTGTGCCCCTTTTTGTTGAATCAATCCGAATTACCCTTCAGATTGGGCAGAGAGGGGATAGATATTCACAATCTGACCACCCAATCTTCCAATCCGCTGCATTTCGCTATTCATGCGACCATAGGGCACCTGAACCAACGTTGAGCCACTATGGCGCACCGAATGGCTAGAACTATCCGTCTGATCATTTTGCCGTAAGCCCGTCACTTCGTAGACAAAAATGCGACCATTGGCCGTTGCACTGGATGCACTCGAAATGGCTTGTCCAAGCATAATAATTAGGTCTCCGTATAGGTTTTACACAGTGGTAAGACTGAAGAAGATGAATTTGGCGAATCGCAGACGTTACTTCGCCAAGGTGACACTCGCAACTTTTCCACCCAACTTATTGATTTGCTGGAGCGTATTCGAGAGCTGCTCGAAGGGCACAACGTACTCTTTGTTGACCCGTCGAACCTTGGGATATCGAGGTAAATTTAGGCCCGATACCTCAATGCGATAGAGCCGGCTGCCTGAACCAACCGCAGAACGACCAAAGACCCGATTGGGCATGGTTCCCTGCTCTGCCGCTAGATACGCAAACCCGTTACCGCTGCCAGAAGGGGCCACAATAGCCGAGGCACTGTTGCTGGCGAGATTGGTGGCAAGACAAGAACTTGCACCGCTGATCTGGGAGAGATCGCTATTGGCATAGCCCCGATATAGGCTAAATAACCCTGTAAAGGCGGTTGTTCTTTGACCGGGCTGATACTCAAAGCCCGTGTAGTAGGGCACAACCGATTCGCCAAATTTTTCTTCATACTCAGCAGAGTCGATGTAAGAGTCAATATCGGCTTCGTACCCTTCGGTTTGATAGCGATCGAAGTGTTCAATCACTTCCGCTTCGTCGTGAGGGGCACGACCGAGGAGATGTTTGAAATTCAGCTCAATCACGCGGGTATGGAAATGAGGATACAAAAACTTGCTTTTGTATAGCTCCGTTTTCGCAACGGCACGAACAAACTCACGCACCGTAAGCTGCCCATCGTTGAGCAAAGATTCCAGGGCAGGAAGGCGATCGCTCGACATCAGATGGGTGTTGCCCAATACATGGCGATAAACGGCATGGATCACGGTCTTGGCATTGTCTGCTGTCCAGTTAGGACGCAGTTCCACAGGGCCAGTAAGGGCGCTTGTCCCTAATCGGGATGCTCCAGTTGTAATTGCCACAAAAAATTCTCCTAATGAATGAAATAGGTCACATGGGATCTAGCCCTAAGCTGGGGAAACATCGATCACACGGCAACCGCGTTGGTTCATGCGTTGTAAATTCGCCGTAAGCTGCTCAAAGCTCACTAGATATTCCCGCACACTTTGGCGGATTTGGGGCGATCGCCCACTCGCAGACTGCATCACCCGAACGCGATAGACTTGTTCGCGACCGCCCCTAGTGTTGCCAGCCAAGGATTTTCCGCCGAAGGTTGCCGTCCGCACGGGTGCAGTGATATTCCCCAGCACTTCTGAGGAAAGCCCAGCGGATTTGTTTTTGCCTTGGGCGCGATCGCTATTGGCCCTGCCCCGATAGAGTTGAAACATGCGGCTAAACCCTGCAGAAACTTGGCCATTTTGGGTTTCAAAGCCCTTGAGATAGGGAACAATGGCATTCCCAAAGCTTTCTGCATATTCCGTTGAATCAATGTAGGAATTGATATCGGCTTCATAGCCATACTGCGTATAGCGATCCACATGCTCGGCAATTTCTGACGCATCGTAGGGGGCGCGTCCGAGGAGATGCTTATAGTTCAACTCAATAAAGCGAACCTGGGGTGTGGAGTAAAAAAACTTTTGACGGTAAAGTTCTGACTGTGCCAGCGTCCGCACAAAATCTTTCACTGAAATATCGCCTTGGCGCAACAGAGATTCTGCACTGATATTACGTTCACTGCTGAGAATATGATCGTTTCCAAAAACCTGTCGATAGGCTGAAAAAATGATAGATTGCACATCGGACTCCAACCGATTGGTGCGCAATTCAACGGGACTGGTGCCTCTTACCGACTCATATCCCAACTGTCTAGCCGCTGTTGAACTGGTCATGTCCTTAAGCTCCTGAGCAATATTAAAAAAGCAAACATGAAAACTCAATATTTGAGACTCAAACATTGAAACTTGGTTAACTGACAAAACTTTTCGCTTGGCGGTTGAAACCGCAGCTACAAGAACGAAATCCGCCTGTGCGGATTACTGGAACCCCTGATGTATTTAGTCTGCATAGGCAGACTTTGTTCTTGTAGGCGCGTTGGCGTAGCCTGTCCGAAGGACTTATTCAATCGCTGGCTTCAATATTCGATTCAAAAAATGTTTAAAAAATTGCCCAGAACCCTAGATTACGATCTACGCTGTGTTCCACAACGCCAAACGCATTCCGTTGTTCTGGGCAAATTCAAACCCTTAGCTTAGGGCGTTGATAGCATAGTCGAGGTAGCAGTTGGCTTCACTTGCGGCATCGCCACTGAGACCGTGGTTTGCCTTGATGTGCTTGAGCGCTTCAACATACCAGCTAGGAGATAGCTCAAACGTACTGTTGATTTCACCAATACCGGCAATGAGGTAGTCATCCATAGGGCCAGTACCACCTGCGATGAGGCAGTATGTAACCATGCGGAGGTAGTAGCCGATATCACGAACACACTTTGCTTTTCCAGCGGGGGAAGAAGCATAGTTGTTGCCTTGCATGCTGGTGGTGTACGGGAATTTTTGGTACACAGCATTTGCAGCGCCTTCAGCTAAGCTGCCGGACTTAGCGGCAAGAGCCTTAGCTGCTTGTAGACCTGTGGGGGCTTGACGTAGACGACCAAAAGCAACTTGGAGTTCGCTTGTGCTCAGAAAACGACCTTGTGAATCAGCAGCAGCTACAGCTTCGGTTAATGGAGTTTTCATTGGAAAGGGATCTCCCTAAAAGATTAATAGATTGCAAAAAATGGTTTATCAATCCGTGGTTTATGACACCAAGGATGGACGCTTGAAGAACGAATTGAACAACAGATTTTTGAACGTTGTTCAAAACGGATACTTTAGCCGACAGCACTTGCTGCACGGTCGAAGTAGCCAGAAACTTCAGCCATGAGAGAGCTGCAATCGCCTTGGGTGATACCAGCTTTGTCGTTTGCGATCGCAATGGCAGCATCTTTCATCTTGCTGATGCCGTTTGCCACGGAACCACCGGGCACGCCCAAAGCGAGGTAGGTTTCACGAAGGCCATTGAGGCAACGATCATCCAATACACTGGCATCGCCGGTGAAGATAGCGTAGGTTACATAGCGTAGAACGATTTCCATATCGCGTAAGCAAGCAGCCATACGACGGTTGGTGTAAGCATTACCACCGGGCGCAATCAATTGGGGCTGCTCAGCAAACAAAGTCCGTGCTGCACTCGCAACAATGGAGGATGCGCTGCCGGTAATCCGGTTAACGGTATCAATTCTTTTGAGTCCATCGCTCACCATTGAATTGAGCGCATCAAGTTGAGAATCACTCACGTATTCGCCGCGAGCGTCTGCTTGAGAAACCACTTTAGTAAAAGCGTCTAGCATTCTAAATTTCTCCTAACATTAAAGCAAGTTAATTGTGCCCGGTAGCCAGTTATTAAAAATTGGTTTTCGAGCAACCCATAGGAATAAATCGGCAGACAAGACCACCCGAGTCAAGCTTCGGTTAAAAAAGACTATTTCGAAGTGCTATTGTCCGAATGCCTGCCAATCTTTTCTAAGCGCGAATTTTGATTTCAAGAACCAAAGAATTCACTGCCTTTTGGACTACCTTTTATTAAATCAACGTGTTTGTGCAAAACCTGTGCAACCATGAATGTCTGTAGCCAAAGCTTCATTTCACTTAACATAATGTTTATTCTTGTCAACATAATAAACATTGCAAAACTACCCTCAAGTCAGCGAAAAGGAATACCAGATGGGGAAGACACGGTTGGAGGCATTTAGTGATGGCGTCATTGCCATCCTTATTACGATTATGGTGCTAGAGATGAAAGTACCCCACGGTGATGGGTTGACAGCTCTGCGTCCTGTCTTTCCAGTTTTTTTGAGCTATGTTCTGAGTTTTGTTTACATTGGCATTTACTGGAACAATCACCATCATCTGTTTCAAGCGGTTCGGCACGTCAATGGCTCTATTCTTTGGGCCAATCTCCATTTGCTGTTTTGGTTATCGCTATTCCCGTTCGCCACGGGTTGGATGGGTGAGAACCACTTCACGTCAACGCCAGTTGCTCTGTATGGAACCGTGCTGTTTTGTGCGGCGATCGCCTTCACAATCTTGACGCGGGTGCTTATTACCCGTCATGGTAAAGAATCAGCCTTAGCCAGTGCGATTGGTCGAGATTTTAAGGGCAAACTGTCGCTTGTGCTTTATGCCACGGCTATTCCGCTTTCTTTTTTCAATTCATTGATTGCCTGTGGAATCTATGTTTTGGTTGCGGCGATATGGTTTATCCCTGATCGCCGGATTGAGAAAAATCTAACGGAATAAGGCACGAGATTGAATGGCTTAATGTTTGGATACAGGCATTGCCATAGAAATGCTGACACCTGCTTTAGCCTGTTCTTCTTTTAAGAATTTCTGGTACATCTCGCTCAGGTAAGGCGACATGGTGTTGGTTTCAATGCCATAGCCAAGACTGGTCCAAGTTCCTGAGAGGCTTTGCAGTACCGTTTGGAGTTGCCCTGCCTTGAGTTGGGCACGAATGTCCAGATTCCAAGCGTCTGAATCCGTCAGCCAGCGGTAAAGTACCTGATCTTGACTGTCTGGGTCAAAGGCGTATTGTTGCCAAAAAAGCCACCCTTCCGGTCTGGGATGGTATTGGTGCGCTTTTTCTTGCCAGGTGGAGGTAATAAACTGATAGCGCCCTGCGGCAGTGGTACAGTCCCCAATATTTGGGCCAGCTACAATGGCAATACACCGATCGGGATGATTTTTCCATTCTGAAAAATGCTCGCCTCCGTATAAGAGACCGTAGGGATTTGCATCATTGGACTCGCTCACGGAAATGGTTCGCATGAGGGCGCGGATATGCGGATCTCCCCCTACCATTGCCAGAGGCGGATAGACTGCGGTGCTGACGGCAGGATTGTACTCAAAGGATGGTAGGTGCTGCGCTTGCAGAGAGAGTGCCGAGCCGAAGAGCAGCGCTAGTAGCAATTTATGCCGCAACCGAAGGGATTGAAAACGCTGAAGGCTTTGTTGGAGAATCTTAAAGACGAAAGGAGGAGATGCCTTCGATGCAGAGGGTTCCAGCAACGGCTGGGGGGTGGCCTTAAAGGATTTAGAATGTGTCATTCAGCTAGACCGCAACCTGTGCAAAGAGTTCAGAAAAGGACTGCTCTGTCGCCCCTGGACGAGCGACAATTTCGACAATTTGATTGTGCGCGGCTTTATACGTTAATGCCTCAACGCAGACTTGGGCCACCTGGGTACGCGAAATACTGCCCTCAAATAAGGTATCTGCTTTAGACATCACCAGGGGAAAGTACTCCTCTATATTTTTTAACCCACCTGGACGCACGATGGTATAGGTTAACCCACTTTTTTGGAGGTACTGCTCGGCCTGCTGTTTCCAGACTAAGATAAGCCAGAACAAATTCAGCGGATGGAACAGTTGTGAGGTACACAAAGAAGACACCATCACAAAGTGTTGGATTTGTGATGCTTTGGCGACATCCACTAAATTTTTAGTGCCTTCATAGTCCACCTGGTATGGCCCTAAGGGGTTGAGGCTGGGGCTGGCTCCCGTTGCGCAAAAGACCACAGTGCAATCGGCGATCGCCCGTTCCAAAGTGGCTGGCTCAAGCACATCCCCCACGACCACTTCTGCGGATGCAGGTAAGATCTCCCGTGCTCGGACTGGATCTCGCACGAGGGCACGCACGGGGATATTTTTTGCCGTAAGCTGCTGTACAATTCGGCGTCCTGTCTCACCTGTGGACCCTACAACCAGTGCTTTCATGGGTTTTGTCTCAATTAAGGTTTGATTTAGCGTCTTTTGGGAGTATGGTTGGGTTTTAGATTTCGTTTTTGATCATACGCAATTTTATAAGTTTGTTGGGGTGGAAAAGCTAAGTTTGCTGCTGCACCATTGACGCCAGAATCAGATCTTATGTTCAACCTTTGAGTTAATTTGTCCTCTGCTGGGAAACCTAGGTCTGAATGTAGTACACCTTCAACTGTGGGAATCGGTACAGTGCCCCGTTCTTTTTTTGAAGTTTTTCCAGATGTGCTGCTCCGCTTAGATCAAAAGGGGCAAATCTTGGACTATAAAGCACCCCTCGATTCAGAGCTTTATCTGGTTCAGGAGGCTTGGCATGGCAAAACGCTTCAGGATCTGTTTCCTTTGCAGGTGGTCGCAGCCTTTGAGCGCACGCTCCAGCAGGTTTTTTGTACCCAAACGACCGAACAGATTGAGTATTCCCTCTCCACAGGAAATTGCAAGGCTTACTATGAAGCGCGGGTGATTCCTTACGAGAACGATGAGGCGATCGCCCTCATTCGCAACATCACCGAGCGTCAGCAGCGGGAAGAACGGCTGCGGCACAACGCCTTCCATGATGCATTGACGGGGCTACCTAACCGTAATCTTTTTAATGATCGTCTAGACATGGCGCTACGACGCTTTAGGCGTTTTCCAAAGCTATACTTTGCCGTTTTTTTTATTGACCTAGACTCTTTTAAGCAGGTAAACGATTGCTATGGGCATGATGTAGGCGATCAGCTCCTAAAGGCTGTTTCCCAAATTCTTCAAAGCTGTATGCGTGCAAATGATACGGTGGCTCGTTTAGGTGGAGATGAGTTCACTATTTTGCTGGACAGCATTACCCATATTTCTGAAGTACGCAACGTCGCAGAGCGGATCCAAGAAAAATTAAATGCACCGCTGACTCTTTCCGATCAAGTCATTTTGTCGGGGGCCAGTATTGGGATTGTACTCAGTGCTTTTCGGTATAGACAGGCTTCAGATTTAGTCAAAGATGCAGATACTGCCTTATATCAAGCCAAGCAAAATGGTAAAGGTCAATATGCAATTTTTGAGGTCTCAGGATCCTGATTTAGGGACTGACAAACTAAAATGTACTCCGGCTTAATTAGATAGAATCAAAAGCATCCAAGCCCAGCACTGTGATGAGAATTTGGGAGTCCCTAAGGGCAATAATCCCGTGGCTTCTAGAAAATATGACCACATGGAGGGATTTTGTGGGTATGCGACTGATGTGATGGAATGGCGATCGCCCATCCCTATGCCAACCGAGGCAAATACCTGGTTGACTGACAAAACTTTTCGCTTGGCGGTTGAAACCGCAGCTACAAGAACGAA
>JANLSD010000104.1:0-6064 GCA_031362245.1 Acaryochloridaceae cyanobacterium OTE_25_metabat_464 | reverse complement strand
CGCAAGGGTTGGGACTACCGTGTACAGAAGTAAGCGTGACGATGCTCAAAACCTCAGATCCCCCTAAATCCCCCTTAAAAAGGGGGACTAAGAGTTGATTTCCCCCTTTTAAGGGGGGCTAGGGGGATCGAGTGCAAGGTTTCATAGTTCTTCAGACTTGTGTGTGCACCCTAGATACTTGGGTGCTTAGAAATCTGTATTCACGATAGGGGATCTTTAATATTTAGACATGCATCCATTGCCCCAGGCCATAAAGGGTTGAGGATAGTGTACTTTTAGGGGTAATGATCGAGCTGTAAACCTATGGTTCCGCTTCGTGATGATAATCCAACCCAAATTGTTCCGGTTGTAACCTACGCCCTTATTGCCATCAATATTGCCGTATTTCTCTACGAACTCAGTTTAGGGGAGCAGCTTGAAGCATTTTTTCGAGTGTGGGCCGTGATTCCCCGTGAATTAACAGCATCCTTTGCAGGACAGCCGACGGGGCTGCCTTTTCCGGCCTGGGTTACGTTAATTACGTCGCAATTTTTGCACGGGGGCTTTCTCCATGTGGCAGGCAATATGCTCTTTCTCTGGATTTTTGGCAATAACATTGAAGATAAGCTGGGCCACGTTAAATATTTGATTTTTTATCTGGCCTGTGGGGTCTTAGCGGGCCTAACCCAGTGGTTTTTTAGCGCCGATTCAATTGTGCCGTCCTTGGGGGCGAGTGGGGCGATCGCCGGAGTCATGGGAGCCTACATCCTGAGATTTCCCAAGGCCGAAATTTTGACCCTCGTGCCACTGGGCTTTTTTATGTGGACGTTTCGAGTCCCAGCCCTGTTCTTTTTGGGGTTTTGGTTCGCCCAGCAGGCACTGTATAGTTTTTCTAGTTTAAGTGTCCCCACCAATGTAGGCATGCAAAGCGGTGGAATTGCCTACTGGGCACATGCGGGTGGCTTTGTCTTTGGGGCAATATTAGGGCTAGCCCTAGGGCTGTTTTCAGATCGGTCTGAAAATTATTAAGCCGTGAGACTCTAGGATCGGCGAAACTGCGTAATTGAAAAGGTATTCATCAACCGTTATGGCAGATGAGGATATTGAGAAACTGTTAGAAGACCTAAAAGATCTAGAGCCGAGGGTTCGCGATCGCGCAACCCAAGCATTCTGGGAACGCTGGTTCTGGCAAAAGGGTGCGGTGGGGTTAGAACAACTTCAGCGCAGTCAGGCGCTGCTAGACACAGGGGATGCTGAAGCAGCCCAGCGGCTTTTAGATCGGCTGATAGAAGAAATCCCAGATTTTGCAGAGGCTTGGAACCGTCGGGCCGTATTGCACTATACCCAGCACAATTACAATAAAGCCCTTCAGGACTGTAATGCCACGCTAGAATTGGTGCCGTATCATTTTGGTGCGCTTCACGGGGTGGGACTATGCTACGCCGCCTTAGGCGATTATCACGCCGCCATCCAGGCGTTCCATCGTGCCTTAGAAGTGCAGCCCCATGCCTTGCTCAATCAAAAGCTACTGCTAGAGTGCATGGCGCTGCTTTAAGGGCAGACCTGCTCTACCGAAACTCCTGTTTAAGAGACATGCTAGTATCTCCCGTTGCCACCCATAGGGCTGCACGTAATCCATCTAAAGCCGCTTTTTCGAGTGGCTCCGATGGTTTGTTCGTTGGGATCGCGACGGGTTGAAACTGGATGTCTCTGCTCCCGAAGACCACTTGCCCCACCCACTGCGATCGCCGCATATGGTAATCAGAAGTAATGAGGTAAACGCTGTCGATGTGTTGTGATTTCAGTTTGTCTACAATCGTGGTGAAATTGGTCAAGGTATCCTTGGCCTCGTAGTCCAAGCGAAACGACTCGTCGGAAAAACCAGCTTTATGAAAGACCCACTCGGCATATTCTCGGTTGCTCCCACCCGTCACCCAAATGCGAAGTCCAGGATGCTGTTTCGCAAACTCGGCGGCAAATTGTTCACGGCTCGGCTCACCCCCAAGGACTAAAATGGCTTCCGGTGCCTTAGGGCCTGGCCTGAACTGAAGGTAGGCTAAGCCACCGCCCAATACAATAGCCGCAACCACTTGCCGAAGTTTGAATCTACGTTTCCGTTTTGTCCTAAGTTTACCCACACGCCTTTTCCCCCGCGAACTTTTGCTGCCAGCCGCTGGACCATAGGCGATTTGACGAGTGATAGGGCGCTCTGACATGCTGCTTAAAAGGACAACGGCTGGCGATAAAGCGGACTCAGTATAGCAAGATTCCTTTGATCCCTAACCGCCGGACAACCCATCGCCATGAGTTTTAAACCAAAACCACCAACCGCGCCTGTTTCCCTTGCCGTTCGGCAGCAGGGAAGTGGATTTCCCATCCTTTGTCTTCATGGGCATCCGGCCTCAGCAGACTGCATGGCGGTGTTTACAGATACCCTATCTGCCAATTTTTGGACAATCGCACCGGATCTGCGAGGCTATGGACAGAGTCAAGGGCGTACACCCTTCACCATGCAGGATCACCTCACAGATTTAGAAGCATTACTGGATAGCCTTGGGATCAAACAGTGCTTGATTCTAGGCTGGTCATTGGGCGGCATTTTAGCGCTGGAGCTGGCCCTGCGAAACCCCACTCGATTTCCAGGACTCATCTTGGTTGCGACAGCGGCTCATCCCCTCAGTGACGTTCCTCAACCCACGTTGTCAGAACTCCTGTTCACCCTGGTTGCAGGGGGATTAAATTGGCTTAAACCCGGTTGGCGCTGGAATATTGAGACCTTTGGGCGGCGATCGCTCCTCAAAGATCTTTTGACGCAGCATACCCCCACGGCCTACCGTTTCCTAGCCACAGCGGGAGTCCCCGCAGTGCTCAAGACTTCTCGCCATGCCCATGCCGCATTGAACAATGCCCTAGCCCAGTCCTACAACCGCGTTCCTGACTTGGAAGCCTTAGACTGTCCATGTTTAGTACTCAGTGGTGGGAATGATCGCCACATTCTGGCCCAAACCAGTCAAGAAACGGCTGAACACCTCAAAAATAGCCACTACATCTGTTACCCCAAAACTGCCCATCTCTTTCCTTGGGAAATTCCAGAGCAGGTCAATCGAGATATTCAGCAATGGCTACAAGGGAAGTTTCTTAAAGAAAGAGACCATTTTTAGGCATCCACCCCAATCATGTGGCGAGTCTCAACCGCAAGCCTAAGGATCGTCGATTAAATAAAACCCAGCGATTGAATATTTCCTACGGAAACGCTGCGCGAACTGCGGCTACAAGAACAAAACCTGCCTACGCAGGTTGAAATACGCTCCTAGTCCGCGTAGGCGGACATCGTTCTTGTAGGCGCGGTTTCAACCGCCAGCCTAATTCTGGATCTTATTTAATCCGTGATCCTAAGGAAACTGCTGACTAAACTGCTGCGGTCCAACCCCAGCGCGATCTGGCTCATCAAAGATCGTGAGTTCAGCGGGCTGACAACGCTTCACCACCGCATTGATGCCCTCAGCACTCTCAAGGGTTAAATCTTCCAGATATCCGGGTAATTCTTCTTTCGCTTCTTGAGATGAAGCAAAAGGCCCAAAGTAATAAATGCATTTTGGAGATTGAGTTGTTACCTCAACCCACCACGCCAAACCCAAACGGTTTAGCAAGACAGCCAACTGGCCTTTTACGCTCATGGACCTTGTCTTCTTCACAACTATCAAAATGTTAACCTCCTTATTGGCGCTAGTTCCCCCACGCCAGTCAAAAAATGAATAAACTTTTCTTAATCTTTGTTTATAGTCTGCTTACAGTCTTTCAGACTATTGGCTAAACATGATGTACTCTGTGTAACCATCTTTGCCGGAAAATTTCGTACAGTGCCATGCCTGCGGCCACGGAAGCATTTAAACTGGCGGTCTTGCCCTGGAGTGGAATAGAGGTTAGAACATCGCAATGACGCTGAGTTAATAGACTTAAGCCTTCTCCCTCCGCTCCAACCACCAGCACAATTGGGCCGCTCAAGGTCATTTTGTGAAGTCCTTCCTTGGCATTCGGCGCAAGGCCATAAATCCAAAATCCACTTTCCTTAAGCTGCTCTAAGGCTTGGTTCAGGTTCACCACTCTTGCTACTGCGATCGACTCCAGTGCCCCTGCTGCAACCTTTGCAACAGCGGAGGTAATGCCAACCGCTCGGCGTTGGGGGATGACGATCCCCTGAGCGCCCAAGGCTTCGGCGCTGCGAATAATGGCCCCCAGGTTATGGGGATCGGTCATGCTGTCTAGGGCCACAATTACGGGACTATCGGTGGCAGCCTTGGCTTGGGCAATCAAATCTGGGAGATCTAGGTAGTCGTAGCTGGCAACTTGGGCGGCGATGCCTTGGTGTCTGGCCTGCTCTGTAATAAAGTCAAGGCGTTTGTTATCCACTTCATCAATGACTGTACCCTTGCGTTTGGCTTGGTCGAGCAGGGTGGTGAATTTAGCGTCGTACCGTAAATGGGATACAACCCAAATTCGGTTTAGGGCGCGATCGCTCTCCAGGGCCGCCAACAATGTATGTCGTCCATAGATCAGGTCATTGGACTCTTCTTCTACCGCCGCTTCTACCGCCGCTTCTGCCACCACTGCGGGTTGAGCATCTAAGCGCACTGGAATTTGGGCTAAAACTTTCCTAGGTGCCCCAGTTGTGGGCTTTTGGAACTTAGGATTAGGCCGTTGAGGGCGACCCGTGCCCCCGTGCTTTGAGCGTCCCGCGACAAGTTTAGGCTTACCTTGGGAGGGTCTAGACGGTCTAGATGGTCTAGATGGTTTTGATGGTTTGGGCGGCATAGGGATGTTCCTCATAAAATGATGCGCTGCTGATTTGGGAGAGGGGTTTTATGCGGCGATGGGAAGGGCCTTACCAAGACTTAGGACAACAATTCTTCAGTCTGGGGTAGCCCAGATTTTGTGAGTTCAGCGAAGCAGAATCGGCTCAATAGTTCAGAGAGCCGATCTGTATCCGTTAGATATAAATACCCAACCAAGGTCTCCAGGGCCGTTGCATACTGATAAATTTCCAAGCTCAATCGCTTGGGATGTCCGGTCGCAGCATTGCGACCCTGTTTTACAATTCGGACTTCCTCTGGGCTAAGGTGCGGCATCAGCGATTTTACAAAGGCTGCTTGCGTTTCAGCTCGGACACAGCTCACCACCTGCTGATGGTAATCTCGAATCCGAGAGGGCGGCAACAGATACTGGGTACGAATGTAAAGCTCATAGACGGAATCCCCCAAGTAGGCGAGGGCGGCAGGGGAGAGCGTCTGAGCTGTATTTGGAGCCAGCGGATGCGGCACATTCAGCGGAAATAGCGGGTGCATTGTCACAACACCTCGTTTACACTCCCCAAGCGTCTAGATTG
This sequence comes from Acaryochloridaceae cyanobacterium OTE_25_metabat_464, assembly GCA_031362245.1. GTDB lineage: Bacteria > Cyanobacteriota > Cyanobacteriia > Thermosynechococcales > Thermosynechococcaceae > JAAURS01. Next base: position 702 of record JANLSD010000104.1, on the reverse strand, counting down.
AGTGGTTACGGATTGGAAATGGGGTGATAAATCCAACAACGTTCTCAGATCCCTATGGATGGGATCACGTCAAAACAAAGGATCTCTCCTTATTTGGTGGGCAGATTGGCGATCGCCGTTTCAACGCTGGTCTGAAGCGACAGAAAATCCTGAAGCCGGACAAGCTTAACGGTTTGCGTGACACGGGGGTTCGTCACAATCTGAAAAGAACCCTTCGCATTCTGCATTTGTTTGGCTAGACGCACCAAGACACCCAGTCCAGAACTATCAATAAAGTCAATTTTGGAAAGGTCTAAAATGACGTTGGCAGGCTGTTCTTCTAGACACTTCGTCATGACTTTCAGAAACACGGGTTCTGAAAAAGCGTCTAGTAAACCTGTGAGGCGAAATAGCTGATGGTTATCCCTGACATCTCGTGTGCCTCGCAAGCTAACGGTCAGGTTTAATTGCTCAGGAATAGTCCCCTCCTTATCGAAGCTGTAAACAAAATATTAAAAATCAAAGATGAGGCATTAGTATAGGGTCTTTCAGTGCCCTTGTCTACTAGACTTTGGTGGGATTACGTTGGGCTTCCATTGCGTCAACAAACTGCCGGAAGAGGTAGTCTGCATCATGGGGTCCAGGACTAGCCTCTGGGTGATACTGCACTGAAAACAGCGGCAAGGTTTTATGGCGCATCCCTGCAATGGTTTGGTCGTTGAG
>JANLSD010000349.1:0-2712 GCA_031362245.1 Acaryochloridaceae cyanobacterium OTE_25_metabat_464 | reverse complement strand
ACCGAGGGATTTCACAAGAGAAGTTACCCCTATATTTGGGTTTCTTCGAGTTTGTCCACAACACTCGAAAACGTGGCAAAGGACTACTCTCAGCTCTTTTAGGATGTCTTCTCAAGTAGATCCCTGGAATCCATAAAGAGCGACGCAGAATTACTGGAAAATCAAGCTGAAGTGGAGGTGATCGGGGTTCGCTTTTGCGACAATTACTGAAGCGAAGGCGATCGCCATTCTGCCGATGTAGCCCCCGCCTGTTTTGTGAAACTCAAGCTGAGGCGATCGTTCAGTTGTGGTGGAGTGACCGAACCTTAAGGTGTAGCCATGAGATCGTGGGATTTTCCGTTTTACTGCACCTTATCTCCCTGTGAAAAGAGATAATAGAAGTGTGCATGAATGATCTGAACTGCTAAGCCAAGATCGCTGCAAAGGAGGGTACCTCAATGATGCCGAATCTAAGTGACCGTATGACTGAAGCCGATTGTTTCAATCAAGGCAAAGAAGATGCTTGGTCAGGGCGACCAAAGGAAGCCTCGGCAGAAGATCCTTGTGCGGCAAGCCAGTATGACTTGGGATACAGCGAGGGTTTAATTAGACATCCGCATAATATCGTGAAAACGATTCCCAGGCATTGAGCAGCTTTCTTGGCCTTTTAGAAAAGTGATCACTGGATGTTGATGCTTTATAAGCACAAGGTTGATTTGGTATGAACACCTCTATCGGGAACTACTTAATTCAACGACTTTATGAAAGCGGAGTGCATCATGTCTTTGGAGTTCCTGGAGATTTTGTCCTTGGGTTCGACAAACTTCTAGAAGAAAGTGCGATTACATTTGTCAATACTTGCGATGAGCAAGGTGCAGGCTTTGCCGCAGATGCCTATGCCCGCTTACGGGGGTTAGGAGCCGTCTGCATCACTTATTGTGTTGGTGGCTTAAAAGTTGCCAACACGACCGCTCAAGCTTTTGCCGAGAAATCTCCAGTCGTCGTCATCAGCGGTTCACCAGGTATTAATGAGCGTATCAAAAATCCGCTCCTGCACCATAAAGTCAAAGAATTTGATACTCAGCTTAAGGTTTTTCAAGAGCTTACCATCGCCTCTACAGTCTTAGATAACCCTGACATAGCGTTTCAAGAAATTGATCGCGTTCTCAATGCTGCCCTCAAATACAAACGACCCGTTTATATCGAACTACCCCGCGATCAGGTATTTAAGATTGGAAATCTAAATGTCTACAGCACTCAATCGCCAGAGATTGAGAACACAGACGCTCTAGAAGAAGCGCTTCGGGAGGCAGTTGAGCTTATCAATGCTGCTCGCCAGCCTGTGATTCTAGCTGGCGTGGAAATGCATCGGTTTGATCTCCAAGAAGAGCTTTTACAACTGGTAGAAAAGACCAATATTCCAATAGCTGAAACATTACTGGGTAAATCGGTCATTAGCGAACTGCACCCCAACTATATTGGTCTCTATGAAGGAGGTATGGGGAATGAATATACCCGACAGTATGTTGAAACTAGCGATTGCCTGATTATGCTGGGGACTTTTCTGTCAGATGTAAACCTAGGTATTTTTACAGCTCACCTCGATCCAAAGAAATCTATTTACATTACAAGTGAAAAGGCATCGATTCATTTACATAACTATGAAGATGTATCTCTGCAAAATTTTATAAAAGGATTGGTAGGTGCAAAAATTTTGCATCGAAGATTTACAGCAAACAATCCACTCCAAAATCCCGCACCTTTCACTGTCGTTAAGAGTCAAAAGATTACGATTGAGCGTTTATTTCAATGCTTAAATTCATTTTTAGGCAAGGATATGATTGTAATTTCAGATATTGGGGATGCTCTGTTTGCAGGTGCAGATCTATTTATACATGACAAAACTCGTTTTCTGTCTCCAGCATATTATGCGTCATTAGGCTTTGCTGTTCCAGCAGCTATTGGTGCTCAATTTGCGAACTCATCCCTACGTCCTCTCGTGCTGGTTGGGGATGGAGCATTTCAAATGACGGGAATGGAGTTATCGACAGCGGCTCGGTACAACCTCAACCCAATCGTTATTGTGTTGAATAACTGTGGTTATGCTACGGAACGCCCAATACGAGATGGTTCTTTTAACGATGTCTTACTCTGGCGATACAGTCGTATCCCTGATGTCTTGGGTACAGGTTTAGGATTTGATATTACAACGGAAGATGAATTAGATGATGCCCTTGCTCAAAGTCGAATGCATCCTGAACACTTTTGTATTTTGGATGTGCATCTAGATCCTCAAGACACGTCACCTGCACTGAAACGATTGGCTATTGCATTAAGTAAAAAGGTTTGAAAGTTAGGCTAGAGAAACAATCGCCCAGCACTCGCCCTACTGCTTTGGAAAGGCGATCGCCCTGTATTAGCCTACGAGATCGCCCCACGCAAGCAAAACTTCTGCATAACCCTAGCCCAGCAGCCCCCGCGAGAGCTGAAGTTGTGTGATCGCGGGGGTTGGGGTGGAGTGTTCTCCTCCCAGCAAGAAGAATCAGTCCATTAGACATCTTCAAAAACTCAAATGAGCCTATACAAAAGGTTTTCAGGGGTTTTAATGAAATCGATACTTCCAACATCTTCTTACGCAAAATCAAGCACTTCACGGACTTCTAGTTAATATATCCCTGCTTCTAAATTAGTTTGTGTCCAGAAAATTTGCCCATGCCTCTGCCATTGAGGGAG
>JANLSD010000307.1:0-18238 GCA_031362245.1 Acaryochloridaceae cyanobacterium OTE_25_metabat_464 | reverse complement strand
ACCAAAATTTCACCATCGGGGGCAATTTTGACCTCAGCCCCAAGGACTGGAGGGCCAACGGTGCCAGGGTAGTTTAATCGCTCACGATTGACACACACCACAGCGCTGGTTTGGGTCAGACCATAGCCCTGCAAAATTCGAATGCCTGCTGCGGCAAAGAGATTCACAATTTTTCCGTCTAGGGCCGCACCGCCGCTGAGGAGGTACCTTAAGCGTCCCCCAAAGAGCGATCGCCACCGCGCAAAAATCAACGGATCTAATAGTTTCAGCAAAAACGCATCCCAAACCGAGGGCAGTTTCCCCAATTCGTAGCGTTGGGCAACCTGCACCCCCCAATCCTGAAGCCAACGCTGCAACCAAAACCGCGAAGGCTTACGGGATGCTTCTAAGAGCTTGCCATAGACCTTCTCTAGCAGCAGCGGCACCGTGGTCAAAATGGTGGGGCTAATTTCTTGAAGGTGCTTCATCACCCGATGGGAGGTGCTGAAGTAAATACTGTGACCATAGGCCATATGGCCGTAAAGGAGCGATCGCGCCAAGACATGATTCAAGGGCAAAAAGGAAAGCACCACTTCTTTTCCACCGCGCTTAAGGCCGGGTAAACTGCTAAAGGCCACTAACGCATTGCTCGAAAGATTCTCATGGGTGAGCATCACGGCCTGGAGCTGACCCACTGCATCAGGGATGTAAATGAGCGTTGCCAGATCTTGGGGATGAATATCGGCCCGTAACTGCTGAGCCTGTCCTTGCCAGCGATGGCTTTGACCTTGGCGCTGCACGTTTTCTAAAGACCAGACCTGTATGCCTGAGGCGCAGTAGGGCCAAGATTGTTCTGAATCTTTGAGATGAGTCTCTGAGAGCGATAAACAAGCCGATGGAGACGGGATGGGGGTAAAATCCTGCGGCAGATTTTGCAGTGCTTGCATTTTCTGAACGCCCCACTGGGCAGGCACCTGGGCCACAATCACATGTTTAAGTTGAGAGACTTGCCCTAGATAGGCGGAAACTTGGTTGAGCAAGTCCAAGTTGGAAATGACTAAAACCTTTGCTTCGGAATGCTGAAGGGTCGCAATGATATTTTCTAAGGTCTGCGTTAAATCAATGGGTACATTCACCAGCCCCGCCAGCAGACTCCCGATATCCGCAATGCAAAACTGCACGTCACTGTGCATAAGCAGGGCAATGCGATCGCCCCGATCTAAACCCAAATGCATCAACCCCAGCGCCAAATCTTCGGCGGTACTGCGCACCATACCATTAGAGAACGTTTGCCAACCTACGGTCGTCCACTGATGAAAGGCATCGGGGTTGGGGGTGCGATCGCATCCCTCATCTAATAGATCGGGGAGCGTCCGTCCTAGAAAACCATGTTCAAAAGGATCCAACGCCTGACGAATCATTGTGGGCCATAACATGCTTCTCTAAAAGAACTTGCGTTCTTCTCCTCATGCCTATTTCTATAAAGATTTAAAATCCACAAAAATGAACCGTGCTCACTTAGCCAAATATTGCTAAATGAACTACAATCCTCTTCAAGAACACACCAATCTATCAACGCTACAGATGTGCTTCACTGACCCTGAAATCTAAACTTTTTATAAAGAATTTAAAATCCAGATAATTGAATGGGTTTAGATGTTTAAATTTCGTGTCGCCGTTTTGCGCTCAGGCCATTTGAGATAATTCATATCCCAAAACTCCTTGTGGTTAGGGACAATCTTATTTTAGCGCATGCAAATTAAAAATTGGGGTTTTTATTACTATGAAAACGACTTGGGATGCAACACTTTATGAAGACCAACATGCCTTTGTCTGGCAGTACGGCGAATGCTTGATTGATCTCCTTGCACCACAGCCAGGAGAGTCCATTTTGGACATAGGGTGCGGAACGGGACAATTAACAGCACGCATCGCCCATGCGGGCGCAGCAGTCCGTGGAATCGATGCAGATGCCGCCATGATCAATAAGGCGCAGCAAAATTATCCCGATCTTCAATTTGACCAGGCCGATGCATGCAATTTTCAGGTGGATCCCCCAGTTGATGCAGTCTTTTCAAATGCTGTGCTGCACTGGATCAAAGAACCCGATCCCGCGATTCAATGCATTCATCAAGCCCTAAAACCAGGCGGACGCTTTGTTGCAGAGTTTGGGGGCAAGGGAAATGTGCAGTCCATTACCCAAGCACTGAGCAATGCCCATGCCGCCTATGTATCACCTTGGTATTTTCCGAGTGTGGCAGAATACGCGACGCGACTAGAGCAGCATGGTTTTGAGGTGGTGTTGGCCACGTTGCGCGATCGCCCAACACTTTTAGAGGACGGCGAATTAGGCTTGGCCAACTGGCTCAGGATGTTTGCCAATGGCCTATTAGATCAACTCACACCAGACCAACAAACCCAAGTCATTCAATCCGTAGAAAATCAACTGAAGCACACACAATATCAAGATGGCATTTGGAGCGCAGACTACCGCCGTCTAAGGGTTTTCGCTATCAAGCATTGAAGACGGAAACTCGGTTTAGATGCCCAAAATCAGTTCTTTCCCAGATCTTTCCCAGGGGAATGATAGTATCATGCGAATGCAAATACTTTGTCGGGGGAGAATAATCCTTGGAAATCCCTACCATTTCAGAGAAAAGCATTCATCGCCTAAGAACGGCAATGACTTTAGGATGGTTTTTACTCATTTGTTCATTATTTTATGATCCCATTTCTTCGGGCTTGACGGATACCAGTAACTTACAAAGCCCCTTTCATCAGACCGCACAATCCTGTCTTTTATTTCAGGGGCAGTGCATGGCAACGGATGGATACACAATGGGGCCTCGAATTTTCTGGTCTCTCATTGTCCCGAGTTCATTTTTCATTCTTCTAATCTTTAGCCATGAGATATGGCGACGAATCTGTCCTTTAGCCTTTGTCTCACAATTTCCCAGGCTACTGGGTCTTCAACGTAGAAAACGAATTCAAAATGCACTAGGACAAACCATTCGTCATGAGATTTTCAAGATATCTAAGGATTCTTGGCTAGGAAAAAATTTCTTGTATCTACAGTTCTTTTTATTATTTTTAGGTTTAAATATTCGTCTTTTATTTGTAAACTCTGATCGTCTTGCATTGGGTGTATATCTGGTTTTGACCTTATTTTCTGCGCTAGTCGTAGGTTATTTATATGGGGAGAAAACTTGGTGTCAATACATTTGCCCAATGGCTCCTGTTCAACTTATTTTTACTGGCCCTCGGGGATTGATGGGAAGATCGGCTCATCTTCAGGAAACTAAAATTACTCAATCGATGTGTCGCGTTGTTGATAAGGTAGGCTTAGAAAAAAATGCCTGCGTTGCATGTCAGTCTCCATGTATTGATATAGATGCTGAGCGAGTATATTGGGAAAATCTTAAAAGTCCAGATCGTCAGCTTCTATACTATGGCTACCTAGGTTTAGCTCTAGGATTTTATATCTATTTCTATCTTTATTCAGGTAATTTAAACTTTTTGTCAGGTGGAGTCTGGGCTGAAACGAATCAGATCAAAACCATACTAGAACCAGGTCTTTATCTTTTTGATAATCCTATCATTTCCTTCCCAAAGTATATTGCTGTGCCATTTGTTCTTACTTCTTCAACGTTTATATCTTACTTGATAGGTCTAAAATTCGAGAATATTAAGCAGCGACATTTCAAGAAGACGTCGGGTTCTTTTGATCGTGATCAGGTCAGGAATCAAGTTTTTTCGTTTTATGCTTTTTTATCATTTAACCTCGTCTTCTTTCTGGGAATCTACCCTACCCTTAACTGGGTTCCTTTTGGAGGAAGAGAAATTATTACATTTTTCTCTGTATGCTTTTCCTCGGTCTGGTTTTCTAGGACTTATAAGAGAACTGCCGAGCAGTATAAGAAGGAGCGAATTGCTAATGTGCTTCGCAAAGAATTAAAAATGCTGGCTATGGATGTTCCAACTTTTTTGGAAGGACGCAATCTGGATGAGCTTAAGCCTGATGAACTTTATATCTTGGCGAGGGTTTTGCCTAAGATTAGCCATGAAAAGCAGCTTAAAATTTATGAGGCAATTCTAGAGGAAGCGTTAGAGATTGGGAACATTGATGTGATTGGAAATCGGGAGGTTTTAGACACGCTTCGTCAGAGCTTTAATATTACCGAGACGGATCACCAGGCCGTAATCGACAAGCTCTTTATAGAAGAGCCGGATTTGGTCAGTTCCTATGATAAGCCAGACGATAAGGATCTAAGTCAGCTTTGTGAGTTGCTGATTAGTAAAAATTTAATTTCTCCTTATCAAGTCAAAATTGCTTTAGAAGAGCAAGAGGCATCTAGAGCTGAATTTACAGAGGTTTTGATTGAGATGAAATTTGTGTCTCAAGAGCAATTAGATAAAATTTTTCTTGAGCAAAATCTCCGCCGCAAGGGACTTTGGATGAATTAAATATTTACTACAAATAGATTGCCCACCCTATGACCTTCAAAGAGATACAGCCGCTCAACCATGCTCTGTTCAAAAAATGTACGAATTACGGAAATGCTTTTGAAAAAGGAGCAGCAAAACCGACTGCTCTCGTGCTGTTTTCCCTTCTGTCAGCCTGTGGTCTCGCCATTTCGGGATTTGGCTATCTTATGGCTCATCTTTTAGGTTCAAAGCCTGATACAGCAAGAGTTTCTAATCCTTTGATTCATGTAAGTCAAAAATCAAAAGCCTCTGGAAAATTTAAGATTCTTGGTGATACATTTAGTGGCTACAGCACATTCCGTAATTCAGCGTTCTCAAATGAACTCAAAGCCACTGGGCTGAATGTGCAATATGCGGATGAGTTCGATCAAGCTAAACGCGCAGCTAGCTTAGGCTCAGGAGAGGCCGATATTTTGGTCACAACCCTGGATCAGTTTCTGAAGCAAAAGCCTGCGGGGAAAGTGGTGGGGTTAATTGATCGAACGGTGGGTGCTGATGCGGTAGTGCTGAATACGAAGCAATTTCCGCAGCTTAAGTCGCTGCTGGATTTGACTCAGCTTGTAAAGCAGTCTCAGGGCAAGCCGAAGGTGATGACCTTTGCCGGAGATACACCCAGCGAATACTTAGGGCTGGTACTTGATACTAAGTTTGAGGCATTTAATTTCTCAGACTTTGAGGTGGTCAAGGTGGCAGATGCCTCGGATGTTTGGAAGAAGATGCAGGATCCTAAGGGCAATGTGGCGATCGCCGTACTTTGGGAACCCTATGTCACCCATGCACGAAAGCAAGGCAATACTGTCATTCTGTCGAGTCAGGATACGCCCAACACCATCGTGGATGTGATCGTCGCCTCAGATCACTTAATTCAGGCTCATCCAGAAGAAATTACGCAGTTTCTGGGTGCTTACTATCATCGGATTGATAGAGCCGCTCAAGAAAACGCCCAACTCCAAAAAGACATCGCAGAAGATGGCAAACTTTCCCCGACAGATGCCGCCAGCGTACTGAAGGGAATTAACTTTTTTTCATCGCTCGAAACGCAGCGTTGGTTGAGCGATGGAACCCTCGAAAAACGGATTGGCTCAACGGCTGCAATTCTGGCGCTGGCTGGGAAACTGGATAAGGTGCCAGCCCAGCCTAAGACCCTGTTTAGCGATCAGTTTATTAAAGTGGCGATCGCCAATACCCAAAAGCTGATCAATCTTGTCCGGGCCAGCGACCCCCAACTGGCGTCACGATTAGAAGGCAGCCAGACTGCTATAGCGACTGGAAAACCATTCAGTAAAACTCAGATTCAATCTGCCTCCAATATTGGTAACTTAGCCCTCAAGGGAGAGGTTAGCTTTGATGTAGAGTCAGCGGAACTGACCAGTGAAGGTAAGAAAACCCTCAATATTTTGAGTAAAGAGATTGCAGAATTTAATACTCAAACCGTGGCAGTTCGGATCATTGGCCACACATCCCAAAGTGGAGATGCGGCCCTCAATCAAAACCTAAGTCAGATAAGGGCACAGGTGGTTGCAAACTATCTCCGTTCTCTGGGGTTAAAGCACAAAATCCTCGCCCAGGGTAAAGGATTTAGTGATTCACTTGCAGGTGTATCCTCGGCAGATAGCCAAAATCAACGAACCGAAATTCGTCTCATCCGAATTAATTAACAAGGCATTGATTCTAAGGATCGTGGATTAAATAAGATTCAGAATTAGGCTGGCGGTTGAAACCGCGCCTACAAGAACGATGTCCGCCTGCGCGGACTAGGAGAGGATTTCAACCCGCGCAGGCGGGTTTTGTTCTTGTAGCCGCGATTTCAATCGCTGGGTTTTATTTAATCCACGATCCTAAGCACTCCCTAGTGCCGTTCGCTGTGCAATCACGAGTTGACCAATACCAGCCTCAGCGAGGTCTAAAATCTGATTCATTTGGTGGCGTGTAAAGGTGCCCTCCTCTGCAGTTCCCTGAACTTCTAAAATATCTAAGCGTTCGGTCAAAACCACGTTAAAGTCTACGGCTGCGGCCACATCCTCTAAGTAATTCATATCTAGAACCGCCTCTCCCTCTAGCAGCCCTACAGAAACCGCCGCTACGTGATGAAGAATAGGGGATTCTGTCAGTTCTCCCTGCTTAATTAACGTATTGATGGCATCCACCAAAGCCACAAACCCGCCTGTAATGGCGGTGGTTCGAGTTCCAGCATCGGCTTGGAGGACGTCGGCATCTACGGTTATGGTGCGTTCCCCCAGGGCTTTTAAATCGAGAGCAGCGCGTAAACTGCGCCCAATCAGCCGCTGAATTTCTTGGGTGCGCCCAGAAAGCTTGAGGAGTTCGCGATCGCATCGATCGGTTGTCGCACCAGGTAACATCCGGTACTCAGCGGTCAGCCATCCCTGTCCCGTGCCCTCCAAAAACCGAGGCACCTTGGGCTTGATTGAAACCGTACAAAGCACCTTTGTGTTGCCACAGTGGGCTAATACAGAGCCAGGGGTATTTTGAGTAAAGCCCCGTTCAAATTTGACGGGCCGAAGCTGATCGTGTTGACGACCGTCGGGACGCTGCCAAGCCATACATTATTCTCCACAACCCTAGATCAACTGAGGCTCTTGCTCTTGTTCAGCATAGCGGAGGATAGAGACCTACTCACCGTTACTCGGAAATCCGCCCACCTCAGGGTGAGGGGAGCTACACCTACTCCGCCAGCAATGTTCTACACAATAGAAGTGCCCCACTTGAAGAAGGTCTAAGCTTTATGGCAACGCAAACTGAACAGTCTGAAACCCGTGCAGCGTTTTGGGATGAACAAGGTCGAGATTATGCAGCCCAAGAAAACTATGGAGAGGCGATCGCCGCGTTTGACAAGGCGATCGCCTTTAACCCCACCTATGCTGAAGCCTGGAACCATAAAGGAAGTGCGTTGACCCATTCAAAACGCTATGCAGAGGCTCTGTCTGTATTTGATAAGGCAGTGTCGCTTCAGCCGCAGTATCATCAAGCTTGGTTTAATCGTGGGCTGTTGCTGACTGAAATGGGCGCTTATGGAACGGCTGTGGAGTCCTATGATCGGGCGATTGCCGTTGAAGCGGATCAAGTTTATCTTCATGCCCGTGAGGATATTTTTCTGAAGAAAAAGTTGGTTGCTTTTGGTTGAGATTGGATAGGGGTTTAACTTGGCCCATTGAACCCCTGAATTATGGTCTGTAAAGTTTAAACTAGAGCCAACCTCCTCGACCAATCACTGATGGATATTGACGCACTTTTAGAAAACTTAGATCTTGGCGAAGATCAAGAACTGGAGTTTAAATCCGCCGCTGATGGACTGCCCAAAAGTTTATGGGAATCTGTCTCCGCCTTTGCGAATACCGATGGTGGTTATATTGTTCTAGGCGTTAGCGAGGGTAAGGATGGCGCGGTCATCTCTGGCATCAAAAATGCTGATAGACAGATCCAAGATTTTTGGAATCAGCATAATAATCCGCAAAAGTTAAATGTCCCGATTTGTACCAACGCAGACGTAACGCGATCGCAGATTGAAGGAAAGACGCTGATTATTATTCAGGTTCCGAGGGCCAGTCGGACTCAGAAACCTGTTTACATCAACAACAATCCTAAGACGGGCACTTACAAACGCAACTACGAAGGAGACTACATCTGCGCTGAGGACGAATTGAGGCAGATGATACGGGACGCGAGTAATACCCCGCAGGATCTCCAAATTCTTGAAAAATTTGGCTTGGATGACTTGGATCAGGCTGCACTCAAGGCTTACCGTCAAAGATTTAGGTCTAGAGAACCCGATCACCCTTGGCTGGCTTTAGATGATAAGGGGCTGCTTCAGCAACTGGGCGGTTGGTATGAAGATCGCAATTGCGCCCAACAAGGTCTAACCCTTGCGGGTCTATTGATGTTTGGTCGCGAACTGCCCATTCGAGAAGTCTTGCCCTACCACCATCTGGATTACCAAGAACGGCTTTCGACCGATCCAGAACAGCGATGGACCTATCGACTGACGCTAGATGGCAGATGGGAGCCTAATCTTTTCAATTTCTTTTTCCAGGTTTATAGTCGGCTGATTAAAGACTTAGAAATCCCGTTTCAGCTTGACAAGCATGCCGTCCGCTTAGGCGAAACCCATGTCCATGAGGCACTACGGGAAGCGCTTGTGAATTGCCTCATTCATGCGGATCATTGGTCTACGCGTCCTTTAGTCATTCTTAAGTATCCTGATAGCTTTATCTTCTCCAATCCTGGCAGACTCAGAATATCGCTCAAAAGCCTGTATGCAGGCGGTGTCAGCGATCCTCGCAATCCGACGCTTCAGAGAATGTTTCAGATGCTGGGCTTTGGTGAAAAAGCAGGTTCTGGCTTCCAAAAAATCCTGCGTGCTTGGATAGAACAGCAGTGGTGGCCTTTCGTCTCTGAAGATCTTGACTTGGAGATGACATCAGTTAACCTGCCAATGGTCAGCATGATTCCTGAAGCAGTCACAGAGGTGTTGAAAGCGATTGTTGGCGAGGACTATGCGACGCTTCCAGAATTAGACCGTATTACCTTGGCGTTAGCCCATCGTTTTGGCGAAATTAGGAATAAAGATATTCAAGAATATAAAAACGAGCATCCACGAACGATTGGAGAATGCCTCAAACGTCTTGTTCAGAAAGGTTGGTTACAACAGTCCGGTCGCAGTCGAGGAACCTCCTATACGCTGTCAAATTACCCAGACTTAGACCAGCGTCCTCTAAGTCCAAGCTCCGATCATAGTGATGCGAACTCCGATCATAGTGATGCGAACTCCGATCATAGTGATGCGAACTCCGATCATAGTGGTGAAGATCAGACGTTACTTAAAATTGCTGCACCTATTCGTAATCATGCGCGTTCAGATCCTAAACAAGTTCAAGATATTATTCTTCAGCTCTGTACGGGCCGCTATCTTGCTCTCCCGCAGTTAGCTGAACTTTTAACTCGAAAGCCCGTAACGCTTCGGACTTCTTATCTCACTCCAATGCTGTCGCAGGGGTTACTAGAACTTCGCTATCCTGAACGACTCAATCATCCACGACAGGCGTACACAAGCAAGAATGCTGGACAAGCCAAGAGTGTTCAGTAGGTTGGATTCTATGGTCTGGACTGCACTTCACGCTAACATCCACCAAACCCTTCGCCAGCGAAAGCTCTTAGCCAAGGGACAATCGATCGCCCTAGCCTTCTCCGCAGGGCAAGACTCGATGTGTCTGCTCCAAATTCTGCGAGATTTACAGCCTAAGTGGGGCTGGCGAGTTGCGATCGCCCACTGTAACCACCGCTGGCCCCTCGACTCCGATGCCAACGCGACCCATGTTGCCCAACTCGCGCAAGATTGGGGCTTAGAATATCACAGCTTCATTGCTCCCCGAGTCCTCAAAGGCGAAGCAGAAGGGCGTTATTGGCGTTACGAGGTTTTGAAAGACCTGGCAGAGGCGGAAGGATTTAGTGCAGTGTTGACCGCCCATACAGCCAGCGATCGCGCTGAAACCCTCCTATATAACCTCTTACGGGGCAGCGGCATGGATGGTCTTCAGGCACTGGCATGGCAGCGTCCACTTTCGGATCAGGTGCAGTTGATTCGTCCGTTGCTGGGTATTACCCGACAACAGACCGGAGATTTTTGCACTCAACATCAGCTCCCCATCTGGGAAGATGGGATGAATGCTGATTTGAGCTATCGTCGCAATCGAATTCGCTTAGATCTGCTGCCTCAACTGCGTCAAAATTTTAATCCCAAGGTTGAAACGACCCTTGCCAGAACGGCAGAAATTTTGCAGGCCGAAACGGATTATCTAGATCAAGCCGCTCAGCAGGTGCTGGTACAGGTCATGGTTGCATGCATTCCACCCACGATGGTAACAGCCTTAGATCGGCGGGCTTTACAGCAGACACATCTGGCCTTACAGCGGCGGGTTTTGAGACTTTGGCTACAGCAACACCTCAAGATTCAGCCTAATTTTGAGCAGGTAGAGAAGGTGTTGGCGTTGGTGGAAGGCAGTAATGGCGATCGCACCGATCCGCTGATTGCCGACCTGATTGCCGAAGTTCAGCACCCCTGGTTATGCTTGTATTCCTTAAACGCTTAAATTCACCCTTAAACTCTATGTATCGCGAAATATTAAGCAATTGTTCATACACAGATATTTTTGGGAATTCTAAGTCTAGTGCTGTTTTCAGTGGTTGCCCTAAAGCAGGGCACGCTTAACAGCCCTCAAGTTTTCAATCAGAGCTTCCTGTGGTGTGTCAGGACTAAATTCAGTGAACAAGCTAAATCCTCTGTGGTTGGTTTTGTTGGGGATAGGGATAGGTCAAGCACCAACCCTCGCCGCTCCATCTCCTGTTGATCCAATCTCTCTACATGCAATCTTTCTATATCCAAAGGTTCAGAGCGCACCACAGCCCCAGCGTGTGTCTTCTCATCCCTCTATCGATCTACGATTGGCCCAGGCGATCCCCACCGTTACAAAAGCCACGAAAGGGTCTGCGCAAAAATCTTTGACCCAGTTGGCAGAACGCTATCGCTGCATAGCACCTAAGGCTTCATCTAGAAATCGAATCGAGATGGCGGCGCTGCTGGCGTCTTGCCTAGAGTCCTTGGGAGATCGCCCCCTTAATGCCGAAGAGCAATCCACCATCAAAACCCTGCGCTCAGAATTTAAGCTTGAGCTAGCGGCGTTGCAGAAGAGCCAAAACGATATGATTCGTCTGCGCCAATCCGTTGATCCCAATCCAGGGATTCAATCTTCTAGTGATGCTCGGATCGGGTCTTCCCTGCGTTGGGTCAAGGGTCAAGATCTTGATTCTCTCTTGCTCCACCCTCAAGATGAGGCAGCACCCAATCGAGTGGGGATCAAGGCTGAAGCAAACTTTGGCAAGGTGGGTGTTTTTGGTCGCTATACTGTGGCAGCAGGAACGCCCTTGGGCTTGCCGGATGGGGTTGACCTCTCCCGCAGTGATCTAAACACGTCCTTGAATGATCGCAGTTTTGAAAACTGGAGTGCGGGGATTGGCATTCGGGGGTTCATTATTCCTAAATCGGTGCTGGCCCTCACGGCAGGCCATACCATAGCCAATTCCCTCGGGCAAACGAACCCGATTAATTACGGTGCGTTTTATCAGTTTCCGGTTGGCGATCGCCTCACAGTATCGCCCAGTGTGATGATTATCAGCAATCCCAATAACTCCAGCAGTCCTGATATTCAGGGTGCGGTTCAGGCTTCCTTTTCGTTTTAGCGGATTTCCTGGGGCGGGCAGATCCATTGAGAAAGAGCCATCAACAGCCGATAAAATGACTAGGATAGAAAAATCTTTGCGCATTTTAGGTTGAGGGGTTCAAATTAAATGGGTAGCGAAATACAGACCATCACAGGTAAAGGTATCTCTCTTGTGGGCAACGACGTAGACACCGATCGCATTATCCCTGCCCGGTTTCTCAAAAGCATCACCTTTGATGGGTTAGGCGATCAGGTCTTCATTGATGATCGGACTGCCGCCCAAGGCCAACACCCCTTTGATTTACCCCAATATCAAAACGCAACCGTCCTCGTCGTTAACAATAACTTCGGCTGCGGATCCTCACGGGAACATGCGCCCCAGGCGATCGCCCGTTGGGGCATTCGTGCGATTGTTGGCGAAAGCTTTGCAGAAATTTTCTTTGGTAACTGCGTGATGCTGGGCATTCCCTGCGTCATGGCAGAGGCGACCGTCTTGGAAACCATCCAGCAACACCTTCAAGACAACCCAGAAACAGTGCTTACGGTTGACCTAGAAACCATGCAGGTAAAATACGGAGACAATGCCGCAACCGTCAGAATGGGCGATGGGCCGCGCCAGACTCTGCTGGCGGGTACTTGGGATGCATGCGGTCAGCTTTTGGCAGGGGTTACTACAATCCGAGAAACGACTGAAAAATTGCCTTACCTGGCTTGGCATTAGTTTTGTCCGTTCTTTGTCTAGAGAATGTTCAACCGCTAGTGTTTGTCGGAGATCCCCCCCAACCCCCTAGCTCTTTCAGAGCGGCTACGCAAAGAAAAAGGGGGGAGAAGAGAAGAAATATGAGTGAATCCCCCTTTTTAAGGGGGGCAGGGGGGATCGAATGCAGGGTTTTAATGTTCAAGATTTGAGCCGCAGAGGTGCGGAAATCCGAATGGGGGGTGACGGAGATCGCACCACCTCTGTCCCTTGGCAACGCTACCCTTTTGCCTAGACAATGGCGAACAAACCGTACTTACTAAGAGTCTGGAAGCAACTATGGCGATCGCAGAACAGGGCACTATCTCGATTCATACCGAGAATATCTTTCCCATCATTAAGAAGTGGCTCTACTCCGATCACGATATTTTCCTACGGGAGTTAATTTCCAATGGGGTGGATGCAATTCAAAAAATGAAGATGGTCTCCTTCTCGGGCGAATATTCCGGGGACGTGGGGGAGCCACTCATTACGCTGGCGCTTGATAAAGAAAAGAAGCAGCTTTCCATTACTGATAACGGCATTGGCATGACCGCCGATGAAGTCAAAAAATATATTAACCAAGTCGCATTCTCTAGCGCCGAAGAATTTGTCCAGAAATATACGTCCAATAATGACCAAAACATCATCGGTCACTTTGGGTTGGGCTTTTACTCGTCCTTTATGGTGGCAAAACAGGTTGAGATTGAAACCCTGTCCTACCAAGAGGGAGCTGAGGCTGTTCACTGGTCTTGTGATGGCAGCACATCCTTTACCCTAGACTCTTCTACCAAAGCAGAGCGCGGCACCACCATTACGCTAACCTTCCAAGACGAAGAGCTAGAGTACCTCGAAGAAGAGCGCGTGAAGCAGTTGGTTAAGACCTACTGCGATTTTCTGCCCGTTTGCATTAAGCTTGGCGATGAGCAAATCAATAAGCAAAAGGCACCTTGGAAAGAATCGCCTAGTAACCTCACCAAGGAAGACTATTTAGAGTTTTACCAGTACCTCTATCCCTTTCAAGAAGAGCCGCTGCTGTGGGTGCATTTAAATACTGACTACCCCTTTGTGGTCAACGGCATTCTCTACTTCCCTAAAATCAAGCCTGATATTGATGTCACAAAGGGGCAAATTAAGCTGTTCTGCAATCAGGTGTTTGTTAGCGACAACTGCGAGGAAGTTATCCCACAGTTTCTGATGCCGCTACGTGGGGTGATTGATAGTTCCGATATCCCCCTCAACGTGTCCCGAAGCTTTTTGCAGGCTGATCGCACGGTTCGCCAGATCGCGAACCATATTTCTAAAAAAGTTGGCGATCGCCTCAAGGAACTCTACCGCGACAGCCGCGAAGAATACGTCCGCTGCTGGCAGGATCTGGGCACTTTTGTTAAGTTCGGCTCTCTCAATGACGATAAGTTCAAAAAGCAAGTCGAAGACATCCTGATCTTCCGTAGCTCTTCTGATTTGGACGCTGCGAAGCCGGAAGCTGCTGAAGGCGACGATGCTTGGAGTGCGGAGAAATCTGCCCTTGGCTCTTACACCACTATCAAGGATTACTTAGAGCGCAATAAAGACACCCACGAGAATAAAGTCTACTACTGCAACGATGAGGTGAATCAATCCACCTACGTTGAGCTGCACAAAAAACAGGGCTTAGAAGTGCTGTTTATGGATGCGTTCATTGACACTCATTTTGTACCGTTCCTAGAGCGGGAATACTCGGATGTGAAGTTTGCTCGGGTGGATTCGGATCTGGATGAAACCCTGATTGATAAAGATCAGGCCGCAGAAATTGTAGACCCCAAGACCAATCAAACCCGCAGTGAAGGCATCAAGCAGCTCTTTGAACAGGCGCTCAATAAGCCTAAAATCACCATCCGTACCGAAGCGCTGAAGAGCGATGCGGGTCAAGGTGCGCCCCCTGCGATGATTTTGCTGCCGGAGTCATCCCGACGGATGCAGGAGCTGATGGCGATGATGCAGCAGCAGCAAATGCAGTTCCCTGAAGACCATACGCTGTTGGTGAATACCTCCCACCCGTTGATTCAAAACCTGGTGAATATTAGCCAAGGTTCTATCATTAGCGGATCTGGCACGTCTCCCTCGGCAGAGTTGGCAAATCAAATCTGTGAGTATGTCTATGATTTGGCGCTGATGGCCCAGAAGGGTTTTGATGCGGAAGGGATGAAATCATTTACGGAGCGATCGAATCTGGTGTTGACTCGGTTGACGGAGTTGGCGGCGCGATAGTCTGTCGCCTCTGTTAGTTTCTTCAAAGCCTGAATCGGGTTCTCCGGTTTGGGCTTTTTGCTGTCCTTGGGGCGATTGCCATGCATCAAGAATCCGCCATCCTATACCTTGAAATTCATTGAACAATAAATTAGACTAAGTTTATAAACTAAGTCTTTTACGGTCATGAGAACGATCAATGTTCACCAAGCCAAAACAAATCTCTCTAAGCTCTTGTCAGACGTAGAGTTGGGTGAAGAGATTATCATTGCGAATCGAGGGGTTCCGATCGCAAAACTCATTCCATTTCATCAGGCTTCTCCTCGACGGGCTAGTTTAGGTCAAGATCGAGGGCGGTTTGTGGTGCCAGAGAATTTTAATGATCCTTTGCCGGAAGATATTTTGGCAGGGTTTGAGGGTGGTAAGGTGTGAAGCTTTTGCTGGATAGTCAATGTTTTCTGTGGTGGTTTGCTGAGCCGGAGCGGTTGTCTGAAAAGGCGATCGCCCATATTACCGATGAAGCCAACGAGCTATGGTTTTCGGTGGCGAGCATCTGGGAAGTGGGCATTAAGGCTGCATTGGGTAAGCTGCCATTGCCAGAACCTGTGGAACGATATATTCCAAGCCGGATGGCGCAGTTGGGGGCAAAATCACTGGAGATTCGCGCCGCCCATGCGATTCGGGCGGCGGCGCTACCTATGCACCATCGAGATCCGTTTGACCGGATGCTGGTTGCCCAGGCTCAGGTTGATGACATGACGATTGTGAGCGCTGATGCAATGCTAACTCAGTATGATGTTGCTGTGTTTTCGCTATAGTCTGAAATGTTTTGATGTAAGGGCGATCGCTACGCACCAAAAGTCCGCTGTCCCATCCCACACACCCTACGGTTTACACATATCTCTTGGTTTCGACACCCTCTGTTTCATAGGTGACGCTCAAGCCCTCAAGCTGCGTCAGCTCCTGGGTGGCTGCGATCGCGCCTGACCCTTCAACTTCTAACTCAATTGCAGCCATAATTTCATACTTTATTTGTATTGATTAATTGTGGCTCAAGTTTATCCATACTTGGGTAACACTTAATTTTTTGCGTTACAAATCAATCGCCATTTCCCCAAATTATCAGAAATTCATAAAGAACTAGACACATCTGGTATTGTGTCCCGCAGCGATCGCCGTTTTGCCCATTGTTGACGATTATGCTCTGCAAGCATTTCATTAATAGCGGCAAAGTCTTGATTACACTCAGCCATCTCCAACCGAGTCTTGCGAAGATTAGCCAAAAGACGCTCAGAGGTAGCCGGATCGGGAATATGTGCTTGCATTGTCATGATAGATTCCACTCAAGCTTAACTTCTTCAATGCTACGCTCCCAAGCCGGAATTCTGGCCTGAGTTCTTTCAATTGCCTTATCCAGTATCTGTAGTATATCAACAGGCAAATCTGGTTGAGTATAAGAAGATTGAAGCTGAAGACTGGATAATTTAGAAAATGCTGAGATCGCCTCCTCAGATACATTCTTCATCTCATCCATGTAAGACAGCGTTTGTTCAGATTCTCCAAACTGCTCAAAAAGCTTCAGTTCAAAGCCGTAGATTTATCCACAATCTCAAGAGACTCCTGTTTCAAGCGATTGATAACTTCAGTTGTTTCTGACCATAGTTTTGCCATAGGTGTTGGACTTATCCGCTTTATTTAGGTAGAAGAAGAATCATCCTCGCCTTTATCCTGTAATTCTTCCTTCGCGCCGCGTAGGGCCTTGGCGATCGCCCCACCAATTTCCGGCAACCGCTTGGGGCCAAAAATCAGCACCGCCACCACAAAAATAATTGCAACCTCAGGCCATCCCAAACCAAACATAGGTCAACATCCTACAAACTAGAGATCACATTAAAACAAAAACTCCGTCCCCTGCCACTATGGACTGAAGACGGAGATCTCTCAACTAAAATCCTTAAACAGCAGGCGCTTCGCGATCTAAAGAGCCTTCCACCATCTTAAATTCTTGCTCCAAACGCTTCTTCAGCTTTTCTGGAATGGGACGATTGGGGTAAGAGCTATAATGCCCCGCCAAACCATTCAGCGCCGTCGTCATCGTCATAAACGAGCTAAGACTCGCCACATTCGTTTTTCGACGATATTGGGAAATAAAATCGCTAATCTTAGCCTTGGCATCGGCTTGGGCCGCAGACTTCTCTGCGGTACCGTCCGGCAGCTCGATCGCCGTCCGTAGACTGCTAATTAGCGTTAAAGTATCTTTGCTATAGTTACCGCTGAGTCCCGTAGGCGTCGCACTAGAGCAGCCAGTCAGAAATAAAGAGGCTGACAAAGCAATACTGAGAAAAAAGGCAAAAAGTCGCTTCATAAGCTCGGATTCTCTCAAAAACATGGCGTAGGTCAACAAGCAAAATGGCATCAGTTCGCCATATCTTGAATGCTTAAAGTCGTCTCTTCAGAATAAACCATTCAACCCTTTGTTTTCCTCCCTTTAGGCAGAACCGATCCCCATTTCATGAACCCTTTATATGTCTGACTTAGCGCCTCGTGCTGGATATACGCTGCCTGTCTTTGCCTGTGGTGGGGCGATCGCCGCTCTACACTGGCTTTACACCAACGTTGCCCTAGAAACCGTCACCCTTAATTTAATCAATCCTCCCGAACCTGCCGAAATTGAGATTGAAAGCGTATGCGGACTTAAACCAGGCGTTGCCCTTGCCATCACCCGCAGCGATCCGGGCGACAACCTAGACTTAACTCGCAACACACCGATCTGGACATTAGTAGAGTGGGCACCTCCTACTCAAACGAAACCTGTTGTGATTGTGGGGGGTGAAGGCATTGGACGGCAGCAGAAGGGCGCTGGCGAGGCTGCGATTTATGCCTATGCTCAAGCACTAATGGAGACGAATTTGAAAGAGCTGTTACGCGATGGCGATAGCTCCGCACCAAGAGTTCGCATCCAAGTCACAATCCTCCTTCCCGAAGGTCGCGCTTTAGCCAAACGTACCTCCAATGAAGCCTTTGGCGTGGTAGAAGGGCTTTCTTTGCTAGGTACATCGGGGATTTCCCAACCGCTGAGCGCCCCTCAGCAGCTTGAGATTTTTCGGGCAGAGTTGGAGGAGAAGGCCAGTCAGGGCGATCGCCTGGTCTTTTGCATTGGCGAAAATGGTCTGGATATATCCCGCAAGTTGGGCATCCCAGAAGCTTGTTTAGTCAAGACCGCGAATTGGCTCGGCCCTTTGTTGGCAGAAGCAGGTATTCAAGGAATTAAGTCAATTTTGCTGCTGGGCTATCATGGCAAACTAATGAAGCTTGCAGGCGGCATATTTCATACCCATCATCATGTGGCAGATGGTCGCCAGGAAATTCTGACGGCGCATGGGGTTGCCGCAGGGCTTCCCACGCCTGAGCTTCAGCATTTGCTTCAGTGTGCTTCTGCTGAGGATGGGCTGGCATACCTACGGCAGCTTGAGCAGCAGACGGGGCAACCTTGGGTGGAGCGGGTGTATCAGTCTATTGTGGCGGCGGTTGAAGGGCGATCGCAGCAGTATATTTTCACCCACAGTGAGCAGCAGGT
>JANLSD010000095.1:0-11309 GCA_031362245.1 Acaryochloridaceae cyanobacterium OTE_25_metabat_464 | reverse complement strand
ATTGTGAAATTTCTGGGGCACGACATCGGGTTTTAGTGCGAATTGCGTTTGCGTCTTCTGATAAAGGGCGCGTTTTTGGTCGAGGCGGTCGAACCCTACAGGCGATTCGCACGGTACTTGAGGCGGCAGCCACTTTAGAAGAAAAGTCGGCCTATTTAGAGGTGTTTGGCGAGCGAGATCCGGCGGCGGAGCATGAGGCTCCGCAAAAGCCCAAAAGTGATGTGCCGCGTCCGCGTCCTCAACTTCGTAAAGTGGGAGAAGCAGCGCATGAGGGTTGAATGTTTCGGGCGGTCGGGAGGTGAGTGAAAGCGTGGCAGAAATTCGTTTGGGCGAGAATGAGTCAATCGAATCCGCACTGCGTCGGTTTAAGAAGAAAATTCAGAAGGCTGGCATTTTGTCAGAGGTGAAGCGTCGGGAGCGGTATGAAAAACCCAGTCTCCAGAAGAAACGCAAAGCGGAAGCCTCTCGTAAGCGTGGTCGTTAGTTTGATTGGTTCAATAAAATAACTTTGTTTGTGTATGATGCTGCTTGCTTATGAGGCAGCATCATTTATTTTTTGGGTTGCTCTACACCCTGCATTACCCCCCTCAATCCCCCCTTGCTAAGGGGGGAAGAATATGGACTGGCTCCCTCCCCTTATAAATTACTTATGACCTTAGGTACCACGATCGCAGCGATCGCCACGGCCATCATCCCCCAACAGGGCAGCATTGGCATTGTGCGACTTTCGGGTGAGGATTCGGTGGCGATCGCCCAACAACTTTTCGTCGCCCCTGGTCAGCAAACATGGGAGAGCCATCGGATTTTGTATGGCTACATCCGCAATCCTCAAACCCAGCAGCTCATTGATGAGGCATTGCTTTTGCTGATGCTGGCTCCGCGCTCCTTTACCCGCGAGGATGTGGTGGAGTTCCACTGTCATGGGGGCATGATTCCGGTGCAGCAGGTGTTGCAAGCCTGTCTGAGTGCAGGGGCACGTCTGGCTCAGCCAGGGGAATTTACGCTGCGGGCGTTTTTGAATGGGCGGTTAGACCTTACCCAGGCGGAGGGGATTGCGGATTTGGTGGGAGCGCGATCGCCCCAAGCTGCCCAAACGGCTTTAGCGGGAATCCAAGGCAAACTGGCACATCCAATCCAGCAGTTACGGCAACAGTGCCTCGATATTTTGGCAGAAATCGAAGCCCGCATTGATTTTGAAGAAGACTTGCCACCCTTAGATGAACCTTTGATTACCCAGCAGCTTCAGACCGTAGCTGCTGAAGTTGAACGTTTGCTCACAACGGCGGATCGAGGGGAATTGCTGAGGACGGGGATTAAGGTGGCGATCGTGGGGCGGCCTAATGTGGGCAAGTCTAGTTTGTTGAATGCGTGGAGTAGAAGCGATCGCGCGATCGTCACCGATCTCCCTGGTACCACACGAGATGTGGTGGAATCGAGCCTAGTGGTGGCAGGGATTCCGGTGCAGGTATTGGATACGGCGGGGATTCGAGAGACGGAAGACCGGGTGGAGAAAATGGGGGTGGAGCGATCACGGGGTGCTGCCCAACAAGCTGACTTGGTGTTGCTGACGGTTGATGCGGTGTCGGGGTGGACGCCAGAAGATGGCGCGCTCTACGAGATGTTGCGGGAGCAGCCTTTAATTTTGGTCATCAATAAGGTGGATTTAGCCAGCCCCCATCAGGTGGAGTATCCCCCAGAGATAAAAACCGTAGTGATGACGGCGGCGGCGCAAAATCAGGGGATTGAGGGGTTGGAAGGGGCGATCGCCGCTACGGTTCAACAGGGGAATTTACAGGCGGCAAATCTGGATTTTGCAATCAATCAACGGCAGGCGGAGGCGTTGACCCGCGCCAATGGGTCTTTGGGGCATACGCTGCGATCGATTGAAGAAAAGTTGCCTTTAGATTTTTGGAGTATCGATCTACGGGGGGCGGTGCAGGCGTTAGGAGAGATTACGGGGGAAGAGGTGACGGAATCGGTGCTGGATAGAATTTTTAGTCGGTTTTGTATTGGGAAGTAATACTTTTTCTGAACTTAAGCGAATTACTAGAAAATTCCCAGCCGAGTACCTTTCTAATGCTTAAAGAGCATCAATAATCCTGTGACAAAACCTTTTCGCTCCAACAAGAAAGTAAATCAATACAAAATATTGGATCATTCCTTTAGATTTTTAAGGTTAGAGAAATGAGTGTAAAATTTTATATGTTGCATATGTCCTCTTGAAATAGTTAAGGCAAATAATTTCATTTCAAAGAAATATCCTCACTCAAATCAAGCTTTATCTTCTCAAGCAACAAGATGCATTCAATATGATTCTCAATTAGGGATTGGCCAAAATAATAGAACATTGACTTGAGAACTGCTTGAAAAAATATCACCATTGATGGAAAGCCAATAGTCTGTCCATAATTTCCCAGCGATGAGCTAGGAAGTCCCATTGTATAAACAATAAAACCAGTAGAAAGAACCGCGAACAAGAGAGACGCTTGATCGAGCGTCTTAAGATTGCTTTCAGAACGTTTAATCAAAAATTCGAATTGTGCTTTTGTGAAAGCTATGAAAGTCAAGGTAGATGTTTCTTTAGAGAAAGAATCTAATCCAAAAAAACAGATACTTCATTTCTCTCCCTGAAAATATCATGACATAGCTTATGCAAATAGTCTTCATATGTATTTGTATTTTCAAGCAATGCCGAAAAAATAAGTAAATACATTGATATTGTTGAAAAGACCAATGATGTCAAACTCAGAATAATATACAAAGCTGCTTCTTTAGGATTTTGAGCTGGGCCAAAAATCTTAGATAGGCCTACTGATTTTTGAAGAAATACTGCAAATAAAACGAAGAAAAATATAATTGTGAAGAAAAAATATTTTCTATGCTTTCCCCAATTGCCCATCTTGATTGTATTAATTAAAGCTTTTTGCCAAGGCTTTCTTTTTTGAGTAAAATGATGTTCAAGAAAGTCAAATAACTTATTTGAGTCAATAGCATTTTTAGTCATTCAATGTTTGATTTTATAAATTTATGTGGTTGCGTAAGGTGGGCGCTGCGAAATCAACACTGAACCCAGGTTTCATCTGTCCAAAGGAGGCTTAAATGCTTACTCATATATTTCCCCAAAATAAAGAAACTCTGAAAGTATTTTCCAGTTTGGCGTTTGTTCTGTCTGTTGATACATCCTACCCTTGAAATAGGCTAAAGCCGCATAGATAAAACTGGATATGCCTGCATTTTTCCGACCAAATAAACCATTGAGCACATAAACTCAATACAGCTTTTGAGTTACTGATTATTCTGAAGGATGCTTTACTACCCGAAAGGGGTTAAAAATTTCAAAAGATTTTTCAATTGTTAGGCCATGCTGCATATCTTCTGAAAGTAAGACATTAACCTTAGCGAAAAGTGCACTAGAAACAATCAAGCTATCCCAATAGGAAAGTTGATATTGATTTCTCAAATCTGCTGCTTTAAGCAAAATACTTTCATTAAACTCAATTATTGTACAAGACTGATAAAATCCGGTAATTATATTCTGGACTTCCTGCTTGCTTAGTGAAGTTTTTTTGATTAAATTAGAACAGACTTCATTAATGACCTGGGTGCTAATAAAGATATTTTTAGATCGGGTTACTTCATTGGCTATTTTATGTTTTCTTAGATCCTGAGATTGAATCAGTGCATATAGCCAAATATTTGAGTCAATAAAATAGGAGGCTGATGTCTGTCTATCGATCATAAATTTCATCCCGCCGTAGTGGGACAAAGTCATCAATTAATAGGGGATGATCTAACAGGTATGTAAGAAGGTTAGCTTGCTGCTGAGATTGAGTTTGCTTAATCACGATGACCCGCACATTCTCTTGAGACATAAATTCAGATTTATGGGGTTCAGGAATTTCAATTATACCTTTTTTAATATCAGCCTGAAATTCAATGGTGCTCATTATTTTATCTGTATTAAACACAGTTTTACACGTTTTTTGATTGAATAGAAAATCTGCTTATCTAACCCGATTTAGTCGTTGCTGATGACTATAATCCTCTAACTTATTGAGTAAATCCTCAATTTTTATATCAAGCTCAGCCACATCAAGCCGACTACGACGCAAATTAGAAAGAAGCTGCTGATCCACTTCTAAATCAGGCATATAAAGCTGATTACTCATGTTAATCTCCATTCGCCCTTAATTTCTTGGATACTTCGATTGAGCGCTGGCAACCTTTGTTGCGTACTGCTTATGATTTCAGTCGCCAGCTCTAGCATATCAACTGGAACCGCAGGTTGAGCATCAGCAAGCCTTAGCTGAATGCTAGAAAACCTCGCAAATCTCGCTGTTGCTTGCTCTGAAACACTTTTTAGCTCATCTAAATAAGACATCGTGCGGTCTGTTTCGCCAAAACGCTCAAACAAAAGAAATTCTGCTGCTGTGGCCTCGTCAATAATATCCAGTAATTGTCGCTTCAGGAGCCAGAAAGTCTCAGCCATTTCGTTTGATAGTTTTGCCATACGTATCGATTCATCATGTTCTCCTACGAATCTTAAGGGTAAACGCGTTCAAACGTAATGTCTGTCAATATGATAGGTAATACAGCACCCTACTATAGCGATCGCCGCCAATCCTCCAAATCCGACGGTTGCGAAAAATCTAGCAGCGCCTCACCCAACGTCTCAATCTGAAGCAACGTCAACGCCCGAACTTCTGATGAATCGCCACCAACGCTGTGCGGAAATCCTGTGCCAGAAAAGAGATTCCAGCAAGCCAGCCAAAATGGGCGATCAACAAAGCTCAGAAAACTGATTTTGCCTTGGATCAAAATGCGAAAATTGCAGTGATGATCTTTAGGAGCGTCAATGTGTTTTTCAGCGCCCGTTAGCTTTGTTGCGAGTGCTTTGTTACTCCCGACAGGTCTGTATTCTCTGTATGTCTCCTCTCGGCAGAACCCCAGCTATATTCCTCTGGCCTGCATTCCCATTGCATTTGCAGCTCAGCAAGCTTGTGAAGGGCTTGTCTGGCTTGGCCTTAAGGGTCGTTCTCCCGCAGAAGCAAACCTAGCAGCCCTGGGCTTTTTAGCGTTCGCCTACTGGTTTTGGCTATTTTGGATACCTTGGGCAGTCGCTCGAACTGAACACCAGCCTACCGTGCAGCGGATTTGTTGGGGGGTAGGTTTGATTGGACTCATCTATGGCGGTTTACTATACCTACCTCTATTGTTACAACCCAATTGGCTATCCGTTCATGTGATGCACCAATCGATTCAGTACGAGACTCGATTAATATTTGACCCCTGGATTTCACAACAGTGCGATCGCCTGGTTTATGCCATGATTATCCTCATTCCTTTTGTACTGACCTCTAACCCATCCCTCAAGGTATTGGGTGGGGCAGTCGGCTTAACGGCCATCATTTCCCACTGGTTCCTCAATGCTGTGTTTATCTCGCTCTGGTGTTTCTTTGCGGCATTGTTGTCTCTTTTTATTCTCTATATTTGCCGAACAGCACCGCCTGCACCCCAGAATCTCTATCGATAAATTCGTTGCCGAAGTTTATATTTGTCAAGCATTTAAGCGTAAATCTAAAATCTGCCAGTTCAATTTATTTTTCAAACACTATGCTCTCTGTTCAAGACGCTGAAGCTAAGATTCTAAATCTGACCCATCCCCTCGACCCAGAACGCGATCGCCAACTCATCTCCCTCGATGAAGCCCAAGGCCGCATCTTAGCAACACAGGTTCAGAGCACCCTCGATTTTCCCTACTGGGACAACTCTGCAATGGATGGCTATGCTGTCCGCAGTGCTGACCTAGAAACCTGTAGTGTAGAATTCCCCGTCACCTTAGACGTAGTGATGGAAATTCCCGCAGGCCACCATCCCCAACAGGGGATTGCCCAAGGTCAAGCCGCTCGGATTTTTACAGGGGCTATGATGCCTACGGGGGCAGATGCCGTCGTCATGCAAGAACAAACGCAGCGGGTTGGCGATAGCTCCGCACCAGGAGTTCGCGTCCTCATCCAAGTCCGTCCAGAACCCCAGGCTTGGGTGCGTGCCAAAGGAGACTACTACAAGGCGGGTTCTCCGTTGCTGTCCTGTGGCACTCGCATTAATGCGCCCGAAATCGCGATTTTGGCAACCGCTCAATGTACCCCTGTTGCGGTGTATCGTCGTCCTGTGGTGAGCCTTCTTTCCACAGGCAATGAGCTGATTACGCCCGATCAAATCCTTCGGATGGGCCAAATTATTGACTCCAACCAGCCTGCGATCGCCGCCCTCGTTCAGCAAACCGGAGCCATCGCCCATCGCCTTGGTATTATTCCTGACGAGAGAACGGTATTGAAAGCGGCGATCGCCACAGCAGTCGCCCAATCCGATGTAGTGATCTCCACAGGCGGTGTTTCTGTCGGAGACTATGACTACGTTGAAGAGATTTTGGTGGAATTGGGCGGTACTCTTCATATTCAGTCCGTTGCCGTTAAACCAGGTAAACCCCTAACGGTTGCAACTTTCCCAAATCCTGACTCCAAGAACCCTCGTCCTATTCTTTACTTTGGGTTGCCAGGCAATCCAGTCTCTGCACCTGTAGGTTTCTGGCGCTTTGTTCAGCCTTCGTTGAAAAAACTGTCTGGACAATCCCATCAATGGGGACCAACCTTTATCCGTGCTATCTCACGGCTGGCCTTAAAAGCGGATGGCAAGCGCGAAACGTATCTTTGGGGGCAACTCGTTTTGATGGCAGATGGCACCTATGAGTTTGACCTTGCAGGCGGTAGTCATACCTCTGGAAATCTCATTAACTTGGCGAATACCAATGGGCTGGCGGTGCTGAGCTGCGATCGCCCTTCCATTGCTGCGGGTGAATGGGTTTTGGTGATGCAAGTTTCATGAATTACTAAAACAAAAGTGAAATAAATGAGTCATGTCAGAATCGATTTAGGATATTGCTGTATTCATAAATTATTTCACCTGAAATTGTTTCCGTTTTTAAAGCCTAGAAAAGTCAGGATAACAACTCTAGCAAAGCTTGAAAGTATAGATGCCGCGATATTTTGCTGAAGATTTTTGCTCTGGCATTCCTTTCCAAGATTGTCCATACAGAAAGAATTTTGAAATAGCTCTTGAAGCCCAGTGCTACAAAATAGGGACATTATGGATTAAATTCACAGAAAATGCTGTATAAATAAAAACTAGTACTATAGGTTATATTTAAAAACCATGAAAACAAGCAAAAACAAACCTTCTACCATGAAGATTATTGTAACTGCTATTGGGACAGTTTCTCTTGTATTGAGCACAGTTGGGTGCTCTTCCTTTGTGAAAGAAGTTACTGACAAAGGTATTGAACAATCCCTTGCCCAAACCAGTAGTGAAATGAACAAGAAGTTGCCCATGATGATAGATAAGGGGACTCGTCTTGATACCGTTACACCAGCTCCTAATAAGATCTTGATGTATAAATACACCCTCGTAGACGTCACAAAAGCAAGCATAGATGTTGCGAAAGTTCAAAAAACATTAAAGCCAACCATTCTGGAAGCGTACAAAACCAATCCAGAAATGCAGAAGCTACGAGCTGCTGAAATTTCATTAAAATTTCAGTATTATGATAAGAATGGCACTTTTATCACAGATGTAGAGGTTCATCCATCCGATGTAAAATAAGCCAAATGCATTGTTGTCGGAGGCCAATATCTAAGTAGGGCATAACTCCTTTTAAAAATACACTAGCGGTTAATGGCGACACCAACCAAGTCCGCGCTAGCATAACGGACTGCTGTTCTAGTGCGGACTTGTGTTCTAAATTAAAAATAATTAAAGATAAAACGCCCAAGCTTTTTCTAGAGCCGCTTCAACCAACCGAAGCAAGATTTATCTTCAACCACCCCTGAAATAGATTTTGTTGGTCGGCAGTGGGCTGAGCTACAGACTGTAACCTCCAGCGACTGGGCATCGGTTCGCCTAGGGTTACAGAACATTCACGCAGCACGTCCTGATGGAATACAGTAACGGCAACGGTTTCCTTTGGCTGGTAGTGTTGCAATCTGTCATTGAGTTGTTCGGCAGCAATGCGGAAGTTTTCAATCGCCACCAGTTCATCCCCTGGTTCAATCCCCGCCCGCTCCGCAGGAGAATCCGCCTCCACAAATTTAACGATCGCACAACCATGCTCTGCTTTCACAACTAAGCCTAAATAGGGAGCCGGATGTGCAACTTCGGCCTTGAGCATTAACCCAAAGGGAGCCAAGCATTCATCAAAGGGTAGCTCTGCTAATCCATCGATGTAGTGCGTCCAGAAGGGTGTTAGGTCAACCTCTGCCACGGATTCAAAGATGGCTTTGAGCTGTTCGCGGGTAAAGCCGACTTCGGGCACCCCAAACTGCTGCCAAAGCTGACGCATCACGTCATCGAGCGATCGCCGATTCTGATGCTGGGCGCGGATTGTCAAATCCAGCAGGAATGACACCAGTTCGCCTTTGAGATAGTAAGACATCTGGGAATTGCGGCTATTAGCATCGGGACGATACAGCTTAATCCAAGCATCAAAGCTGGATTCGCTGAGGGGCTGAACCTTCCGACCTGAAGTCGTTTGAAACTGCGTGATGGATTCGCTGACTTTGCTGAGGTAGCATTTTGCATCGTAGATGCCTGCCCGCAGGGGAATGATGAGGTCGTAAAAACTGGTAGAACCTTCACTCAACCAGAGAGAGTCGGTGTAGTTTTCTTGATCGTAGTCAAAGACCTCTAGTCCTTTGGGACGGATGCGTTTCACATTCCAAAGATGGAAAAATTCGTGAGCCACCAAGCTCATATATTTTTGGTAGGTCTCTTCAGCGCACAGCCCCAATCTTGAGTAAATCAAGGTACAAGAAGATTTATGCTCTAGGCCGCCAAAGCTGTTGGCGCTTAGAAGCAGTAAAAACAAGTAGCGATCGTAGGGCAAGCCTCCAAAAATCGCCGCTTCGGTTTCGATAATTTTGGTGGTATCTGCCAGGATCCGCTCGATGTTGTAGCACCCTTCGCCCCAAATAGCGATCTGGTGGGGTTTACCCAGAACTTCAAAGTCGCAGACGGCGTGGGTGCCAATTTCAAAGGGGCTATCGACTAATTCATCAAAGGTGGCGGCGAGGAAGGTGTTGGTTTGGGATGTGGCTGCTAAGGGTGTGGAGACATGCCAGTTTTGGGGCGGGAGGATGGTTATGGCGATCGCCTCTCTCTCTCGTCCAGGCACCCGAAAAAACATGGCGGCTGGGTTGAAGTAACCGTGGGTGATATCCAGATGGTTGGTGCGGACGGTGAGTTCGTTGGCAAAAATCTTGTAGTGAATGGTGAGGGTGGAGTGGCCTTGGGTTGTTACCTGCCAATGGTTTTTGCTGATCTTCTGCCAAGGCAATGGCTGTCCCTGCTCGTCCAATGCTGCAAAGCTCTGGAGGTGTCTGACGTACTCTCGCACGAGATAAGACCCAGGCGTCCATACTGGGAATTTGAGATCCAGTACGTCTAAAGACCAGCCCTGGACGGTAAAGCTGACTTCAAACAGGTGGTTGGCGGGCTGAGGGAGGGAGACGGTGTAGTGGAAAGTGGCGATCGTCGCGGCAATATTTTCGGAGCTTGCAGGCATGGAGGAGAGTGCAGGTGCCATAGGGTAGGATTTGCGAAAGGGTAGGCCGAGAAAAATGGCTTCTGTGCTCAATATATCGCCTAGTCAAATGATCCTGCGCTTTAGGCCCAACTGGATGCCGTGGCCTAGGGGACGGCCTGCGATCGCCCAGGGTAAACTGGAGAGGCAATGTTGAAATTGAGGCCAACTCTATGACAGTGCGCCAACGACGTTACAGCAAAGAAGAAATGGCTCAACGTGGACAAGAACACTATGAGTCTGGGATTCGGCAACAAGTCGAGGCAGGAAACGAGGGCAAAATTGTGGTGATCGATATTGAAACCGGAGCGTTCGAGGTCGGTGAAACAGTCATGGCTGCCACTAATCGGCTATTTGAACGCTATCCTGATGCTCAGCCTTGGGGAATTCGGATTGGACATCGTGCCGTTTATCATTTTGGTTCGCGGAGTCTGAAGCAGAATTAATGATTTACGGAGTTGTGAATTTGCGTCGTGAAGCAACGCTTCCTCTTGTGATTAGTAACTCATTTGGGCAACGAGAAGTCATCGATACCATAATTGATACTGGATTTGATGGCTTCCTATTCTTTGCCATCTGAAACTATCATGCGCCTAGAGTTGCCTTGGACGATTTCCAATCCGGCAACTCTAGGCGATGGCAGCGAAACCGTGTTTGATTTTTATACTGGAACAGCGATCTGGGATGGTCAATACCGCATGGTCGATATCGCAGCATCAGAGACGGAGCCGCTGCTAGGATTGGCGATGCTTTATGGTTATCGATTACAGGTTGATAATGTGGAGGGCGGCATCGTTAAAATTGAAGCCTTGTGATCTTTGTTGGTGCATATTGACCTCATTGATGGCAAAATCTGGACTCAACGGGATGGAACTGAGGATGGGATTGCCGCAGATTTAGAACGGGCTGGCATTCCAAAAGAAGATATTGTGCTGGGGTTTCGTCCGCCGGAACTGAGGCCATATACAGGCTATGCAGTTGCTTGAAGATCGAAAAAATTAGCTGAATTTAATAGATCTTTAGACCTCAAATAGTTAGAGTGAGTCATGGAGAATAGAACTTAAAAATCTGCTGCCTTAATACCAATCTCATAGATAAATTAACTACAGCTATATCTATGGAACTGATTATGGTTGGACAAGTATTTGCTCCATATGGAAAATTAGATCATACATGTGAATGGCTATCAGTCTATATCGCTCATGTAGACTGATAGATTAATTTTATCCGTCTATTAGAGTTCGATGCTTTCATGACCCGAACGGCACAAATCCAGATTTTATGAAGGATGTCTCGCTCAACAAAATTGTCTTCGAGTTAAAAGATACTGAGATCTTTAAGATTCCTGACAAAAAAACACGTATTGCAACTGTGCAGAACTATTTTTTTCCACGTCTTGAAATGTTGCTTCATTTCACAATGGCGTTGATTCAAGATATTTATGACATCAACCCTTACGAAACAATGACGTTTGTCTATTGTCCAAGCAACAGAAAAACAGCCCGAGAGAATAAAGATTTTCACTGGGTTCACATTGGTCTGAGCGGCAAGCGGCAATTTGACAGGAACTTGAAATATAAACGACGCGATGGAAAACCATTTCAACTTCACCCAACTTACCTTACATATAACATTAATTTTGATGGACGTATAAGAGTTGAGTTAATGCCATTTC
>JANLSD010000231.1:0-4911 GCA_031362245.1 Acaryochloridaceae cyanobacterium OTE_25_metabat_464 | reverse complement strand
CTTGTAGAACGGTTGATAGCACAATAGACAATTGCGCTATGATTGCGTCAGATTTTTTGACGCAGTCGAAGGTGGGTTAATGATGCAAACTTTTTTTGGTGTGCTCGAAGCTTACTATGAACAAGGATATGAGGGGCGCATCGAATACGCATTGTGGCCCGATAATCACGTCGAACTGAAGAGTAATTTTCCATTGCTTCTCGACAGTGGCGATGATCTGAAAATTTTTGACGTGAACAACAATTTGCTATGGCAGGGCACACTCAATTTTGTGCCACGCCGCTATTGGCTGGATTGCCCCAAGAAAAATATTCTGATATACGCAGAAACCAAACAGAACGGGGTGAATTACGCTGATTGGCTGAGCTGGTTTTATTATAGCCCGCCACTGAAGGCGGAGCTTACAGTGCGAACACTTGTGGGTGTACTCTTCGCTCGCAAGCAGCAAGGTTCGGAAGGTTTGATTGACTATGCATTTTGGCCCGATAACCACGCCGAACTAAAGCTTGACTCTCCGCTGACGCTACATAGCAGCGATGATCTACAAATTTTTGATGCACCCAATATTTTACGATGGCGCGGCAATCTCAATCTGGTGTCACGTCGTTTTTGGGATCGCACCAAGCGCAATGATTTAATACACGCCACGACCAAACAAAAAGGAGTGCCCTACGCTGATTGGCTAAGCTGGTTTTGTTATGATCCACCGTTACGGGCGAGGCTTAAGCAAAATAGCTAGCAATTTATATCTCGCCGCTATCAGTCTATGTGGCGGTGAAACTTCAATCCGCTTGGATTCAACCCCCATCCTAACTGTCACTCTTTTCAGGATCTATTGTTTGAACGGCTGTTAAAGAAAGACGATCTGTCGCACTGGAAACTTGCTCGTAGCTGCTCAGCTTGAGTTGGCGCTGGGGTGGAGATCGCCTTTCTCCAGCCACCTGATCGCCACCCCAGCATCATAAAACCCGCCACTTTGCCGCATCTCAAACCCACCCAACAGCCCGTGCCATGCTGAAGCTGCACGATCGCCGCAGAAGCCAGCTTCAGCAAGCGATAGCAATCACTTCCCGCTTCATCTCCACCAAGTTCCCCGCACTCCTATAAAAATCGCTGTCCTCAAGCCTGTTGATCGCAAACCCTTCGTCCAACAGCACAGCCAACCAACCCTTGACCACCGGATAACCGATCCCATCCAATAACTCCACAAACCCCACCCGCTCAAGTTTTTGCTGGTGCATCCAAAGCGCGATCGCATTAGCCCACTCCCAAACATTTTCGTCATAGGGTTGCACAACGATCATTGGCTCTGGCTCCATCTCAGCCCCCGCCAGCAATAGCGCCGTCTCCTTGGTCACTTCACCAACCACTGACTCAATCTCTTCATGCGACTTTTCGGAAGCCGATCGCACGTAAAGCTCAGGCACCGCAACAAAATCGCTTAAATCCAGCGAAAACGACTGTCGTACAAACTCAGCAAACAAGTCATCATCGAGGATTGGCCCCTCATGCGCTACCCGCTGCCGATGCCATGTACTGAAGAACTCATCGGCTCTTGCTGCGAAAACATCCGCCATCTCTGCGATCGCATCCGCTGCCGTCGCCAGCCGCTTCCCAACCGGAGTATTATCCATCGCCTCATCGAACGCAAGACAAAGCTGCTGCCAGTCTACGGCTTGGGGCGACTGTTGGGCTTCGGCAAGTTGTTGCCATAGATTTAGCTGTAGTTGAATGATGGTCATGGTTCTTGCCTACTCAGAAGCGTCAATGAACCGTTGCATCTTGATATGAGGCACACCAGTTGAAGCAGAAGCAAAAATATCGCCCATCGTTGTAAACCCAAATTTTTTGTAAAAATCAACCCTTGTGACTCTTGCATTGAGAACAATTGTTCTTGCACCTTTTTCTCGTGCCAGATTTACAAGCGAATGTAAGATTTGAGAACCGAACCCTTTCGCCTGATATTCAGGCTGAACAACCATTTGATGAATTTGAAATTCAAGAGAGTTGTTCTGAGCTAAACGACCATAGGCTAAAACGCGATCGTCTATCCGGTTAAGCACTGCAACATGAATGTCCTGTATCTCGGCATCGTTATTGATTGATTCAAAGGGAATGTTGTGTTCTTGATAGAACAGTCGGTATCTAAGCCAAGCGGCTTGAAGATATTGAGCGCTGCCAAACTCAATGACCGATACACAGGTTTCAAATGCTTTGTCCATAGGATTTAGCGTTAATTAGTTAAGCAAAGGGGGCACTTTTTAGGAACCTCATTTTTCACTTATGCAACGGACAAGGCCGAATGGGACAGCAATCAGGCGACAACTCCTTTTGCACCTCAAACTGACTCACCCCAGGCACCTGACCCCAAAACGCCGTTAAAATCTCCTTGAGAAAGACCTTAATCTGAGCAGGCATCAACCCCATCGTGTGAACAGGCTCAATTTGGGCAACTTTGCTCTGGCCTAGCCAAAGTTCAGCCCCAATCGCATGGAGCGGATCGTCCACCCGCGCCCGATACAAATACAAGACCGCCGCTGGGACCACAGTCGGCACCACCGTCAACACAGTCCCTTTACCATCATCTACTTCAGCCGAAACCGCCACACCACGATACTGCTGTCGTTTACTCGCGTTATAACGATCGCGATTGCGGTAGTAAGACCTGCGCTTGTGGCAGGGTTCGCCCACCCAGCAGCCCGTACCGCTGGAGCCATGACGGTCTAAGACTTGGGCGATCGGCAGCTTCGAGCAAAGGCGACATTTTTCACTTTGGGCTTTTGGCATGGTTTTTCGCCAAACTTACTGCTGAAGTCTTTAGCGCCAACATAAACAATTTCACGGACTTGAAAACACTGTAAACCACATCGAAGGGAGAAGCATTTTTGTGGCTCCTGTCAATGCGATTTCCCTCCTCAGTTTGGCTATAGCAAAGTCGGCTTACTGTGGCATTAGCGCAAGGCAGCGGTGGCATGCGAATGTTTGAACAGGATTACTCCAGGAATCGTCGGTATTTGTAACACTAAAGATAAATTTTGAGCAGAGTAAAAGACCTTGAGCCAAAATGAGGAAAGAATATCTGTATTAACGCAATGAATGTCCAAAAAGACTTCTTCATTAGCTACAACAAAGCCGATCGCCAATGGGCTGAGTGGATTGCTTGGTCGCTAGAGGAATCGGGATATTCAGTCGTGATTCAGGCATGGGATTTTCGTCCTGGGGGCAATTTTGTCCTGGAAATGCAGAAAGCTGCTTCAGAAGCGAACAAAACCATTGCAGTCTTATCGGAAGACTACCTGAAGTCTGCATTTACGCAACCGGAATGGGCCGCTGCGTTTGCCCAAGATCCGCAAGGACAAAAAGGAACGCTGATTCCGGTTCGTGTGCAACCTTGTAAATTATCAGGGATACTGGCCCCCATCATCTATGTAGATCTTCTAAATCTTGAAGCAGAGGCCGCCCAGGAAACGTTGCTTAATGCACTAGAAGCCCGAGCGAAACCATTGGAGAAACCTCAATTTCCTGGATCGGTAGATCGCGTTATTTCAACGCCAGCCGTCTTCCCAGGACAGTTCAGAATACCCCAAAACCTCCCCCGCAGTGGTGTAGTTGCATTCGTAGGGCGTGACCAAAAACTCGAAGAACTCCACGCCCAACTTCAGCAAAACGATCGCATCGCCATCACCGCCATAGCAGGTATGGGCGGCATCGGCAAGACAGAGCTAGCGCTTCAGTATGCGATGACTCAGTTCAAGGAGGGCCAGTATCCAGCAGGACTTTGTTGGTTGAGGGCCAGAGATCAGGAGATAGCGACCCAGATTGTCAGTTTTGCTAAGACGAAGCTGTTGTTGACGATTCCCGATGACCTCGAAGCCAAGGAGCAGGTGGAGCTTATTTGGGGACAGTGGCCCGAATGCGATGCCTTAATCGTCTTCGATGACGTGACGAACTATAACGCGATTCAGACCTATCTTCCGCCCTCAGACCCTCGTTTCAAAGTGCTGATCACCACTCGTCAGAATTTTGGTGTCACCGTCACCTCCATTAACATTGAGGAGTTGAGTGATGAAGATGCGATCGCCCTTCTGAAGTCCATCGTGGGAGATGAGCGGATTAAGTCTCAGCAGTCTGATGCTCAAGCGCTTTGTAAATGGGTCGGGAATCTACCCCTTGGGCTAGAGCTATTGGGAAGGTTTTTGTTGGGTAAACCGGATTGGGCTATATCTAAACTGCTTGAGCGATTGGAGTCAAAACGATTAGCCGCTAAAGCCTTAGTTGAAAGCAAGAACGGAATGACGGCTACGCTAGGGGTAGCGGCAGCGTTGGAATTGAGCTGGGCTGAGTTATCTGAATCAGAACAGGATTTAGCCTGCTTGCTGGGAATGTTTGCTGTAGCTCCTATTCCCTGGCAATTAGTGGAACCCTGCTTTTCCAATGTTGACCCAGATGAACTTGAAGAATGGCGAGATGAAGGCTTAGGCGATCGCTCCTTGCTTAAGCGAGTCAAACAGGAAACCTACCAAATTCACCAAGTAGTACAAGAATTCTTCAGAGCTAAACTGCAAAAGAAAGGGGAATCTGGAAACACGCTCAAAGCTTCATTTTATGCAGCAATGGTGGCTCAGGCTCAAACTCTGGATGAAACTCCCACTCTTGTACAAATTGAGCGGGTGCGAGGGGCGATTGCACATCTAGAAGAAACCGCAAATCAATGGCTAGAATTTGTTTCTGAGACTGAACTGATTTGGCTTTTTGAGGGCATCGGAAGATTTTATGAAGGGCAAGGTAACTATAGTCTTGCTGAACCTTGGCGAATAAAGTGTTTAGAAGTAACCCAGAAGCTCTTAGGACAGGAGCACCTATCTGTGGCAAAGAGTCTCAATAACCTGGCATCCCTCTACTTATCCCAAG
>JANLSD010000229.1:0-14127 GCA_031362245.1 Acaryochloridaceae cyanobacterium OTE_25_metabat_464 | reverse complement strand
TGGCACGCTCAGCTTGGCTTGGATGGCTAGGGGGAGTATTCATCTTGATCATTTCCTTAAAACCAAAATATCAAATACGATTATTTTCCATTATTTTGGTGATTTTGATTTTAGTAGTTCCAATATTTACTCTAGAGCCTTTTGCTGAAAAAATTAATGCCAGAATTCAAACTTTATCTAATGTTAAAGAGGACAATAGCTTTAGTGCAAGACAACAAAATATGACTGCCACATTTGAAAAAAATTTCTTTAACGTTTTAGGGACTGGAATTGGAATTGGCAATTCTGACAATGCTATTTTAAGTATGTTTTATAGTCTAGGCTGGATTGGGGTTATAGGCTATGCCGGAGGACTAATAACACTTATATTGAAGTTATTTCAAACGCCAAATGGTGTGCCTAATCTTTTCTTAAGTACTTCTCGAGCTGTTATTACAAGCTGTTTGGTGAGGCTGCCTGTAAATGGAACTGCTATTACTGGAGTTGGAGGAGTCATTCTTTGGGGTTTTTTGGGCTTAACAATTGCATCTCATCTCTACTATCAAGATCGATCGTCTAGAGAACCGATGGATCGTCAAATAGATAATGTAGATGCTGAATTGTAAATCAAATATAAGGTAAACAATGAAAATTGCGTGGATAGGTAGTGGTGTATCTGGTCTAGGAACTTTTCTTTTAGAGGGGCTTCTGCATCAAGGTCTTCAGGTGGATTATTACTGCTCTTTTGAAGACATACCTGAACGACTGCAAAATATTGATAATCTCACATTTGTTACAACCCCGCGTCAATGGGAATGGGATAAGTGGTACAGCCGCAACCCTTTTCTTGCTTTTTTATCGGGTACTGTGGCCCGTACCAAGGCTTACAATCGTCTATGTGACAAGCTTATTGAAAACCATGCTCAGCACCCCTATAACTGTGTTTTTCAATTTTCTCAGACAGAACTCTTTAAGTTGGCCCAAAATCTAGATAAATTACCTCCTGTTGTAATCTATCCATGCTCCCATGCAGCAGGCGAGTTATATTGGCATCGTCGTGAAAGTTCCTATGCTCTTCAGTCCGAAAATTTTTTAGTCCACTATATTACGCGAATTTATTATACCTATCGAGTTTGGGTTCAAAAACGCCAAGCTGATAAACCTGCTTTAATTATTGGACCTAGCTGGAGATTTAATCGGCTTATGGCTGCAGACTACGGTATTGCACCAGAACGTCAAGCTGTAATTTACCACCCCACAAAAATGCAAGATCTTTCTACGGCAATGGCTGTAGACGAAGCTAGTGCTCACCGGACTGTAACCAATCTATTGTTTATTTCGCGGATCAGTTTTCGTAAAGGCTTGGAATATATTGTTGAGCTGAGCCATCGACTGGACGATCTTGCAGGACAGATTCAAATTGACGTAATTGGCGGATACACCCAATGGTCTGATTATCGAGGACATCTTAAAAACCTAAATCCAAAGACTGCTCGCTATCGAGGTGAATTGCCACATCCTGATATGATGGCAACCTATGATTCTGCCGATATTCTATTAGTCCCTAGCTTATATGAACCAGGCCCCATTGTTGTCAGTGAAGCCTTAAGTCGTGGACTCTGTATTATTGCAAGTGATGCAGTGGGTGCAGGAGAAATTGTTGAAGGGGATTGTTTTCGATCTTTTCCATCAGGCAATATGGATGAATTTGATCACCAAGTTCGACAATTGATTGTGGATTTGAATACAACCCGCCGCCAAGAACTTCGTCAAAGTGCTCGCGAACAAGCTCAAAAACATTTCGATCCCGATAAAATCGCAAAAGATATGGTTCTTTTATTTGAAAAAGTGTCTAGCTTTGTATAAAAATAGACTATGAGCGTGAAGTTGCTATATTTTGTGAATGGTTCTGAGACAAGTGCTGCCGCTGTTCGCGCCCAAAATTTTGCTGAAAGATTTCCAGAAGCCTGGGAAATTCGTTTTAAATACAGACCCATCTCAAAATGGAAAGGTATTCTTTCATTCATTCAATCTGCTTTACGCTTTCATCCTGATATTATTTATGTCATGGATACCGCGTATACGGGCGTTTTGGCAGGACAAATTTCAAAACTATTATTAGGGTGTAAACTGATAACCGACACAGGAGATGTCGCCTACGAACTGGCCAAATCTACTGGAAACTATTCTAAAAGACAATTAGAACTGATCGACTGGATCGAACAAATTTCAGTTAATCGCTCCGATCGCTTTATCGTACGTGGCAGTTATCATAAGAATTTTCTAGAAAGTCAAGGTATCAAAAATGTTGTATTCGTTCCTGATGGTGTCGATACTCTAGGCATTAGTTCTACCAATCATTTATCTTTGCACTCAGAACTTGAATTAGAGCAAAACTTTGTTGTGGGAATGGTTGGAACGATGATCTGGTCGGAGAGACATCGTATGTGCTACGGCTGGGATGTGATTGAAGCCTTGGCGCTACTCATAGACTTACCTGTTAAAGCCCTATTGATTGGCGATGGCGATGGTCGTCAAATCTTGGAAACAAGGGCAAGAGAGCTGGAGATTAGTGATCGCGTTATTTTTACTGGTCAACTCCCCTATGAGGAAATGCTTCGCCACCTCAGCATTATGGATGTCTGCATCTCTACTCAATCTAATGATTTAGTGGGGATGGTGCGTACAACTGGTAAGTTACCCCTCTATCTTGCCTATGGAAAATATGTCATTGCGACTGATGTTGGCGAAGCTAAGCGCGTGTTGCCTGGTGTTGGTTGCCTGCTTCCCTATGAAGGCGTGCGAGACGATCGCCATCCAGCTCGATTAGCCGAACATATACGATGGTTGGTCGCAGACCCCAGTAGAACTAAAGTGGCAGAAGCCGCATTTAAGGTTGCTCGGGATAACTTTGACTATACTTTACTTGCACGGCGTGTTACCCAAATTTGTCACGATCTAGTCAATGATTGTTAAAATACAAAACTAAACTTTTAGATAATTTTTTGGAATCCAGCGGCCAATACCTGGTAGCCGATTTCTCCAGAGAATGCTCTCTCGAATATCGCTGGGCAATGATTTCGAAAGTTGTTCTAGCTGATTTTGTGAAAGCGGCGATCGCCCACAGAAAAAAGGATGCCTTGGGCGAAGACTAAAATAACCAAAAAATATGGCAGAACGATTCTGTGTAACAGGCGGTCTACCCCGATGATAATAGTGAGCCGTATCTACAAAAATCACAGTTCCACGAGAGCCAATACAGCTTGTTCTCCAAGTTTGTAAATCTTCTCCCAAAAAACTTTTTAATTCATCATCTCGAAATACTTGGTATCTTTGTTTTGCTCGCTTACATATTTTTATATTTGCGTCAGGATCGACGCATTCAAATGGCCCACTTAAAATGTCTACGTCATTCAAATAAACACCAACTTTAATCATGTGCCAATCTTCTTTATCTCTGTGCCATTTTCGAGGGCCTGCCTCTAAACCATTGGCAATACTGAAGTAATAAGATAATCCATCATAGGCTACGGGTAACTTTAGATAATGTTCTGTAATCCGCAGTAACCGTTCCTGCGCGCCCCACAGAAAAATGTCTGGATAATGCATAATCTGTTCGGCAGTGGCAGTCAGTGTATGCTTACCTTTATACTTTGGTAACGCTGCCATCTGCGCTAGTTCGTCGGAAAGATTTTGGGCAGCGGCAAGAAAGTTGTCTGTGTGCGGTAATTGGAGGGCATCCAAGGACGTAATGCAAATCCCTTTTGTTACGAGTGCTTGGGCAACCTCTAAGTCTTGGGCCGATAATTCAGGTAGATTTGGCTTGTGGTGCTGAAGAAACGACTGATAATGAGGATAAAGCACTTTTTGCTCTATCACAGGAAGGCAACTAAAGTAAAGTGCAATATCTGAAGGTACACTGGCGACTCTTTGGAGTAAGCCAGAGGTGAATTGGTCTGTTTTAGCCGTCCAGTCTTTGACGAGGTTCATGGAGAAATTGCGACAAAGCCTCTCTATTTTACTTTAGATCGATTAATCTTATCTAATAGAAAAATTTAGTACCGATGTAGTTGCACTATGGCATCTTCTGCACAGTTCTTATTGGCAGGTTTAGGTTGGTTCCCCAGTAATCCAGGCGGGATGGATCGCTATGCCTATGAACTGATGCAGCAGTTAATTAAAGACGGCGATCGCATCAATCTCTGCGGAGTCGGCTTGCCGGAACATACACCTCAGGCCGCTATCTCGTTGTGCAACTTAGCGAATCCTCAGGATCCTTTACCAAAGCGTTTATGGTCAGTCCGTCAGCGCTTCCGCCAAAAACAGCAATATACCGTCCCTGTGGATGCAATTAATCTCCATTTTGCGCTGTATAGTTTTCCGCTGTTGGACGATCTCCCCTCCGGTGTGCCGATTACATTTACGTTTCATGGGCCTTGGGCCTTGGAAAGTAAACAAGAAGGGGCAAAGCCTTGGAGCGTTGCATTTAAAGGGTGGCTTGAAAAGCAAGTTTATCGACGGTGCGATCGCTTTATTGTACTCAGCAATGCCTTTGGTAAAATTCTGCACGAACATTATCAAATTCCCTGGGACAAAATTCACGTCATTCCAGGAGGCGTTGATACAAGGCGATTTCAGATGGATTTATCTCGGAAACAGGCCCGGCAGATTTTAGGTTGGCCGCCCGATCAATTTACATTATTTACGCCGCGTCGTCTTGTGAAGCGTGTAGGGCTTGATGTGCTGCTCAATGCCTTCGCTAAAGTAAAATTGCGTGGTGCTGACATTTGCTTGGCGATCGCAGGTAAAGGCGCACAGGAAGCCGCCTTAAAGCAGCAAGCATCGGAATTAGGAATAGAAAGCCACGTAAAATTTCTGGG
Source organism: Acaryochloridaceae cyanobacterium OTE_25_metabat_464 (assembly GCA_031362245.1). Taxonomy (GTDB): domain Bacteria; phylum Cyanobacteriota; class Cyanobacteriia; order Thermosynechococcales; family Thermosynechococcaceae; genus JAAURS01. The sequence goes on along the minus strand of JANLSD010000229.1, from coordinate 9,268 downwards.
CTACGTACCCGACGAACAATTACCCATTGCCTATCAAGCGGCTGATTTAACCGTCATGCCAAGTCAATCGCTGGAAGGCTTTGGTCTGGTTTTATTAGAATCCTTAGCCTGTGGAACCCCTGTCCTTTGCACGCCAGTGGGTGGAATGCCAGAAGTTCTTAGTGCGTTTTGTCCAGATCTTATTACAGAGTCTTCTGATGAAATGGCGATCGCCGAACGCCTAGGCGATCTCTTGACGGGCAAACTTTCTTTACCATCCCGCTCAGCTTGTCGGGAGTACGCTGCTAGCCATTTTGATTGGCAAATCATTGCTCCTCAAGTCCGAGATGTTTTACTGCGTTGAAAAACAATGAAAATTTTGTTTCTAGATCAAAGTGGCCATCTGGGTGGAGCCGAGTTATGTCTAGTGGATATTGCAAGGCCGTGGGGGAATAATTGTCTCGTTGCTTTATTTTCAGATGGCCCTTTCAAAACGTTATTGGATAAGGAGCATATCCCTGCTCAAGTTTTAGCTGCACAAGCCATCCAGGTGCGGAAAGAGAGTAGTCTGATTCAAGGCTTAAATAGTTTAGGACAATTGATTCCTCTTGTTTTAAAAGTGGCCCAACTGAGTCGTAACTTCGATCTCATTTATGCAAATACTCAAAAAGCGCTTGTAGTGGGGACAATGGCTAGTCTTCTGAGTCGTCGTCCGTTGGTCTATCATCTCCACGATATTCTTTCCCTTGAGCACTTTAGCCCCATTAATCTGCGGCTTGCAGTTACGTTGGCAAATCGCTTTGCTTCCCTTGTGATTGCTAACTCTGAAGCAACGCAATCTGCATTTGTGACGGCTGGGGGAAATTCAGCACGGGTCAATGTGGTTTACAACGGGTTTGAGTCAACGTCTTATCTCAACTGCCACAGGACTCGGACATCGATTCGGGAACAGTTAGGACTAGATTCCTGCTTTGTGATAGGTCACTTCAGCCGTCTCTCGCCGTGGAAAGGGCAGCATGTTTTGATTGATGCATTGCTGCACTGCCCAGAGGATGTCTCTGTGATATTTGTGGGAGATGCTTTATTTGGCGAGCAAGATTATGCGGCTCAACTGCGTCAACAGGTAGACGAATTGGGGCTTGGCGATCGCGTAAAGTTCTTGGGATTTTGCTCCAATATTCCGGCATTGATGGCAGCGTGCGATCTCGTTGCCCATACTTCAATTGCGCCCGAACCGTTTGGTCGAGTGATTGTTGAAGCGATGCTTTGCCAACGGGCAGTGGTTGCAGCATCGGCAGGGGGAGCTGTTGAACTGGTGGAACAGGGTAAAACCGGATGGCTTAGCCCTCCAGGAGATTCGCAAGCGCTAGCGAAAATTATTACGACCTGTCGAAATCAGCCAGAGCAGGCAGCGACGATCGCCCGACAGGCACACATCCTTGCGCTGCAAAGATTTGGGATCACGAAAATCAACCAGCAGATTCAGGAATTACTTGAGCGTTACATTCCATCTCAAGTTCTAGATCAGATTTAGTCGCATAATTAGTCGCATAATTAGTTTCCTCAAGTGGATTTTCCAAGATCAGTAGACGGTGAACTTAAAATTGCGATCGCCTCTTCGTACCAGGCCAACCATCCCATCTCATACTGAATGCCAGCGCGAAGGGTGAGATAGCGAAACAACGCATCCTCGGCTAAATGAACCGGATCAGCGAACCCATGCTGTTCAATCTGCTGATAGACGGCCAGTCGCTCTTGATGCATCGTGCGATGTGCTTTGAGTTCCACAAAAACCGTTTCCCTCGGGACGATAGATCCAGCAAACATTTTAATCATTAGCTCATCCCGCAAGGGAGCCATATCACAGGGCTGCCCAACCCAGGCTTGTAACGCTGCTTTACCTGCTGTCGTCACAGAAAACACTTTTTTGTCTGGGCGACCCTGCTGAGTGATCGCCTCACTCTCTACCAGCCCCTGCTCTTCCAGCTTGCCCAGTTCTCGATAAATCTGTTGAAAACTCGCCTGCCAAAAAAAGCCCACCGAGCCTTCAAACTGTTTTCGCAGATCGTAGCCGCTGCAGGGACAGTTCATGATCGTCGCCAAGATTGCATGAGCCAGTGCCATCGTAAATTCGTCGTCGTGAGTGGGTTGACATATTCAATTAATTGATTATATCATGGCGACTATAGTCAACTAATTGACTAAAAGCTAATCGGAGGATGCGGCATGAAAAAATCAATGCTCTACGGAATCCAGATTCCTGAAAACCCCAGTGCGATCATCTTTGTGAATGGCATAATTGCCCGAGATCGGACAGGTTTTTTCTGGATCTGGCAGAATCTCATCAACATTCGTCAATCGACAGCGAAAGCGCCAGGATGTGTTCAAGTCAAAGCGGGTATCTGTGGGCCAACAGAAATCGTGATGGTGAGCTATTGGAACTCTGACCAGCAGTTGATGGACTTTTTTCGAGGTGCCGCCCATCATCAGATGATTCAATTTAGCCGTCGTCATCCCAATAGCTTGTGTCTCTATAATGAAATCTACCATCCATCCAAAACTGGCAAGTACATCCATGAGCCGCAAGGAATGGCCCTGCTGTATGGAGTTTGACCACCTGTTTAGTTGTATGAATATTGGGGGCGCGGTTGGCGATCGCCTGTTTTCCTTAGATGCATTTTGAGCAATACTGCAATGCAATACGTTCTTATCATCCATGAAGTCCAAGATTATCAATCTTGGAAAATTGTATTTGACCAGGCAGCAGACCTAAGAAAAGAGGCGGGAGAACGCTCCTATCAAGTACTGAAATATGAGAATAATCCTAATCAAATTGTGCATTTCTCGTTATGGACTTCACTTCAGGCTGCAAAGGCATTCTTTGATTCACCTCAGCTTGTGGAGATCCGAGCAAAAGCAGGTGTGAAGTCTCCTGAGTTTATTTACCTTGAACAATTAGAGTCAGGTATTTTATGATTACTGCTTCATGGCGGAGGTATTTTATGGAAAAGAAATGACCTTCTCGGCTAAAAAATCCTGGTCTGCGTTGAGGCTCCAGCTCTTGAGATCCTTCGCTACACCATCCTTTAGCGAAACAATCACATAGGAGTATTGCGGCCATGCCCAAGCTCGATCCCACTCCGAAGGAATCGCTGGCGCATTGGGATGAGAATGATAAATCCCAATCACATCTAACGCTTTAGCACGGGCCTGCTGCTGCGCCTGAAGCATGGCAGTGGGCGCAATGCGATAACGGCGATGAGCAGTTGCAATGGAATCATCAGATTGTTCAACCTTAGACAGACTGTCTTCCCAAACGTTAGGGGTTGGATAAACATCTTGGACAACATTCGTCTCGGCACCATCTACAGATTGATGAATCCCCAATAAAAGACCACAGCACTCTTGGGGATAAGTTTGCTCTGCATGGCACAGAATTGATTGGACATGATCTGAAGTTAGCAAAATGATCATTGCAATCTATTTCAAATAAGAGAATTTCTATTTAGAATTAAATTTATTCGTTCTGTACAAACTAAGGATCATAGATTAATTAAGGATCATGGATTAATTAAAATCCAGAATTAGGCTGGAGGTTGAAACCGCGCCTACCAGAACGATGTCCACACTTCGGCAGGCTTAGTGACCTCCTGCGCGGAGCAGGAGCGGATTTCAGCCCGCGCAGGCGGGTTTTGTTCTTGTAGCCGCAGTTCGCGCAGCGTTTCCGTAGGAAATATTCAATCGCTGGGGTTGATTAAATTCACGATCCTAAGCATTCCGTTTTAGTGGCTGCAATTCCTTGGCATAGTCTGGGGACTAGCTCTGCTGATTTTGCCAGTCGTGCGAGCAAACTGTGGGGCGGTGCACAGGTCAACTGGCGTACCGTAACCGCCTATGATGCGGTGCAGTCTTTTATTGGCGCGCTCAAAAAGCAGTCGAATCCTACTCGCGAAGGGGTTCAATCCGCCCTGGCTTCTAAGGATTTTTCAGCACAGGGGGCTTCTTCAGTGATTCAGTTTTTGCCGTCGGGCGATCGCAACAGCACGATTCAACTGGTTTCTATGAGTAAAGGTAATCGTTCCGGCTTCGGATATGACTTCGTCCCGATTCAACGCAAATAGAGTAGAGCGGCAAGCCCTAGGCCATTCAATCTCTCAATTGGCGAAGATAGACGCCCTCATTTAAAACTATTAAGCCCCTAGTGCAAGGAATCACACTAGGGGCTTAGCAGCCTAATTGTTAACATCAAGACAATTGGTCTTGATACGCAACGTATTTATACAGGACGAATGTCTGCAAGACGAACTTTAGTTGCCAAACCTAAACTCTTGAGCAGAAAAATCATCATCCAAGTCGTATCAATTTCCCACCATTGCAAACCATGACGAGCAGAATGAGGAAACGCATGGTGGTTATTGTGCCAGCCTTCGCCATAAGTTAAGAGGGCCACCCACCAACAGTTCGTAGACATATCCCCAGCATCATAGGTGCGATAGCCAAACTTGTGGGTCGCGCTATTTACAAACCAAGTGCAGTGATACACCAAGACTAGGCGCATAAAGATGCCCCAAACCACAAACGACCAGCCGCCAAATGCAAACAAGATCAAGCCAAAAACGGCTTGTATGGCGAGAAAGTATTTGTCTAAGAACTTGTAAACAGGATCCTCATTCATGTCCTTCGTGAGGCGAGAAACTTCCTTTTTGGCCGCTACATCGCGCACCATCCATTCCATGTGGCTCCACCAGAAGCCTAAGTTTGCATTGTGCTGGTCTTTCTCTTGATCTGAGTAGACATGATGATTTCGGTGCAGGCCAACCCACTCAATAATGCCACCCTCGCAAGCAAGTGAGCCGCAAAAAGCAAAGAAATACTCAAGCCATTTAGGGGCCTGAAAGCTTCGATGACTGAGCATTCGGTGCCACCCGAGGGTGATGCCCAGTCCACCAGTAATCCAGTGCAGCACAAGCATTAAGCCAACAGCTTTCCAGCTAAAGTTGCTGGGCAGCAGCGCAAACAGTGCTCCAACGTGGATCGCCGCCATAAAAAGTACGACGGGCCAAGACACAGGAGGTTTTGTAGAAGTTGTTGCAGCAGTCATCCAAAGACCTTTCCGTAAGAGTTGACAAGGTGAGCTTCATCTGCGGTAGCCTTAACCTCTAGCCTTAAGGCTCAAGGTTTGCGCAATAACCAATAAAACTGCTTAGGTCTTATCGTCTGCGATAGGTAGGGGCAGCCTCTGGATTCAGCTCATACTATTCTGATTCATATTAACATTTGTAAACCAAATTCACATTTCTGTTTAATGATCTACAAATCGAACGCAAGTACGCAGTTACAGTCCGCAGAAAATATACTCACCCCTATCTTTTCTAATATTGACGCTCAAGTCAAGGAAAACTTACGTAGAGTTTTGGGTGTTTTCCGTCATCATCGGGTCGGGACTCACCACTTTGCCAGTGTATCGGGCTATGGACATGATGATTTGGGCCGTCAGGTTCTCGATCAGGTCTTTGCAGACATTATGGGTGCAGAGGCGGCGGCGGTTCGGGTTCAGTTTGTTTCCGGTACCCATGCGATCGCCTGTGCCCTCTTTGGCGTCCTTCGCCCCGGTGACGAAATGCTGGCTGTGGCTGGGGCACCCTACGACACTCTAGAAGAAGTAATTGGGCTACGGGGGCAAGGACAAGGGTCTCTTAAAGACTTTGGCGTCCAATACCGCGAGCTTGATCTAACAGCCTTGGGAACTATAGATTGGGAAGCCCTAGCAAGCGCAATTCAGCCCCACACGCGCTTAGTACATATTCAGCGCTCCTGTGGCTATGATTGGCGGCCCAGCCTCAGCCTCCAAGACATTGAAAGAATCGTGACCGTCGTCAAGCAGCAAAATCCCAACACGGTCTGCTTTGTCGATAACTGCTACGGCGAGTTTGTAGAGACCCAAGAGCCGACAGATGTAGGAGCGGATCTGATGGCAGGTTCTTTGATTAAAAATCCAGGGGGCACCATTGCCACTGCTGGAGGCTATATCGCAGGACGCGCAGATTTAGTAGAAGCAGCTTGTTACCGTCTTACCAGCCCTGGAATCGGGATCCACGGCGGGGCAACGTTTGATCAGCATCGCCTGCTGTTTCAAGGGCTTTTCCTCGCGCCTCAAATGGTGGGCGAAGCAATGAAAGGAAATCACCTCACTGCTTATGTGTTTCAGCAGCTTGGCTATCCCGTCAACCCACTCCCCGAAGCACCCCGTCGAGATGTCATTCAGGCGATTAAGCTGGGTTGTCCAGAAAAACTGAAGGCATTTTGTCGGGCCATTCAGCAGAATTCTCCCGTGGGGGCTTATCTAGACCCAGTCCCTGGAGAAATGCCGGGTTACGAGAGTGAATTGGTGATGGCAGGGGGCACATTTATTGACGGCAGCACCTCTGAGTTTTCTGCCGATGGTCCCCTACGCGAACCGTTCGTGGCCTTCTGTCAGGGGGGGACGCACTGGACGCATGTGGCGATCGCCCTAGAAGCCGCCCTAGAGGCGATTGGGCCTGCCTAGGAGACCCGTATTCGCCCCGCAGTAAGACTTATATAACCTGCTCAACCTCAGAAATCTCAGGAATGCTGTCTTTGAGCTTACGCTCAATACCCATCTTGAGGGTCATGGTTGAGCTGGGGCAAGAACCACAGGCCCCTTGAAGACGCACCCGAACGACTGGGCCTTCAACTTCTACCAGCTCCACATTGCCACCATCTGCCATTAGATAGGGGCGTAGTTCATCTAAAACTGTTTCAATATTTTCACGGTTCAACTCAAGAATTGCAGCCATACATCACCTGTATTTGTTTGTTGTGACAGCTAAGGACTGAAATGATGTCTCAGCCCTTTCATTGTAGTCAGTCTCAGCCAGAATCGAATTTTTAGCATGGAAGGTCAGCATCGAACGCCAGCATCGAATACTCGGAATCAAACTCAGATTTAAGACAAAAAATATCCAGAATGAAAACCTGTTTTGTTGAACAAGTCCCCATTCTGGAGTATTTAAAACCTTAAAACAGTTGATAATTCAGTCGTAGGGAGAAAATTATAGACATTTTGGCCTAGTGGGGTGCTAAACCCGAGCCAAAGGCATCTCTTCTTCTACGCGCAGGCTGGGAAAAAGAAAGTGATTCTCTTCAACGTATTGAGCACCAAACAACCCTTTCTCGGCCCAAAAGTACCGATCTGTAGTATGTTCGTTGCGTTTCACTAAAAGAAGCGCAGGTGGCGCGATTCCTTGTAACTGGATGAACTTTCGGGCAGCAGTTACAGGCTTATCTTCACCACTTTCAATACTATACTGAGGAACACATTCTAGAATGCGCCGTCCTTCTTGACGACGACGGCTTTTGCGCTTCCGTCTTCTTGCCAAACCCCGTACCTCCTTTTGTGGCAATCCAATGTAGTGATCGTTACAAAACTCGACCGTATCATAGCTTTCATAGAGCTAAATTTCAACTTTTATTAACCTTTCGATACAGTCATGTGAGCTTGGATACCATTTCCTGGGCTTTGAGGCATTGCCAAGGTTGACTTTTGTAAAGTTTATTAAAGGTTTTATCGATTTGAGGAAGGAGCATTTGGTTTGTGACCGAGAATCTTGGTCCCGAATTTAAGCTGCATGAGTGGGGTGGAGGACGGGATCGATACAGATTGAGTGAGGTATGGGAGAAGAGATTACTCTCCTTCAACGCGATCGCGGTACTCAGTCGCGGACATCATCTCAGAAAAATCGGTGTCTCCAGTGAGCTTAATCTTTAACAGCCACCCGACTTGGTAAGGATCTTCTGCTAGTTTTTCTGGAGATTCAGTGATGACGGCATTACTCTCTACTACAGTCCCTGTCACCGGCGCATAGAGATCTTCTACGGCCTTTACTGATTCCACGGAGCCAAAGGTTTCGCCTTTGGTTACACTGTCACCGGCTTCGGGAAGCTCTACAAAAACAATATCCCCAAGCTGGTCAACGGCAAAGGCCGTAATGCCAATGGTGGCAATGTCTCCATCTAGGCGCACATACTCGTGGGAATCCAGGTATCGCAAATCTTCAGGATATTCAAAACTCATGGGTGCGTCTCTGTTTTACTCAGGTATCCGATATTTCTGGGGCTAGGGATATTGTGCACTAGGGACTTAACAAAAGTCGATGGGGCAATCAATATAATACGGACGTTTCAACCCCCATCGCCTTTCGCTCAGCGTAATTTTACGGCAATCTCCCTTTATCCCTACATGCCGATTCCCAGTCGTCCTGCCAAACTGGGCGTTAGAGGAATCAGGACAGTAATCATCAAGAACAGCGCTAAAAGCAGCAGAGCCGCCCTGGCATCATCCGGTTCTGTCAGTTCGTTTTGGCTAGGACGCTCTAGATCTCGTTGCAAGATTAGGATAATGGCAGCCCAATACAGCGCCAAGGTGTTCACCAGAGATGCAATGCCCAGAAAAATTAGCGTTACGACGGTGGTTCGTCCGGCAGTTCTGCGACCATAAATAGCCTGAATGGCCCGCCCGCCATCTAGCTGGCCTGCTGGCATAAGATTGAGGGCCGTAATGACCAATCCAATCCAACCCACCACCATGACAGGACTAACGCCGACGGTCTCTCCCTGAAGGCTATCGCCAAGTACGACGCGGGCTAAGGTTCCGACTAAAATTGAGCCTTGGAAAAAGAGGGATGGAATCTTAAATAGGCTATTGGGGCTTGAAAGCACCAATCCTACAATCAGTAGAAAAAGGGAGTAAATCCCCCCTGCGGCAGGGCCAGCAAAAGCAACATCAAACAGTACGGTTCGGTTTGGGAATAAGGATTCAAACCGATTCAGCGCGCCGAAGGAACCCAACTGAAGTGCGGGCAAAAAGAATGGCCAGCTCAATTTCACTTGGTGGTATCGGGCCATTGCTTGGTGCCCAATTTCATGCACCACTAAGACGCTGAATAAGCCTAACCCCATCGGAATGGTCTCGGAGAATCGGTCAGAGTGCTCAAACAAATCAAACTGGAGTAAAGCGCCAGCCGTTGCGCAGCATGTCACTAAGGTTCCCAGGAGCAGTCCTACGGCGAGTAACTTTTGCGGCACAGTGCTGGGTTTGGGATCATTACTGCTGGGTAAGATAATGACGACAGGCCGCTCTTTAGGGTTTTGCACTAGAAACAGACGATAGCGATCGCCCAGCATTTTTTCCAATTTCTGGGTCAGTTGGGTCCACACCACTTCTGACTCGCCTCGGAGGTTCCCCTTAAAAATGACCCCGTCTTGGTAG
>JANLSD010000220.1:0-21088 GCA_031362245.1 Acaryochloridaceae cyanobacterium OTE_25_metabat_464 | reverse complement strand
AAATTTCTCTTTTAGAGATCGCATAATTTTTTCGTGAAATTGAATTTTGAGCGAAGAATGGAGGTTTCAGCCAGTGGGCACTCTTTTGGTTAAAGGCGTAAAGCCTTGTCGGATATAGGCTACAGGTTCTGGAGATGTCTAATAGATTAGGCACTTGATGTGATGTGAGAGGCTATAAACAAGTAAACCTCCTATTTCAGAGATCAGTGTTTTCACAACCTGAGGCTAAAATCTTTATTTTAAGTGGAGGATTTATACGTCACATCATTCGTTCGATCAACCCCAGATGGAGACTTGACGGAGCGCGTGGAAATCTAACTGTTGAAGTTTGGTGTAGGCATGGTCAATCAGGCGCTGTTGCCTAAGAAAACCGGTATTGGCTCCTGGGCAAAGGTACTGTAAGGAATCCGCATCAAATCGCTCTAAAATTTGCTGCACCTGCTTGAGCTGACGCGGCCAATGAAAGGTCTTCGCCGTCCGCAGCGGCTGAGGATGGCCGGAGGTATCGGGTAGCAAATGACGCCCTGTAAACATTAACCCGTGGGGCTGATAGTACACACAAGCTGAGCCAGGAGAGTACCCTGGTGTCCAAAATACTTCGGTATTGGGTGTAATTGACCTGCCGCTAGAAAACGGTGTTAAGGCAACACCAGGCAGTAAGTACGCCTCTTGTTCCTGAACCAAAACTTGACAGCCAAACCGTTTCTGAATGCTTGCCACGGCTGGGCTTATGCCTTGGCGATGGGTTAGCACCAGCCACTGAACGCCACCGTGCTCCTCTAAAAAGGCTGAAGTCTGATCATCCCAACTGGGACAATCAATCAATATGTTATTGGATACGTTCTGGGGTGCATCATTGGGTACGTTTTGAAGTACGTTCTGGGGAACATTTTGAGGAATGGTTAGAGAATTCTCTACAATAAGATAGGCGGTACCGCCAAAGGTCTCCCGATTCGGAGAAAATGCCCAAACTGAGTCTAAGACGGGTCTAGGTTGTTTGCTCAAAAAGGCTAACTCCTGTGCCGAGGAAAGCGGGGTTTGCTGGATAGAACGACGAGCAATATTTTTTAGCCCATACGCCCATACTTTTTCATTAACGCATGGTTTGGTTATTTGTTTTTCTGCTTGGACTAACGCTGTATTTTATTGTGCAGCGCAGCGTTGTGCGTGTTACCCATACGCCTTGGTGGCAGCTATGGCTGGCGCTCATGATTCCAGCGTTTGTGATTGTAGGCTGGGCGATCGCCCGTCAATCTTTAGATTCCATCCCCTATTCTTTGCTCGTAGGGTCATTTATTGTCAGTGTGGTGCTGTACGTTTTTTTGATTACGAGAAATCCTCGGACGCAGATTGCAGAAAAAGAAACAACCTCTGAATCTGGCTTGAGTGCCATTGCCACCGTCGAAGAAGCGTTAAAGGCGGGTAGTGGTGCTGTGACACCTCTCACCCAAGAAGAACAAGCGCAGCTTCACAATTGCTTTCCTTGGTCTACCTACTATTTAAAAAATATAGACCTCCGTCCCCAATCGGTCATTTGTCGGGGCCAGCTTCGGTCAGAACCAGAGGTGGCGTACCAAACCATTTCGCAAAATATCAAGGCTGCCTTTGGCGATCGCTTTCTGGTGCTGTTTCAAACCGATGCAGCAAAGCAGCCTTACTTTGCACTAGTCAGTAACCCCTATGCTAAGCTTCAAACCCGCTCGACCTATCGGCCTGGACTAGCCTTGGGGCTTTTACTGTTAACCTTAGGCTCCACAACCTTCGCTGGGTTAGAACTCATCAATCCCACCCTCACCCCAGCAGCAATCTCAGGGGATCCGAAGATTTTGCTCAATGGACTGCCTTATGCGATCGCCCTGCTCAGCATTCTCAGCATCCGCGATCTGATCTATTACTTTACGGCTCGCTCCTACAACATTCAGATCACGCTGCCCTATCTTATTCCCATCCCCTTCGCCCCTGGCACCATTGGCGCTTACCTCCACAAACGCGGCCCTATTCCTAATCGCAAAGCCCTGTTTGATGTGGGTGCTTCAGGGGCATTGGCAGGACTAATCTTGACGCTGCCCATCCTCATTTGGGGGCTGATACACTCGCCCCTGGTTGCCCTACCCGCGAAATCAGGCATTCTATCCCCCGATGCCCTCAATCCAAGATTCTCAATCGCCTTTGCCTTACTATGTCGTTTAATCTTTGGACAAAACCTAGCTGCCAACCAAGGTATCGATCTTCACCCCGTTGCTGTTGCAGGGTTAATTGGGATGATTATTGCCGCCCTTCGGCTGGTTCCCTTTGGACAATTTGATGGCGGTCGTATTGTCCATGCCATGTACGGACAACGCATCAGCCTCGTTGTGAGCCAAGTCTGTCGCATTTCGGTGCTGCTCTTGTCCTTTGCTCAGCCTGTGCTGCTGTACCTTGGCATTTTCTTAATGGTCATCCCCGCAGCGGATGAGCCTGCCCTCAATGATGTCACCGAGCTGGATGACTACCGCGATGGATTGGGCTTACTCGCCCTTGGTCTAATGCTATTTCTAATTTTGCCCGTCCCCTCTGGCTTAGCCTCAATTTTGTTCAGTGCAAACCCAACGCCATAGGGGATGCGTGGGTCCCTGTTGCTGAATTCGTTCAGCTTGAAGCTGGAGGCGAAGTTGTTCTTGTTTGGGCAATCCAAAGAGAATGTTGCGGCTGTGCCAAACCAAAACAGAAAGGGTCATCCCAATGCAGAGAGAGAGACCTAGGGTTGCACCTTGGTGATAGGCCAACCCATACCGGACTGCGACCCATGTAAAGGAGTCCATCAAAAGCTGAATTCTAAAGCGAAACTGCCAGAGGCTGATTAGCCCCACCGTTAGCCATAGTGCGACCACAACCATCCAACGACCATATACAGTGAGGCGATGAAGGCGCTGTACAGTTTGCTGTTGTGGCGGAGTATTCACCCAATCTAGGGAAGATAACGGTTGAGGTTCCTGCATTTTTTGCATTGTTATAGCGGTACCGGAAAAGAGAGAAACAGTAGGGGCAGGTTTAGCCCACGCTGTATCGTTTATCTTCAAAGCGTTTAGGCAAAACCTGTCCCCTACAAAGTTTTGGGTGTGATTGAATGCTTACTCCTTAGGGAGCAGATTTAGCAGAGGAGTCCGGCGGTGATGCATCATCAGAATTTTCCCGTGATTCTGACAGTAACGCATTGGCTTTTGCCTTACGCTGGGAGTACTCGCGCCACCAAACCAGTAGCGTACTGGCAATAAAAATACTGGAGTAAGCCCCTGCCACAAATCCAATAATCAGCGCCAGAGAAAAATACTTGAGCGTTGCCCCCCCAAACAGAAAAATTGCCACCAGCGGCAAAAGCACCGTTAAAGTCGTATTAATAGAGCGCCCAAGGGTTTGATTGACCGCAATATCCACCGTTTCAGAAATGGGTTCCCCAGGCTTAATGTTTTCGCGCACCCGATCATAGATGACCACCGTGTCGTTAATGGAAAAGCCCGTAATGGTCAGCAACGCCACAATAAATAAGCTGTCCGCTTCAATGCCAAACAGTAGACCTAGCGCCGAGAAAATTCCAACCGTAATGAAAATATCATGAAACAGCGCAACGATGCCCCAAAAGGCATAGTCAAACTGGTATCGGATGCTGAGGTATAGCGCAATACCACCGAAGGACACCAGCAACGCCAGTAACCCAGAGGTTAAAAGCTGACGCCCCAACGTTGGCCCAACGGTATCAATCTGGCTCTTCTTAATATCAAAGGGACCTACCTTTGCATTAAGTGCGGCTTCAACCTTGCCCCGTTCCGCAAACCCTAAGGTTTTTGTGCGAACAGAAATAGCCTGCTGTTTTTCACCTAAAACCTGGATGCTGCTGTCCCCCAACCCTTGGGCAGATAGAACCTCTCGCACAGTGGCGGTATCAATCGGGTTCTTGCAGACGTTGGCATCTTGACAGTTGCGCTCAAACTGAAGCCGAGTTCCACCCACAAAGTCTAAGCTCGGACGCAAGGGTGAACCGAACTGGACAAAAGAAATCACCATAGATGCAATCCCCGCCAGAATCACGACAGAGGAAACCGTCCACCATAATGATCGCTGCTTACTTAAGTTCAGTTTCATCGGGCTACCTCCGGCTTTTGGGGAATATAAAGCTCCGGTTTCCGAAGCTGGGGTGCGCTAATCGCCATAAACATAAGGGTTCGGCTACAGGTGATGGCGGTGAACATACTAATCACAACCCCCAAGGCCAAGGTTAACGCAAACCCCTTCACCAACCCAGAACCCAGGAAAAATAAAGCCCCACAGGCAATGAGGGTGGTCACGTTGCTGTCCAAAATACTTGAGAACGCTCGGTTAAACCCTGATTCAATGGAGCGGTAGAGGGTTTTGCCCGCACGGAGTTCCTCACGGGTGCGCTCAAAAATGAGCACATTGGCATCCACTGCCATCCCAATGCTAAGGATAAATCCTGCAATCCCAGGCAGGGTTAAGGTGACGCCCATCAGCACAAAGGCCGCGTAGGTCAGCAGGGCATAAACACCCAATGCAATGTCTGCAATTACCCCTGGCAGGCGGTAGTAGACTGCCATGAAAATAAAGACCAAAATCAATCCTGCAAGAGCGGCAATAATGCTGCTGCGGATACTGTCTTTACCTAGGGTTGCACCAACGGTGCGGTTCTCTATAATCTCGACAGGCACGGGTAAGGCACCCCCTCGCAACTGCACCGCGAGGGTCTGGGCTGATTTGGCTGTAAAGTTGCCTGAGATGGAGGCACGCCCCCCAGCAATGCCTGTGGCGGCATACTGGGCCGATACGCCGGGATTACTCAGCAATTTATTGTCTAAGAAAATGCCGAGGCTTTGTTTAGTACCTGCGATCGCCTTAGTCAAATCAGCAAACAATTCGCCCCCTTTGCCATCAAATTCCACACCAATCTGCCAACTGTCGGCATTGGCAGAGGTGGGTTCGGCATAGGCATTCTTTAAGTTAGACCCCGTGAGCGTGGGGGATTCAAACTGCTTTAGAATATCGGCCTGAACGGCTTTGTTGGCAGCTTGGAAGGTGGCGATCGCCTTTTCGTCCTTGGTCGTCGCCTTCTCTAGCTCCGCAAGCTGAACATCCAAGAAATTCCGCTTCTGCATCGCTTCAATCAGCAGCCCTTCGGTGCCCAGTTTTTGCTTACGAAACTCAAGCTGAGCGGTGCCGCCCAAAACCTGTTCCGCCTGTTTGGGGTCATTGACGCCAGGGAGCTGCACCAAAAGCTGATCTTTGCCGGAGGTCTGCACCAGTGCTTCGGACACACCCAGGCCATTGATGCGGCCCTCAACGACTTTTTGAACCCCTTCTAAAACCTGGGGCGTGATTTCTTTGACCTTATCCGTCGTTTTAACCTGGAGCGTCAATTGCGATCCACCTCTAAGATCCAGCCCCAGTCGGGTTGGAATTTGGTTGATCACAATAATTGCGCCTATCATTAAGAGCAAAATAAAAGCGAGAAAAAACCGTTGTTTACCAATCACAAGACCATCACCCAAAAATAAACAAGCCTGCTCCCTGCCCCTGCTAAAGACGGTGCTGCGTCGTTACTGGGCGGCAAGTTTTGATGTCGTCATCGATTTAAAGCCATCTAACAATTGATCGCTATACCTGCAAGGCTACAACTTTTTGAACCGCCTCTACAATCTGAGCAGGCTGCACAATCGTCAGTCTCTCAAGTCCGCCATTGTAGGGCGTCGGAATATCTAAAGAAGACATCCGCAGCACAGGGCCATCTAGCTCATCAAAAAAGCGGTCATTAATAGAGGCAACCAACTCCGCCCCAATCCCGCCCGTTCTCATACACTCCTCCACAATGATGACCCGATGGGTTTTGCGAATAGAAGCGCCAATGGTTTCAAAATCTAAGGGTTTGAGAGACAGCAAGTCAATCACTTCTGGATCGTAGCCTTGGGGTACGAGGGTCTTGACCGCCTGCATCACATGGTGACGCATTCTGGAATAGGTCAGAATGGTCACGTCCTTTCCTGGGCGGACAATTTCGGCTTTATCCAGGGGCAGGATATATTCTCCGTCTGGGATTTCTTCTTTGAGGTTATAGAGCAGCACGTGCTCAAAAAACAGCACTGGGTTGGGGTCACGGATGGCGGCTTTCAAAAGCCCCTTCGCGTTATAGGGCGTGGAGCAGGCCACGATCTTCAATCCAGGCACCGCCTGAAAATACGCTTCTAAACGCTGAGAATGCTCCGCCCCAAGCTGACTTCCAACCCCCCCTGGCCCTCTAATCACAATGGGGATTTTATAGTTGCCGCCGGAGGTGTAGCGCAGCATTCCGGCATTATTAGAGATTTGGTTAAAGGCCAACAGCAAAAAGCCCATGTTCATCCCTTCAATGATGGGCTTGAGCCCCGTCATTGCGGAACCAATGGCCATTCCCATAAAGCTGTTCTCAGCGATGGGAGTATCCAAGACCCGATACTCGCCATACTTTTGATAAAGCCCTTTGGTGACTTTATAGGATCCTCCATATTGCCCAACATCTTCTCCCATGACCATTACGGTAGAGTCATGGGCCATTTCTTCGTCAATTGCAGCCCGGAGCGCGTTAAAGAGGAGAACTTCAGCCATATCACTTTAGGGATGTACTAAAGCTTACGTTAGCAGAATTAGGCCGCTCTCCTCTTGTTTTGGCCTGGGATGCCAGGGTCTAATTCTGGGTCAGTCCTTCAGTTTGGGGTTTTTCAGGAGGAGTATTGCGGGCAATGCTGCTTGGCCCACAGGCTCCGGCGATCGCAAAGGGCACCGTAGTCCCAAAGCTATAGGCATCCCCTGGCTCCTGAATCTCGACATGGAGGTGTGGCCCAGAACTCCAGCCAGAGTTACCGCTGTAGCCAATGAGCTGACCAATTTCTATGGTATCTCCGGCTTTGATCTGTACTTCTCCCCGGAACCCTTGTCTCAGGTGAAGATAGGCGGAGCGATAGCCGCCGTCATGCTCAATGAGGACATAGTTGAATTTAGAAATATTTTCAGCACCGCCCCCTGTGTCTGGGTAACGGTCTTGGACGCCAATCACGCGCCCCGCCCGCATAGCATACACAGGCGTACCAATGCTGGTGGCAAGGTCATAGGCGTACTCCATCCGGCCCTGATGGGTTGCGCCTCTAATGCCTTGGGAGAGATAGCCTGCGCCATTGAGTGGATGACAAAATCCGGTCAATGGTGAAGCGATGGTGGGGTTACGATTGTCTGACAATGGGGTATAAAATCCCTTCTCGGCAGGCATTCTGAATGCTTGGAGCGTGGGCTTGGGTTCTGTCTTCCACTGAAGTTGGGGCGCACCACCCACGGCATCAGTGTTGGAATGGGCACTGACGGCAGAGGGGTTGATGGCGATCGCCATGCCACCTGGGGCAACCAATTTAGACGTCACAGGCACTAACGTGCTGAGGGCAAATAATACGGCTGCTGTCCAGTTTCGCTGCTGCTGCTCTGACAGCGCATGCTTAAGCTGTTGGCGTGTGACCAACCCCTGCTGAATTAAAACTTCGCCCAGCTTGATCTGGGTCTGGCGCTGTGTGGCTAAAGCCTGAGCCAACTCTTCTTTGGTGATCAGTCCCTTTTGCGTGAGAACTTCTCCAACCCGAACTTTTTCTGGCACACGCAAACGCTTTTTAAACACGAAAATCTCCTGGGCGACTTCAAATCACAACATGTAAGGATGCACAACTAGAGCAGCCTGCTAATAAACACTGACCAACCCTAGACACAAAGCGATGGGTTGAGGCTGTTTCAGCTCAATCTAGGTCTGCTCAAGGCATGCTCAAAACCAACCACAACAGCAGATGCCTATTTTGACGTTCTTAACCGTGATGAAATTCACCATCAAGAGAGGTTTTGCAAATTGAGCTATTCTTCAATGCTTGATAAGCCCTAAGTGAGAGGCGTTGCCCCCTCTTTTCTAGAATGCCCTGCCTAATTGATAATACGCACAGTTTTTTAGAAAAGTTTCTTATTTTTTAAGATTATTTTTTTGAAAACGAAAAATAATTTGTGTCTGTATTTATTGCCGCTATACAAACAAGTAAGTATAAACTCCTGTCTTTTCAGGATGTCACTTTATCCTGACAGCCCTTGCCCTCAAGTTGACTGGAGATGACTCAGATGGGTCTTCAAGTCGGCAGGGAGAACTACACCATGCTCTGTAATGATGCCTGAAATCAGCTCGGCAGGCGTAACGTCAAAGGCTGGGTTATAAAACTCAACCCCCGACGGACAGAGCTGTGTGGTTCCAACGGTATGAATTTCTGAGGGATCTCGTTCTTCAATGGGGATGCCGTTGCCGTCCGTGAGCTGAAAGTCTATGGTTGAAAGGGGCGCGGCTACATAGAACGGAATGTTATGGGCCTTGGCACACAATGCCACGCCATAGGTTCCAATCTTATTGGCGGCATCTCCATTGGCAGCAATGCGATCGGCCCCCACTACCACCACATCAATCAGACCCAGCTTCATACAGTGGGCAGCCATACTATCGGTAATCAGCGTCACGGGGATGCCGTCTTGGACACATTCCCAAGTGGTGAGCTTGGCCCCCTGGAGTCGCGGACGGGTCTCATCGGCATAGACGCGCTCTAGCCGATCTGCGGCCCAGGCTGAACGCACCACGCCCAAGGCAGTCCCATAACCCGCTGTTGCCAGCGCGCCAGCATTACAGTGGGTTAACAAACGCAGTTTTGCTGGCGTGGGGGGCAGTATGGATAGACCATGACGCCCAATTTCTTGACAGGTGTGGAGATCTTCGGCAGCGATCGCATGGGCTTCGTCCAGCAGCCGCGCCTGAATCTGCTCCACCGAGCCAGGGGTGGATTTTGCCACTTTCATCATGCGGTTAATGGCCCAAAATAAATTCACCGCAGTGGGGCGCGTGGCAGCAAGGGTTTGGGAGATCTGCTCCAGAGATTCTAGAAATGGGGTGCGATCGGTCTCGGGTAGTTCCCGTGCGCCCAAGTACAGACCATAGGCAGCGGCAATGCCAATAGCAGGTGCCCCGCGCACAATCATGGTTTTGATTGCGATTGCCATATCGCTACAGCGTCTAATCTCAACGACACTATATTCAGCCGGAAGGCGAGTCTGATCGATGAGTCTGACATGATCGTCTTGCCACACAACCGGATAAATCGTGTTTGTCACTGCCATGAGATCCGCCCATCTAGAGATTTATTGCTAGTGATTATGATACGGCAGCTAAGGCTCAGATTCAGTAGTCCGTCGGAATTTTGTCTCGTAAAACCGCGCAACAGCCTGTCCCAAGGTGAACAGCAAGGCCGCGTCACTAGAGGCTCCAATCACAGCTCCTACGCCAGGAATCAGCTCCGCCACAGACAATCCTGTTTTGATCAGGCTTGTGCCGCCAAAGGACAGTCCATAAATGGTCAATACTTCTCCCCGTCGAGCGTCGTCCTTGAGGGGCAAGTCATAAATGGCGGCAATCCGAAAAATCATTTCAGCCTGGAGCGAGGAAAGAGCCGCAATGTCAACAGCAAACAAGATCGCCGCGACGGGGGGCAAAATATTGGTAGCCAGCCCAATCCCTGCTGCTTTAAGGGTGGCTTCTTGAATAAGCTGCTGGGACAGTTCTGAGCGCGTCTTTTGAGGATATTTCTGCCGAAGGTGCTGAATATCCAGATTGACTTTGTCCACATCCACTTGTCCCAGGGCCGACGCAAACCATCGCAGCATGGGCAACTGCGTCACAGAATTGAGGATGGGGTTCTCAATCAAGGGCGTTACGGCTCGACCCAGTTGTTCTGTGCCCCGTTCAACAAAGTTATGCGCCTCTTGCTGAAGATCATCCGCTGTTTTGGAGGCTTGTTGCGCGGTTGCGCGAAGCGCTTCAAAGGCAGCATGGGCAACCTGATCAAAGGGGTTGGGGGTTGTCATGGGTTCTGTAATAGGACAATTGCACCCCTATTCTACGCAATTTGCCCCATTGTTCTGAAGGATTTCTAGGAAGAGACAACGCATTCATTGGAAGGGCGCAAGGCCTTGCGCCCCTACGTCAACCCACGGCAACAGGCGTTTTACTAAACAGCTTCAACACCCGTTCTGCAATTTGAGGACTGGTTAGACCCAGATCTGCCATCGACTCATTGGGGGTGGCATGCTCGACCAAAATATCGGGCACCCCAATTCGCGTCACGGGCACCAGCACATCATGCTCCATGAGTGCTTCCATTAAGCCAGAGCCAAAGCCACCCGCAATACAGCCCTCTTCTAGGGTGACAACGCGGCCAATTTTTTTAGCCAGGGGCACCATTAGCTCTACATCAAGGGGCTTCGCAAAGCGGGCGTTCACCACCGTTGCACGGATGCCATGCTCACTCAAAATTTCAGACACTTGCACCGCAGGGTACACCATCGAACCATAGGCCACAATCAGCAGATCATCACCGTGGCGCAGCACTTCTGCCTTACCGATGGGCAAAGGTTCCCAACCTTCTTCCAGCAGAGGCGCACCGTAGCCATTCCCCCGTGGGTAGCGCATGGCGATCGGCCCATCGGTGTAGTTAATGCCTGTGATCAACATGCGCTGAAGTTCGGCCTCATCTTTGGGAGCCATCAGGGTCATATTGGGGATGCAGCGCAGGTAGGCAATGTCATACATGCCTTGGTGCGTAGGGCCATCTGTGCCCACAATGCCAGCCCGATCCAGACAGAAAAAGACGGGTAGGTTTTGAATGCAAATATCATGAATAATTTGGTCGTAGGCGCGCTGTAAGAAGGTGGAGTAAATCGCCACCACAGGACGCATCCCTTCACAGGCCATCCCCGCCGCCATTGTGACGGCGTGCTGTTCGGCAATGCCCACGTCAAAATACTGTTTAGGCAACTTTGCCTGAAGTTTATCTAACCCTGTGCCCGTTGCCATTGCAGCGGTAATGCCCACAACACGGTAATCATCTTCGGCAATTTTAATCAGGGTTTCTGCAAAGACTTTGGAATAGCTAGGAGCCTTAGGGGTTTTGGACGGGAGGGCTTTCCCTGTGGCAAGGTTGAAGGGGGTTTGGGCGTGGTAGCCGACTTGATCTTTTTCGGCGATCGCATAGCCTTTCCCTTTCACCGTTGCCACATGCACCAACACAGGGCCAGGGTGCTTGTGGGCTTCTTGGAAGGTCGAAATCAGCTCTTCTAGGTTGTGTCCGTCCACAGGCCCAATATAGGTAAAGCCCAGTTCTTCAAATACTGCGCCCACCTTAGAGACGGCAAGGCGTTTCATGCCGCCCTTGAGCCGCCCTAATTCTCCCTTATCCACAAAAGGTAGCTGCTTAAGCTGCTCTTCGATGTTTTCAGAGATAAACTGCACCGGAGAACTCAGGCGTATCTTGTTGAGATAGCGAGACAGCGCACCCACATTTTGAGAGATCGACATCTCGTTGTCGTTGAGCACCACCATCATGTTGGTGTTGGGCAGATGTCCTGCATGATTGATGGCTTCTAAGGCCATACCCCCTGTCAGTGCACCATCCCCAATGATGGCGACCGTCTTAAAGTTATCACCCTTCAGATCCCGTGCCAGAGCCATGCCGAGGATAGACGAAATACTGGTAGAGGCGTGACCCGCACCAAAGTGGTCAAAGGTGCTTTCTTTGCGATTGATATACCCAGCAATGCCGTCTTTCTGGCGCAGGGTATGAAAACGGTTGTAGCGCCCTGTGATCAGCTTATGGGGATAAGCTTGGTGCCCCACATCCCAGACCACCTTGTCGCGATCTAGATCTAAGGTTTGGTAAAGTGCCAGCGTCAGTTCTACAACGCCAAGCCCTGGCCCTAAATGTCCGCCGCTGTTGGCAACGGTTTCGAGATGCTTGTCTCGAATTTCGTGGGCAATCTGCTTCAACTGAGGAATGGTTAATCCGTGCAGTTGATTAGGATGGACAAGTTCACTCAGGTGCATAATGGGCGGCGTCTCTGATCTCAACTGGGTTTCGCTACCCTTCACTTTAGCGGATTTCTGCGGGAACAACGGACAAGTTCTACAACAATCTTTATGGGTCTGGGAACACCCTTTGGGCTGTTTCTAACGTTCTATCAAGGTCTTCAAGCGATCCCACCAGTAGTTAAGCGGCACATACAGTAACGGCGTCCAGAGGCTGCTAATAATGGCAGAACTAAGGGAAACTTGCTGAAGATGAGGCCAGATTTCTGAGGGAACCCACCGACCGCCTAAGAGTAGCTGTCCTGCAAAAATCGTCTCCGCCGCGATCGCCATGACAAACACCAAAAGCATGGCTGAGATAAAGTCTTCGGCAATGATTCGCTGTCGATCTAGGCCACTGGTTAAGAACCCCACAATGCCCAAGCTAATGGCGTGGGTGGGCTGTGCTGTGCTCAACCCGTCTTGGATGAGTCCTAGGGCAATGCCTGCGAGGAATCCTTCTAGGGGCGATCGCTTTACACTCCACGTCACCACCCAAATCAAGAGCCAGTTGGGAGCCGTCCCCAGTAAAACCATTCCTGGAATACGCTGAGACTGGAGCAACGCACAGAACAGTACAGAACCCAAAATCACCAGAATATTGGTTCGCTGTAGCGGAACCCGAAAAGAGGGAGCGGAAGATCTACCTCTTGCAACCTTTTCCATAGGCTTAGCCATTACTTGAGCCAGTAATCAATACATTGACCCATTCCACGTGCTCAATCGGAACCGAAAACTCCACCACAGCCTGAGGGGCGGGCAGCCGATCTAAATCAAGTGCCGTAACACGCCCCACTGCAATGCCTGCGGGGAAGCGACTACTGAGGGTAGACGTGACAATCACATCATCTTTTCTAACATCCGGCGATTTATCAAAAAATTCCAACACCCCGCGTCGATCTGAGCGCCCGCGCAAAATTCCAACTTGGCGACTACGACTCACGGTAATACCCACCTGACTGGTCGGGTCGGTAACAAGCAATACCCGACTGGTATTTGGCGTAACGCTCATAACACGACCCACCAGTCCCCCTGGTGCCATCACCACCGCATCCACACGCACACCATCGACACTCCCCTTGCCCAGTGTCAATTGTTGCCACCAATTATCAGAACCTCGCGATATCACAGAGGCCGCAATCTTTTTTTGGTTGGGAAACGCAGGTAGATCTAACAGAGATTTCAGCGATCGATTCTGAGCTTCCAACTCCTGAACCTGCTCCTGTAGCGCCTGAGATTGTGCATTCAAGAGTTTTTGCTGAGCAGCCCCATCAGACTTAAACGGCCACACCAACCAGCGGTTCAGATCAGAAACCCCAGCCCCCTGCGTGGCTCTAACAACGCCCGCAGCGCTTAAGACGAGTAGCGCCACTAACAGCGTAGACTGATAACGACGCCACAACAGAATAAACCTTTTCATCCGACCTTTTTAGAAATTAATCGTACCACTGCTAAATACGCGAGAATACTTGGCTGGATCTTCTAAGATGCGTCCTGTCCCCAGGACAACGCAGGTTAAAGGCTCATCTGCAATATGAACGACAATGCCGGTTTCATGGCTCACGAGCTTATCTAGCCCATTGAGCAATGCACCACCGCCCGCCAGTACAATCCCTCGATCGACAATATCGCCTGCCAGTTCTGGCGGAATACGTTCTAGGGTTCGCTTTACGGCTTCCACAATAGATGAAAGCGGCTCAATCATGCTCTCACGGATTTCTGGCCCTTTGATCACAACCGTCCGAGGCAGTCCTGATAACAAATGAAGTCCTCGGACTTCCATGCTAGCCCCATTGTTGTCATTGGTTGGGTAAGCCGATCCAATCCGAATTTTGATATCCTCTGCGGTTCGTTCCCCAATCACAAGGTTGTGTACTTTTTTCATGTATTGGGTAATGGACTCCGTCAGCTCATCCCCCGCAACGCGAACCGATTCACTGATGACGGCTCCCCCCAAACTTAAAACCGCAACCTCAGTGGTACCGCCCCCAATGTCCACAATCATGCTGCCTGTCGGCTCGCTGACGGGCATGCCTGCACCAATGGCTGCTGCGACTGGCTCTTCTACTAACTGAACCTCTCTGGCCCCCGCCTGGGTTGCTGCATCGGTTACGGCACGGCGCTCAACCCCCGTTACGCCGCTCGGAATACCCACGACCACTCGTAATCCACCCACTGTCCTACCCCCGTGGACGCGTTGGATAAAGTGTTTGAGCATCATTTCTGTGGCTTCAAAGTCGGCAATGACACCATCTCGAAGCGGACGGATTGTTGTAATAGAGCCTGGTGTACGCCCTACCATTTGCTTGGCCTCGTCGCCAACGGCAAGGGGCTGTTTTGTATTCTGATCAATCGCAACAATGGAAGGCTCTCGAATAACAACACCGCGACCCACGACATAGACCAAGATATTGGCGGTGCCAAGATCGATGCCGATATCTCTAGAGGTACGGTTAAATTTAAAAAAGGAGGGGACTTTCACCAATGGGTTCCTCGTGGCGTATTTGGGGGTATTTTTTTTGAAGTCGTCGTGCTGGATTCTAGTATGTTTTGTGCAATGCGTCTAGCAAACGGTAAAGGGTTGAATGGGTCGAGACGGGCTTATTTTGCTACCGCTGAACCTGGCCCAACTTAAGGTTGAGAATGGATAACCCAAAAATCATCAAGAATAAAACCAGTCCAATGGCACAGGCATAACTCATTTCCAGATCTTGAAAGGCGCGCTCATAGAGATAGTAGACTACGGTTTTAGAGCTATTGAGGGGTTCACCTTTGGTCATGATGAAGATTTCTTCAAAGACTTTGGTGGCAGAAATGGAAGAGATCACGGCAACCAAAAATAGGTAGGGACGCATCAGGGGAATGGTGATATCCCAATGTTTTTGAAGGCCATCGGAACCATCAATGGCGGCGGCTTCGTAGAGATCTGCGGGGATGCCCTGGAGACCTGCAAGGTAGATCACCATGTAGTAGCCCAGCCCTTTCCAGACGGTGACGGCCATGACACTGAACAGTGATAGGTCTGGACTGGTGAGCCAGGGAATTCCTTCACTAAAACCCAATACTTGCAGCCCTTGGTTGAGGAGTCCGTTAGAGGCATAGAGCCATTTCCAGGCAATTCCGGCAACCACCATTGAGATCACGACGGGGGTGTAGTAGGCCGTGCGAAACCAGCGGATGCCTTTAATATTCTGGTTAACGAGAATTGCGAGTCCGAGGGATAGGGTGACTAAAAGAGGAACCACGCAGACCAGATACAGCACCGTATTGCCGAGGGTTTTCCAAAAGACTGGATCGCGCCACAGCTTTTGAAAATTGGCGAGGCCGACCCAGGCAGGCGGTTGGGTCAGGTCGTACTCAAACCGAGTAAAGCTTAGATAAAAGGCTTGAAGGGCAGGCCAAAAGACCGTGAGGGCTAAAACGATTAGGGCTGGAGCCAAGAATAGGTAGGGGGTGAGCGATCGCATCACCACGCCCTCTTTGCGTGGGGCAGACCCTAGTTTTTTGGAAGAATACGCCATTATCAAGGCTCAGAAGAATGGGGACACATCAATCCGGTGCTGAATCATTAAACAGCAAAAAGAGTTCTTTACACACCTGCCTTAGGGTTTCTTGAAAGCCATTGGCTGGAGGATAGCTCCCTGCAAACGTCCAATCCCCCACGGTGGAGAACCGCCAGCGTTGATGGCCCAAAGGGCCAAAGCAGGCTGCTTCGACGCCGATGAGGCGCTGTTCGTGGAGACGAAGCTGCACTAGGGTTTGGCCTGCGGGTAAGTTCAGGCCAATATCAAGGGAATGTGGATCCACCCATTCTTGGGCGTCTGAATCATTGGCCCAGGGCTTTAGATCGGCTTTGACCGTTGGGAATTGCCGCTTAAATAAGTCCACAACGGCAGCGATTTTAGTGGCGGCTTCAGGGCTTGTGGCACACTCGGCAGCATTCATCCAGACCCGTTACTCCTGCATCATGGGGCAAGTAGATTGGTAATACTTTAGCGGTCAATCAGCAATCAAACTGCATCTCAAGCACGATTTAGTCAATTTTTTCTGAATTCAGGAGCGATCGCGCCCGATCTAATGCCTGTCTGACTTGATCAAAGCCAGTGCCCCCGTAGCTATTGCGGGCCGCGACCACTTGACGAGGGGCGATCGCCCCATAGATATCGTCCTCAAACTTAGGATGCAGCACTTGCCACTCGGGAAGGGTGAGATCCTTGAGCAGTTTGCCTTGGGCTAGACAGGTTTTAACCACCTGCCCCACAATGTTATACGCCTCCCGAAAGGGCACCCCTTTGGACGCCAGATAATCGGCAACGTCCGTGGCGTTGGAAAAGTCTTCGGCGACAGCAGAATTGAGGCGAGCGGGACGAAATTCCATCCCTTGTTGGAGGAGGATGGTCATGGACTCAAGACAGACTTTGACGGTATTAACCCCATCAAAAATGGCTTCTTTATCTTCTTGAAGGTCTTTGTTATAGGCCAAGGGTAAGCCCTTCATCATCACCAGTAAGCCCTGGAGATGCCCAAAAACGCGCCCTGTTTTGCCCCGTACCAGTTCCGGTACATCAGGGTTTTTCTTTTGGGGCATGATGCTGGAGCCTGTGGCGCAGGTGTCTTTGAGGGTGACAAACCCAAATTCTTCAGAGGCCCACAGAATCACTTCTTCGGAGAGACGGCTAAGGTGCACCATGATAATGCTGGCAGCACCCATGAATTCGATGGCAAAGTCGCGATCGCTGACTCCATCCAGACTATTGCCGTACAGCCCTTCAAATCCGAGCTTTTCAGCGCTGTAGTGGCGATCAATGGGAAAAGTGGTCCCAGCTAGCGCACCGGAGCCTAGGGGCGACAAATTGACACGGCGACGGACATCATTAAGGCGTTCCCAGTCGCGCTGGGTCATTTCAAAGTAGGCCAGTAGGTGATGGGCTAAGCTGAGGGGCTGCGCTCGTTGAAGATGAGTATAACCAGGGATTAGGGTCTCGACGTTGGCCTCGGCAAGCTGGATGAGAACCTGCTGGAATTGACGCAGACGCGCCTGAATTTGGTCAATTTGGTCACGCAGATAGAGGCGGATATCGGTGCCGACCTGGTCATTGCGCGATCGCCCCGTGTGCAGCTTCTTCCCCGTATCTCCAATGATTTCTGTGAGGCGACGCTCTACGGCAAAGTGGACGTCTTCTGCTTCAACGCCAGGGTTAAATTCACCCTGGCGATGTTCTTGGCGAATCTGCTCCAGCCCCGCCACAATGGTTTCTGCTTCTTGAACAGTGATGATGCCTGTATGCCCCAGCATTTGGGCATGAGCCTGTGACCCTGTGAGGTCGTACTCAATCAGGGCAATATCAAAGCTGATGCTGGCATTAAAAAGGGCGATCGCCGGATGAAGGGAACCTTCAAACCGCTGACTCCAGGGTTGTGGCGCTGCGTTTGAGGGGACTAAAGCTGGATTCGTCAAGGGACTCTATGCTCACTGGGGTTGAAACAAAAATACGGTCGAAATGGATTAGGACGTAATGCTACGAAAGAGGTAGCCCAATACAAATCCAATCACAAGCGCCCAAACCTGACCACTTTGAATGAAATTGCTCCAAGACGTGCCGACGTTATTAAACAAATCGTCTTTAATTTGGGCAATCCAGATGCTGCCTGCCAAGAGGGAATGACTGAAACCATTAAAGGACAGAACATCCTGAAGGCTTAACATATCAAAGCCCTGAATCAGCCCAATATCCATAGAAAACCCCTCTTTTACAGTCTCGAACTTTATAGCAGCTTATGTCGTCCAAAAGGGTCTTTAAAAGAACCAGCCGTAGGAATGCAGCCCTTTGCCCAATAAATTAACACCAAGGTAGCAAATCCAGATCACCACAAAACCGAGGGATGCCAAATAAGCAGGACGACGCCCCTGCCATCCACGGGTAATCCGAGCGTGAAGATAGGCCGCAAACACAAGCCAAACGATCAGCGCCCAGGTTTCTTTAGGATCCCAGCTCCAAGGTGCACCCCAGGCTTCATTGGCCCACACTGCACCGGAAATTAACCCGATGGTCAGCAAGGGGAACCCCAACCCAATCACGCGATAGCTAAGGTTATCCAGGGTGTCAGCCAGGGTAAGCCGCTGCAAGGTTAAAGCAGGTTTGACTGAAGTAGGGGGATTGAGGACTGCGGTTGCCCCGTCTCCTGAATTAGAAAAGGCTAAAACGGTGGATGAAATATTTTCTGGGGTAGAACGTTTGAGTTGGGTGCGGAAGCCCCCTGTCCCCACGGAACTCCCTTTTAGCTCAATATCTTGGCCTCGCGTGGCGATGAGAAAGGCAACGGCCATGAGGGAACCCACCATCAGCGCACCGTAGCTCAACAACATGACGCTGACGTGCATCATCAGCCAGTTGGACTTAAGGGCAGGTACCAAGGGGGAGGATACCTGCATTGATTTCGGTAAGGTTAGGGCTGCAAAGGCCGTAATCCCCGTGGCGACAGGCGCGGTTGCAACACCGACCCAACGGCTCTGGCCCATGCGCTCGGCAATCAGGTGAAAGAGGGTGAGTCCCCAACACACAAAAAACAAAGACTCGTACATGTTGCTGAGGGGGAAATATCCGCCCTCAATCCAGCGCGCACCCAGTAGCCCCGCAATGCAGAGATTGGCGATCGCCATGCCAGCGGTGCCTAGGGTACTCAGAAAGGGGATTTGCGGAAATGCTGCGCTGCTCCAATAGAGGAGCATGGTAATGAAAAGAACTGCAAAGGATGCGTTGTCCAGTGTGCCCTGGAGTGCGACCAAATCCATTCTGTTGACTCTCCCATACCTTGCTTGAAAAAATGTTGCGCGGGTTAAAACTAAATCATTTAACCGCGCCATCTTCTATGTTACCGAGTTCTGGATGTCTATCCGCATTTCCCGCTCAGGTTAAGTTCAAATCGGTGTTGGCTCTATGTCCTTTTTCCACTGAAAGCGCTCAGCACTCCAGAGAAAATCGAGGAGTGGCGTCAGCGGCGCAAGGCAGAACAGGCTCCAAAACACAGCAATGGGGATAATAAACACGGTCTGAAGCACAAAGGTTAGTCCCCCCACACAAGCCGCCCACAACATTCGGCTAGATCGGGCATTGGGGGTTGAGCGCGGGTCTGTGATCATGAACAGTGCAAACAGCAGCAGCGAACCGCTGATGAGATGATGCACAGCCACATCCCAACTCCAGCCTAGCCAATAGTCTCTAACGAGCATAAGCCCGCCATAGGTTGCCAGAAACGTTACCGAAGTATCCCAGCGGCCCACTCGGCCTAGCACGATACCAGCCGCACCGATAAAGGCGATCGCATACCAGCCCAATTCACCCCACTGTCCAGGGGAAACCCAGGCATCATGGGTCAACACTAGGGCTGCAATAATGCCCGCGTTGGCTGGGTTAAATAAGTGTTTTTGATTCACACGGATTAAAAATTTACTGAGAATGGCAACAGCGGCAGCAAAGGCCATCGTGTACCAGTGGTCGGTTCGCAGCAGTAGGCTGAGGCTAAGGCCCGTAATGAGGGCACTGCGCAATGAGCCAACCCAAGCAAACCGGGATTCTGGGTTTGATTGCAGTAGACTAGCGATGGCTTGGATGAGGAGGGACGTGGCGATCGCACTTAAAACCACTTCAGGTCGTAATGTCCAGTCTTTTAGCCACAATCCTAGGGCTAGAAATAAGCTTAAAAAACAAATTTGAAAATCCCGTGCATCTTGAAACATAGCTGGTGCTGACAAACGCCTAATATCGCAATCTCTAGACCTACCTTAATCGGCACTTTGTGCGACTGCATGACCGTTACCAAAATTGTTACAGACAAGTCGGGTTCTGTAATTCATTCAGATGCGCGGAAACTTCACGGTATAGCGTCACGACATGGCTATCTGCCAAGCTGTAATAGATGTTGCGACCGTCTCTGCGATATTTGACCAAACGCTGCGATCGCAATACGCGCAACTGATGCGACACCGCCGACTCGCCCATCTTGACCACTGCCGCCAAATCGCACACGCATAGCTCTTGCTGAGCCAAGGCAGACAGCAGCCGTAAACGACTAGGATCTGCCAATGTGCCGAAAAACTCAGCCATCTGCTGGGCTTTTGCAATTGAAACAATCTCTGGCTGCACCTGCCGGACATTTTCGAGATTCACCAAGTAAGCATCACAGCCTGGAACATCGTTTTCGGGTTGTGTGAGTTTAGCCTTCATCTCCAACCTCCTCCAGTAATGCTGTCAGATCTCGTCGTCCATCAACTACCCGGACAATCTCGATTCCATTCTTCTGCGGATAGTAAAACACGATGTAATCATTAATGATAAAGCCGCGTAAATTTGGTGTAATCCAGGCATAGGTTTTCCCCATGTTAGGGAAATCTGCGACCAGCTTGCACTTCAGGCGGATGGAATCAAATAACTGGCTAGCAGCTTTTACGTTACTTTGGGCAATAAAGTCACAGATTTGATTGAGGTCTTGGATTGCCAGCTCTGAAAAAACATAGCTGCCCATCTTAATCTTGTTCCATCTTATTCAGTTTGTCCTGTAGCTGCTGAAAAACAGTTTCTCCATCCACAACTTTTCCTTGCTGAATTTGTTGTGTTCCTTCTGCAATTTTTTGCCTTAACTCAACTATCTTTTGCTCTCTGTATTCATTTTCTGCCAAGAGGTGAAATGCAGTTGCCACTAATTCGTCAACATTTTTATACTTGCCTTGCTGAAGTTTTTTAAGAATAAATTGTTCTTGTTCTGGCTGTAAGATAATTTGCATAAATACATCCTCTCTTTTTGTCTTCTGCAATTTTTAATCGTTTGGTAAGCCTAAATCTGGCAGGTCTTTCACAATTTGAACGGTTTCTAAGCTGACGATAATGACCTGTTTAATTAGGCGCACGATATATTCTTCATCGTCTAAGCGGTTGGGGTCGTTAGTGATGCCGCTGCGTTAATCGCCAATCAATCGCCCCATAAAACCGATCCAAACTGCTCAAAAAATGAGCGCGGCTAAAAGACTTAGAAGTCAGCGCATTAATCACCTTCTCAATTTCCGCCGCAATAATATTGCGTTGAGCAAAATCAGGATTATTAAACACACTG
>JANLSD010000218.1:0-10034 GCA_031362245.1 Acaryochloridaceae cyanobacterium OTE_25_metabat_464 | reverse complement strand
CTTGCTGATGCGGGCCGACTCGAATGCGCCAACTTCGTCCATGCCCACGCCCAACTCGGGGTAAACAGTTCATAACGCCCCTTTCCGTTGGCTTTTGCGCGGTAGAGGGCAATGTCGGCATTGCGAAGGAGTTCATTGGGCTGCTGCTCTGGGCCAGAGCTGAGGGCGATGCCAATGCTTCCAGCGGTATAGATTTCGTGATTAGAGATTGTGAAAGGCTGGCTAAGCTGCAAGAGAATCCGATCACTGACCTGAATGGCGTCCTTGGCTTCTAAGACGTTTGGCAACAGTATCGTAAATTCGTCTCCGCCAAAGCGTGCAACGGTATCTCCGGGGCGCAGACAGTCATGCAGTCGCTCGGCGACGGCTTTGAGAAGCTGATCGCCGAGGATATGTCCCAGGCTGTCATTGACGACCTTAAACCGATCTAAATCTACGAATAAAACAGCAAAACCAGCATCAGCATGACGCTGATAGTTTTGATGAGTATGTTGGAGCCGATCTGTAAACAGGACGCGATTGGGTAGCCCTGTCAAGCTATCGTGCATGACATCGTGCAGGAGCTGACTCTCGGTCGTTTTGCGATCCGTAATATCGAACAGCGTTCCTGTTGTGCCCACGATCTGCCCATCGTCATCAAGAAGCGGTTGACAATGGGCTTCAATCCAGGAGATATTGCCTGCTTTGGTGACATGGCGCAGTTGGGGGTATGTGGCTGCATCTTGTCGCTGGGTGAGGACAGCCAGCAATGCCTGTTGCTGAGTCGGCTGATCTTCGGGGTGAATAAAGTCTTGCCAGGGCTTGCCGAGGGTTTCTTCGACGGAAAACCCCGTCAGCGTTGACCACGCGAGGTTCAAAAATGTCCAACACCCGTCCAAATCTGTTTGAAAAACAACGTCTTGGAGTCGGTCTAAGACGGATAGTGACGTGAGAATAGGTGGTGTAAGGCTTGATGGCGCGAGAGAAGGTGGCGTGACGACGGGTATCGAATACGTTGATTCTAGGGCAGCGGCTAAGTCTACGTCTGAGAGTGGAGAGGCGTCTTCTTGAGGATCGATAGAGAGGGGAGGGAGGCGGTCTATGGGACCTGAGTTGATTTGATCGAGGAGGTAGGTTTGCTCAGTAATGCTGCCGACGAGACGAATGGGATTTCCGGTCACATTCCGCAGTACAACCCCGCGATCGCACACCGTCAGGTACTGATCGTCTTTGCGACGGACGCGATAGGTGAGTGCATATTCTCGATGGTTTTGTGCGTCTTGTTCTAAAAAGTGTTCTACACTTTGCCGATCTTCTGGGTGAACGCGATTGAGCCACCAAGCCAAGGATTGGTTGATCTCTATTTCGTCATAGCCCAACAGGTTTACGACACCTTGGGTGCGGAGCATTTGCCGCTGAATCAGATCGAGGTCGTAAATAACGCCACGCAGACCTAGGGCCGACAGATTGAGGCGCTCTTGGATCTTCTGACGGCTCTGACTAACCTGGAGATTTGCCAAGCTTGATGCCACAGAAGCGGTCACGCTGTTGAGCCAGTGAATTACATACTCTTCAACGGGTTGGTGGTCTGGATGGGCGAGGGTTAGAACCCCTAACGTCTCTTGATGATAAAGCAGCGGCAAGCTGATCACCGTCCGAAAGCGATCCGCAAATAGCGCAATGTCTTTAAGTTGCGGAATTGCAATAGGATCTAATGCCTCGGCCCAAATCGCAGGTTTTTGGGTGGTCAGGACAGTTCCCGAAAGCGTTTGCTCTTGGGTGAGGGAAAATGGCTGGAATTGCGTATTGGCTTCGACCCCATAGGTTGCAACCATTTCTAAGGTTTCAGCTTCCTCGTGATGTTGCTCTAGGATAACCAGGGGGAAGCCAAAGGTCTCAGCAATGACCGCGAGGGTTGATTCAAGCTGCTTAACGCTTGAGTCAACGTTGGCTTGGCGTTTAGCTAGACGTTGAAATGCAAGCAAAACCCGACTGCCAAGGGTCCAATGTTGGTCTAGGCGTGTTTGTTCCTCTGGGTCGAAGGCTGAAGTGGGAATCGCCCTTAGGGTGTTTTGAATTGCCTTGGTTAAGTTTGCAATCATCGGGTTTGGAGAACGGTTCACTACGCTGCTTAACAATCTTGACAGGTGATTTTCTGTCTTTCAACAGTTGTAGAAGCTTATCTCAACACTTAAGGTACCCCTGGAACGTTTATAGTTCCCTTTTTGACGGACTTTAATGAACGAAGATTAGAATCAACCGTTCTAAGGTTAAGAAAGCGTTATGGACATTCCCCCCAATGAAACCTGACGGTGCTTTTGCACAATATTTGCACAATTGAACCATTCCGCAAAGTTTAATGTCTAGATTGAATGTATTTAGAGTCTATCGGATGTTATGTATGCATGACAGGTGAACTTTCTCTTAGTGAAGCATAGTCTGAATGTTTGTAATTATCCGCTAATACTGGCAAAAATGGGTTCAATTGCGAGCTGATGTGCTTGATTTTTGAGTAAGAAGATTACCCTTTGTAAGGGGTTTCAATGAATTTAGATACTACTATAAACTCCAGCAAAAGCTATGAATCTGAAACACTCTCTACAAAATGGGCATGTTTTACGGTCTTAAATTGAAGGATCTTAGGGTGGTAGGTTTGACCGGAGGGATTGCAACGGGCAAGACGACGGTTTCAGCGTATCTTGTGTCTCATTATGGATTGACCATTTTAGATGCAGATCTTTATGCTCGTGAAGCGGTTTCTCTAGGGTCTCAGGGGCTACAGAGCATTGTTGAGCGCTATGGGCCTGATATTCTGCGGCTAGATCATGCCTTGGATCGCTCCAAGCTTGCTCAAATCATTTTTCAAGATGCCGCTGAAAAGCAGTGGATTGAATCGTTGATTCATCCCTATGTACGCGATCGCCTCTCTTCCTCTGCCCAGTCCCTGCACCATCACCCCCTGATCGTGATGGACATTCCGCTTTTGTTTGAGGCGGATATGACGGATCTGGTCACAGAGATCTGGGTAGTGAGCTGTCAGCCCCAGCAGCAGCTTAGCCGTTTGATGGCGCGCAATCATTTAACACAGGCGGCGGCTCAGATGAGAATTGATAGCCAGATGCCACTGCGGGAAAAATGCGATCGCGCTGATATCGTGCTGGATAATTCTGGGACTCTTGAAGCCCTCTATGCCCAAGTGGATCGAGCGGTGCGCGACTGTGTTGTAGGGGCGTAAGGCATTGCGCCCCTACAGGATGGTGGGGATGGTGAGTCGTGTTGAATCCAAGAATCGCGTCATGAGGCTCGTTTTCTCGTCTTGGCTGGAGCGCGGTCAACCTTCGCTAGAGGTTTGGGTTCCGCAACAGCTTTAGAGGTTGGATTACGAATCTGATTGGCTTGGGCGATTAGAGATGACGCAAAGGCCAACATTTGATCTGTGGAGCTGCCCCCTGCAAGCTGGGCGAGTTCTTGAGGACGCTGGGCTTCGGTAAGCTGCTGAATGCGGACGATGGTGCGGTCTTCTGTTGCCTCAGTATTTTGGCCAGAATTGGAAATGACGGCCTTCTCGACGTGGAAATGCTGGTCTGCGATCGCCGCAATAATCGGCTGGTGCGTCACACACAAAATCTGATGGGTGTGGCTGAGGTGGTGGAGTTTTTCGGCGATCGCCTGGGCCACCCGTCCCGATACCCCTACGTCCACTTCATCAAACACAAAGGTTGCCACAGGGTCGATCTGAGAAAAACAGGCTTTGAGTGCCAGTAAGAATCGACTCATTTCACCGCCAGATGCAGTTTCTGCCAGGGGCTGAAGGGGTTCACCAGGATTGGGGCTGAACACAAAGGTAATGCGATCCGCGCCGTAGGCGGTAGGTTCTATGGGGGAGATCTGGGCGCAGAACTGAACTTTTTCCATTGCCAGGGGCTTCAGTTCTTCGATCAGCCGCGTTTCTAGATCTAGGGCTGTGGCTTGTCGCAGGGTGGTGAGCTGTTGGCAATCTTGTTCTAAGGCGGCGCGAGTGGTGTTGTAGGCTTGCTCTAGGGCTTCGAGGGACTGTCCTTCTCCGGTGAGGGATTCGAGTTCGGTCTCGATACGGATTTGGTGGGCGATCGCCTCCATCAGGCTCGGCCCATACTTGCGGCAAATTTGCTTAAGCTGCTGAAGGCGGGCTTCCACTTCTTGGAGACGTTGGGGATCCGTTTCGAGGCTGCTGCCGTAGCGATGGATTTGGGTGCCTGCTTCTTGAACTTGGGCTAAGGCTTCTTGTACTAGGTCTGCGATCGGCTGCATCTGTGGATCGACGGCGCTCATCTCTTCTAACACCGTGACGGCTTTACCGAGAAGATCGGTACAGGCAGCGCCTTGGGGATGGTCGTACAAAAGCTGGTAGGCTGCGTTGCTCTGCTGCTGAAGCTCGACGCTGTGGCTGAGGCGCTGGGCTTCGTGGGTGAGCTGGGTTTGCTCTTCTGGATCGATAAGGATGGCTTCTTGCAGTTCTTGGAGCTGGTAGCGCAGCCCATCAATTTGCTGAAAGCGCTGCTGTTCATTTTTGCGATAGTGTTCTAGCTGCTGCTGGGCAGCGTGATATTTCTGAAATAATTCTGCCACTTGATGCCGCTGACTCAGGAGGGTTTTGCCGCCAAAGGCATCCAGCCAGTCGCGTTGGAGGGCGGGTTTGCCAAGCTGGAGGGTTTGGCCTTGGGCGGTGATTTCGACCAGGCGATCTCGGAGACTATCCATCTGCTTTTTGTTCACCAGCACCCCATTCACCCGCGATCGGCTTTTCAGGGTGCCCTGAGTGTTAGAGACCTCACGGCTACAGACGAGGATGGGTTCATCCAAAGGATCGATTTCGGATTCGGTTAGCCAGGACTGGAGGCGATCGCTGAGCTGAAAACTGGCCTCCAAAAAAGCTTTTGTGGATCCTGTGCGAATCATGCGGCTATAGGCTTTGCCACCCAAGGCCAGATCAAGGGCGTCTAAGATAATGGATTTGCCTGCTCCAGTCTCGCCTGTGAGAACGTTTAAGCCGTTTCCAAAGGTTAGATCGAGGCGATCAATGAGGGCAAAATTTTCAATCCGCAGGGAAACCAGCATAGGCCGTTAGCAGTTGAGGAGTCCAAGGCTCTAAACAGCGAAACTGTCTCTCAGGGTATCAAGAATCTAGAGAAAACGAATGCTTGGAGGCAGAGATTTTGAATTTCCGTCACGCATCAGCACAGTCAGTTAGGCCCACGATTCGTTTTGGCGTTCTGGCACCTGATCTAATTGCGATCGCCATACAGCCACGTCTCAAATATTTAGACAGAACAGCGCCGCCTTTTCTTCCTCAAAGGTTCCTCAACCTATTTCGCTAATCTAAAAATAGAGTCGCTCTGTCTAAATCGATTCTAAAGATGAACGCGTTTGACCAAATCCGCGAACTCTCCAGGAAGCTTATGCACACTAACCATGAACCGTACCCAATTGAAACCCTAGTTCCTCAACATGTGGACGATCGCCCTTGGCAAGAGGATCGTTTACAGACGGTTGAAAACGTTTGAGCAGAGGGGGAGGGTCTGTTGCGCGTTATGGCGCAGGAAGCGCATAATTTTATTAATACCCATAAATTGCAAGCCCTTGTCCAATGGGCCGCTCAGGTTACGGACAACTCTCAAGAACCGTTCAAACCCGCCGCAAAAAGAGCCGAAGCGTTGGAGATCGCCCTTGACATTGCCATGGCATTGCACCCTAGATCTGCTATTGAACAATATGCACCGAGCAATTACACCGATGGATAATGTAACTACTGACACTACCAATAAACATTTCACTGGCCGAAGAATATCCTCTACGTCCCACCACGATCAGATCTGCACCCCACTCATGGGCAAAATCGCAGATTATTCTACCGGGCGAGCCTTCCCGTTGCCTGAATTCAGCTTTTACGCCTTCAGAAATAGCTTGTTGGGTTAGAGACTCAAGCAATTCATCCGTTTTCTTGATAAAGTCCTCCCATTCTTGCCTTTGCACGTTCAGGTCATTTTCTTGATAACCGATCAACTTCGGTGAATATCGAACCGGGCTATCTTCTGCATCACGAGAGAGAACATGCAACAACATTAAATCAGCATGACTTGCTTTCGCTAAAGTCAGTGCGGCATCAAAAACTTGCTTTCCCCTTGAAGAACGATCAAACGCTGCTAATATTTTGGTGTACATATCAACCTCAAACAAACTCTAGAAAGCTCCAGATCACTTCCTCCACAAATTCTGGCAACAGTCCCATAACCGTAAAATTATGAGGGAAGAAGTTCTAACATTAAAATTGTAAAGAAAGGAAATGAAGATCCTGTGAGGATTACCAATCCAAAATTTCAGTAATTTGATCGGCAAGCGTTAGGGGATCGAAGGGTTTGGTGAGAATACCGGAAAGCTGCTGCTCATCAGATGGTTTAAATCCACCAAGCTGCACCTTTGCTGTTAACAAAATGACTGGAATATCAGCCGTTTCAGGATTTTCTTTGAGTTTTTTAAGGACGGTAAATCCATCCATTCCGGGCATCATTAAATCCAGCAAAATGGCGTCGGGCTTTTCTGCCTGGGCTTGACGTAGTCCTTCAGCACTGGAGTCAGCCGTCAAAACGACCCAGTTGGCTAACTGGCTGAGACTTACTTGAACCACCAGGCTAATGCTTTTCTCGTCATCAATGAGCAGAATCCGTTTGGTGGACATATACTACCTACATGATTGGCAATGTGAAGTAAAATGTGCTTCCTTCTCCTTCAATGCTCTCAACCCAAATTTGTCCGCCATGTTGCTGCACAATCGTCCGACAAATGGCTAAACCTAGGCCAACCCCATCCTTCTGACGGGCATCCGAACTATCAACCTGTTGAAAACGTCCAAAGATAGTTTCTTTTTTGTGAGCAGGAATACCTCTCCCTCGATCTTGGACTTGAAACAGCACTTGCTCCCCGTGCTTTTGCACCGTTAAGGTTACGGTACTCTGGGGCGGAGAGAATTTAATGGCATTAATCAAAAGATTGACGAGTACCTGAATAATTCGATCTGGATCGGCCCAGACTTTGATCGCAGCAGGAACAAGGGATATGGCAATATGGTGTTCTTCCGCAAGGATTTGGATGGATTGAGTGGCTTGTTGCATCAATTCGGCTGCATGGCACTGTCGCTTTTCTAGCGGTAATTTATGGGACTCTAAACGGTCTAGAGAGAGGATATCGTTGACCAGCCGCACGAGGCGTTCGGATTCGATCGCAGCAATGCTGAGCATCTGTCTTGACGATTCCAGATCGGCATCAAGGCTTCCCGCTGCAAGAAGGCCCAAGGATCCGCGAATGGAGGTGAGGGGCGTTCTGAGTTCGTGGCTTACGACGGAAATGAAATCGCTCTTTACCTGCTCGGCAATTCGGCGCTCGTTAATATCTTGAATTTGACTCACATAATAGAGTGGTTCGTCCTGGAGATCACGCACCAAGGAGGTGCTCCCAATCACCCACAGCGGATATCCAAGCTTATGTAAATAGCGTCGCTCGGCTTGGATGCTTTGCACTTCGCCCAGAACGAGCTGATTTAAGTTATTGCGGTGCGTTTCTCGATCAGCTTCATCGGTTATTTCATCCAAGGTCAGCCCCAATAGTTCTGTTTCGGTGTAACCCAATAGGCTGCACAGTGCAGGGTTGACTCTCAAAAAGTGATGATCGAGTCCAACGAGCGCTAAGCCATTTACGGCAAAGGCAAAGGCATTGCGAAACAGCTCTTCGCTATGCAGCAGGGCGCGTTGGGCACGTTTGCGATCGCCCAGTTCCAGTTGAAGTTGGGTATTAACTTGACTCAGTTCGCTGGTGCGTTGGGTGACGCGGGTTTCCAGTTGCTGGTTCGATTGTTTCAGCGTTTCTTCCGCACGCTTGCGATCGCTAATGTCACGAATCAGCCAGTGGATACTGGTAATGGTCTTGCTATCAGGGTCATATTTCGCGTAAATCGAGAGTGTGGCAGGAAAGAGTTGACCTTCCCTGGGCTGGAGTTGCACTTCCCAGCCTTGAATCAGGTGATGAGGGAGGGCACAACATCTGTCTTGAGTGTTTTCCAATGCCTCGGGGGTCTGGGCCGCGTCTACCACCTCCGCCAATTGCTCCAGTTGAGTCCGAAAAAATGGGCGTTGTGCTGGGGGCGCAAAGACAACCAGGGGTTTGCCCACTAACAAATCGCGGCGCAGGTTCAAGAGCGTTTTCGCTGCACAGTTTGCTTCTTGGATAATGCCTTTGGCATCAGTGACCAGATAGGCGTCGGGGGCCAACTCGAATAATGCTTGGTAGCGCTGGCGCTCTGCGTCTAAGTCTTGGCGCGTTGCCAACAATTCCGCATTTTGCTGAGATAATTCTTCAGTCGTGACCTGCAATTTTTCCAAGGTGGTGCCCAGTTCTGCGATCGCCTCTCCCAGCAAACCCTGCGATGGAATCGATGCGTCTTCAGCACTCTGCCGCAGTATGTCCAAACGCTGTTGAACACCTTGAATTTTTCGTTCTACCCCTGTCTTCCCATGATCGTTCAGGTATGGCGTCATAATCTCAATTGTCTCCTCCATCAAAATTATGACCTCTTAAAGATCGTTTTTGTAGCCCATAAGCGGGCGCTAGCTGACGCATCAAGGATATAACCAATTTCGCAAATCTTTGTGAGTAAAATGTGGGGGTTAAGCGAACCATGCTGGGTGTCGAGATCCTGCACAATGGTGATCGCCTTAGGGAAATCAGCAGGCAGTTGTGAGAGGACTCGAATCAAGGCTTTTAAGTCACCCGCAGAGGAAGCGATCGCAACAATATCAAAAGCTGCGGGATAGATTTTTCGGCTGGCTCGGCGGTTTCTGGATGATTCACAATGCTCCACACAAGTTCCTCAAATTTCACCTCTATAACAGGGGTATCCAAAGTTTAGAGGGATAGCTCACCGAAACCTAGTAAACAGCCGTTTCCCTTCACGGAGCCAAAATTGATATGTTTCATAAAATTGTGGTTGCACTGGATTATTCCGAATTCTCTGGCCCAATTTTGGACGAGGCCATTTCCCTTGCAAAAATGATGGGTGCTCAATTGAGGTTATTAAATGTACTCTCGCTGGACGATAGAGCTGGATACCAGTTTTCAGTCTATCCCGAAGGTTCCTACTTTGCCCTAAATGCAGCGCAATTTGAGCGATACCGTGAGGAATGGACAGCGTTCAAAAATCGGAGTTTACGACTTTTAGAAGCCGATCTTGAAGCTGCAAAGGCAGCCAGTGTGAGTGCCGAACTCTGTCAGCTTGATGGAAGTCCTGGAAAAAGCATTTGCGAATATGCCAAAAATTGGGATGCCGATTTAATTCTCATGGGTCGTCATGGACGCACGGGCATCAACGAACTATTTTTGGGGAGTGTGAGCAATTATGTTCTACACCATGCACACTGTGCGGTACTCACGCTCAATACGCCATCACAACCTCGGGCGGAAGCGGCTGAGGTAAAACCGCTGAAAACGGCGGCAACTTAATGAATCGTTGAATATTAATCGTTGGATGAATATCTTAATCTTGAGGGTCTCCTTCTGCGTCACTGAAGTGAGCAGCTAGTTTGACATCCTCTCTATGGCTTTAAGGATGAGCCTTGTTGTGTAAAGGATATTCTAGGGTAATGTTCTGAATCTGTGGATCGAATTTCTGCATTACATTTCGCTTATTCAATCGGGAAAGTATCATCCACAGATTCAGAACATTACCCTGACCTTTTTACTTATAAATGCCGGGATTATAGCGATCTTCCCCTTCAACGAGGGCTTTTTCGACCGCAGTGACGGTGAAGTGTTCCAGATTGGCTTGCAATGTCTCTTTTTGGCGATCGCTCAGCCCTGGAATATCGAGAACATCTTCAACTTCCGCGTAGACATCT
This sequence comes from Acaryochloridaceae cyanobacterium OTE_25_metabat_464, assembly GCA_031362245.1. Taxonomy (GTDB): domain Bacteria; phylum Cyanobacteriota; class Cyanobacteriia; order Thermosynechococcales; family Thermosynechococcaceae; genus JAAURS01. The sequence continues at coordinate 132 of JANLSD010000218.1, read as the reverse complement.
CCAGAACCTGTAGCCTATATCCGACAAGGCTTTACGCCTTTAACCAAAAGAGTGCCCACTGGCTGAAACCTCCATTCTTCGCTCAAAATTCAATTTCACGAAAAAATTATGCGATCTCTAAAAGAGAAATTT
>JANLSD010000208.1:0-3336 GCA_031362245.1 Acaryochloridaceae cyanobacterium OTE_25_metabat_464 | reverse complement strand
GAAGGTGGCAGTGGGTGCATATTTTTTTACCTCCCATCCGAATATCGTCAAAACGAACCCCAACCCGAACAAACCCAAGGGTTTTGGGCGAAATTTTTTTCGCGTGTCTAAAATGCATCCGAAATGCACTTAGTTGCACCCAAAAGGGAATGCATTTTTAAGCCCAGAAAATGCCTTAAATCCTTTGCTGGTATAGCTTTCAGTCAAAATAAGGGTAAAAACGTGCAAAAAGCCATTAAAACGACTTTTTTATTTTTGTTCGGGTTGGGATGAAATCTGACGATATTCATTCGTAGGGTTTTGAAGTGGAGACATGGAAAAATACGACTTTGTTTTGATAGACGATCCAGGCTCAAGCGACAGCAAATTTTTGCTTTATCGAGAGCCGTCGTCTGTTGCTGCCCATTTTGTTCCGGCATCTTGTTCGCTGATTAGTCCAGATGACTATGCGTTTGAGGCTAGGATTTCCAATCAAAAATGGGGTACTGGCGTTGTTCGGGTGCCGAGTGAGGAGGGCGATCGCCATTACCGAATCGGATTAGACCCTGTAGATCGAACAGCAGATAGCATCAAAAAGTGGGAGGCAGCCGTTTGTAAACTGCTCTGTGCGCTGGGCTGGCTCAGTCAATCGAGTAAGAAGGCGCTCAAGGGTTCGATTAAAATCCTGTTGCCGCTGGACGAGTACGCCTATCGGGTGCCGATGCTCAAGATGCTGGCCTATGCGCTCAAAAATAGCGCTGAAGTGAATGGGCATAAGGTAGCGAACATTGAAATTGGTTCAATGGGTTGTGAGCCTGAGGGCAGTGGATTGATTGATGGCGAGAACAGGCTATCGGCTGGATTTATGAGCGGTCACTGCGACCTGACGTTTATTTTGGGCGTGAATGGTGCGGTTGACTTAAGCCGAAGCTTTACGGTTTCGGGAGCTGGCGCTATTGCGCCACTGCGTTTGTCTGGACTACCCATTTTTCAGGATGAGGTTGAGGCGGCGATCGCATTCAATCGACAGAACTGGTCGGCCTTTGTGCGTGATGGGCTAAGTCTTGAGGCAGTTTCGGCAATGGCTGAAAGTGGCTTGGATGAATATGCCCGAAGTCAGTTTAAGCATTTTCAGGAAATATCCAATATTTGCCGAGATGCGAAAATCTCGACGGTTCAGGTGGGTGGGGGCAGTCTCAACCTGAATCGAAAAGTGTTGGCGGCAACTGGCCTGAAGTTACAAGGTACCAAGACTGTTGAGCAAAGGATTGCGAGATTGCTGGGGATACGCGATCGCTCAGTTCTCCAAAGACTCGTCGATCCGTTCTTGGTGTGGTCGAAGAACCCTCAGGTCGCTCAGTACCTTGAGCAATTTGATGGGCCGACACTGGTTCATCGAGCGACCGAAACAAGTGTTGAAGTAATAATGGAGCAGATCAATGTCTAGCAAAAAAAAGATTCGTTTTCGCGTCAGTGATGGCCCCATACAAGTGGAAACCACCTTTGTTGAAGATTCGCCTGAGGGTTATGGGGCATGGTATTTGAAGCAAGGCGAAATCGATCCGCGTCGTGGGGTTGCGCTAGGACTGCGTACTCTATTTGCGCCCGTGGGTGCCGCCATGATGGGGCGAAGTCTCGAACAGGTCGAATTGCTCATCATGAGTGCTGAGCGTTGCTTTGAGGACTTTATGAGGTATGCACGAGAGCATGCACAACGCCATCACCGAAGTTCTTTAGAACGCCCTAGTCCGTCAGACACGCGAACGAATGAAGAATCCAGAAACGGATCCTCAAATGCAATGGACGATTTGCCGCCTCATGGCTTGTTAGTCGATCCAAACGAAGACTTAAGCAATTTATTCAATTAGGAGAAAACCCATGACGACCAAAATCAATGCTGAATTAGTCAAGATCCTGAGCAAGGATAAGAACCTGAGATCGGAAGCCGAACAAATTCTAGAACGGCTTTCAATCTCCAAAGACAATGCGCCCACATCAGGGCAAAAGGAGTCTTTGCTATTTTGCTGCAAACTGTTGGATTCTGCCGTGGCACTTGATGAGGCCATTCAGCAAACGCTCGAAAAAGCGAAAGAGAAGCCTGATGCTGAATATGTGCCTCAACCAGGAATTGCGAACCAAGCGGGCGGTGCAGCCCTCGCTCAGCGCAAAGATTCCACGCTCACAACGGATCGCCCCTTTCCCGCAATTGTGGAGCAATCCCAAGAGATCGAAGGTATTCCGCTAGATGGTGACGCAGCAGCGGCATGGGGCAACCTCTCCAAGGCAGGTGCAGCAGTTGAGGCAGTTAGACTAGCTACAGCGCCTTTTGACGGCATAATTGAAACTGCCGAACTCATCCGCGAACAAGCTGCAAAGCTCAAGCAAAGAGGGTCTAATCAGTTCCTGCAAGATTTTAATGAAGCATTCAACGATCCGGCCCTTATTGAATGTGTGAAGGAGCAAGCCTTGGGAAAGCTCCCGCCCGAATGGGCCGACCGTTTGAATTCCAAGACGTAAGACTGAAACCCTTGCAGGTTCTATTTAGCATCTACCTGCAAGCCCATCTTCTACAGGCCAAATATCAACTTAAGAAGGAGTGGCTAGCACAAGACGAACAGCTCAAGGCCGTGGAGCAATCGCAGCGCAAACTTCAGGCCACAGCCAAAGCGATCGCCCAACAGCAACAGGCGATCGCCAAGCAAAGGGCGGCTGAGCGCGAACATGCGCGTCGGCTCAATAACAAACGGTTTGCACGATGGTTGGATAACAGTGCGTGGGCACTCAGGATGTGGGCTGATAGCTCCAAGACGGTCTGGTTGCTTGTGGCGCTGCATTGGGTTGTCTTGTTCCCTACTGCTGCTTTCCTGGGCCTGCGCTTTGTGATGGATGGCGATCGCTGTCTTCAGTCCGAACCCTGTCGCCTCGTGGTGAGTTGGGTCATCAAATCAAACCAACCAAAAGGGAAAATCTGAAAACGATGAAAGCACTAGAAAACAAATGGCAAGGCTCAATAGAATTTATTGCGTCAAAGCAGTGGCTTTTTCTGTTTTTGATTCCAATTTTCTATGTGGCTATGCCAACACCAACACAACATACTGAACCCTTTCTGCTCCAAGCCTTCTCTAACCTTTTGCCTGCCCAGATCCAACAACAACTTGCGCCATCTGAGCCAGAAATTGCTAAGGGACTCCGCTCATCAGCACTTGCTCTGTTGCTTTGGACTGGATTTCGCTTGATTAACCGCTCTAATCAACTTTCTATCGAGGACTAACTAATACCATGACCACAACCAACACCTACAACCCCCTCCTATCGGCATTCCGCGAACTCACAACACCCCAGGCATTTCGGTGGTAC
>JANLSD010000146.1:0-13665 GCA_031362245.1 Acaryochloridaceae cyanobacterium OTE_25_metabat_464 | reverse complement strand
CGTGAGCACCCTCCTGGTCTCCTTCAGTACCCCTGGTGTTCCCGGTTCGGCGCTGATTACCATGACGACTGTATTATCAGCAGCGGGGCTACCGATTGAAGGTGTGGCGATCGTTGCAGGCGTGGATCGGTTGACCGATGGGTTTAAGACTGTGCTGAACATTGTGGGGAACACCACCAACGCCATTATTTTGAGCCATTGGGAACCCGAAAGTCCGACCGTTGCTACCGAAGAGAAAATCCCAGAACTTCAGACGAACCTCCCGTCCTAAACACAGCAGGTATTCTGAATCTCTTAGAACGGGTATTTTAGAATAGAGAAGCGATCGCGGTTTGACGAACTAGCAAAGACTCGGGCTTGTTTAGACGATGCTAACCACCAACAGAGAAATCCTTCAACTCGGAAACCCCACCCTCAGGCAACTGGCCCAGTCTGTTGAAAACCCTCAGGATCCAGCATTACAAAGCTTAATTGACGAACTCATCGAAACCCTCACCCAATCTGCTGGAGTGGGCATTGCCGCCCCCCAAGTAGGTCTCCCGCTCCAGCTTATGATTGTAGCCTCACACCCAACGCCACGGTACCCTTTTGCGCCACAAATGTCGCCCCTGCCGTTGCTCAATCCCCAAATTGTTGACCATTCTACCGATATAGAAAAAGGATGGGAAGGTTGCCTGAGTGTACCTGGCATCCGTGGGTTAGTGCCAAGATATCTCTCCATTACGGTGGACTACTTAGACCGTCATGGAAACCCTCAAACCCAAACCTTTCATGACTTTGTAGCGCGGATTTTCCAACACGAATTCGACCATCTTCAGGGCATGGTCTTTGTTGATCGCGTTGAAAGCTCCCATGAACTCATGACCGAGCAAGAGTATCAACGCCAAATCATAGGTTCTGTGCCTTAAAGATCGTGGATTGTGGGTAGAAGCACACACGTAGGTGTGCCCTTCCAGAATGGTTAGCGATCGCCACAGTCATACCGCTGATAAGTCAGACCCATCGCAAAATGAGGCGACTGAGCAACATGACAGGTCGCAGATTTCGCCTGCCCTGAATTTTGGACAACCTTTAGTGTTGCTACCATCGGAGGCGTATTGATGTGCAAACTGCTAATGCGCCATAGCGTGAAGGGTTCGGCTAGAGGCAATTTCCCTGCCATTATGAGACTCCCCGCCGTTGGGTCTACCGAATTCGTAAAACCCCAGTCAATGCTTCTAGAAGTAGGAACGCTTGACTTAAATTGATCAGTCGCCAGAGCAAAACTCAGTCCTAAAGCGACATCTTGAGAATTGCTGTAATTTTTGACCACTAAATGCTTCTTTGTAGGATGCTCTAATAGCCTTTGTGCAACTTGTTTAGGTGTGAAAGGCTTCGCAAAAGCATAATCCATCACCACAAAACCTGTACTGATAATCCCAACAAAGATCAATGCCCAAGGTAAAACCCGATTGGCAGAAGCTTTAGGCGCTTGCAACGATAGTTCCGAGACACTAGCCGCCAACAGCGCACAAAGGGCTGGGTAAAAAATAAAGTTATAGCGAAAAGCCAAAGTCAGATCTTTGTGCAAAACATAGACCAGCAGCAGGTACTCTACCCCCACCGCCAATAAAAAGTATTGAAAAACTTGGGCACTCTGATACGTCTGCTTGGTTTGAAACAACTGAGATCGCCCCTGCCACAACCATCGCCAAACAAAAAACAAAAAAACCAGCATCAGCAACCCACTCACCACCGTAACAGGGATGGACTGTTCTTCCACAGGAAACATAATGATAGTTACAATGCAGCTTGCCAGCAGTCGCACAATGGGTTCCAGCCAATGTAGCCCCAGCGATGAATTAAACTTAAGCCAGTCAGTTTCTGGACGCTGAGTGTGGTCTAGTAAAACCGGAAGCCAGGGCAGAATGGTGAGGATGACGGCGCTGGTAGCAATTACCACCCCAAAAATCGACCATCGCCGCTGAAAAAAAATCACCCCCAGCGTGATGATCTGTGCCGCAAAGGCCAAAACACAAAAATAATGGATATAAAACCCCAGACTGTTCAGGCCAATCCAGGCCAGCCAAGGCAACAGCTTTCGTTTAGCGGACGTGGCAGAGCAGATCTGCACCAGCGGAATCAAAGATGCAGTAATGATCAGCATCGGCAAAGTGTAATGCCGCGCCTCTTGGGATAAATACACCGCAAAAGGCGACACCGCCATCAATCCCGCAGCCCACAACCCTGCCCGATGGGAAAACGCCACGCGATTGAGGACGTACATCACGGCGATCGCCCCCGTCCCAAACAGCGCAGACAAAGAACGCACCTGCCACCGCAGAGAATGCTCTGAATTTTGCAGATAGCCCATCCATTGATGCATCAGGCAAAAAAACAGCGGCGGATGGGTGGATTGTTGGCTAATGTTTTGGGCGATCGCCCCACAACTTTGGGGTTGCCAGGTGAGGGTGCCCAGGAGTTCCGTTAGCGGCAGCCACACCTCACGGGGAATGTCATCGTAATTACGCCCCAGGGAAAACAAGAGCGTAATGGTTTCATCCAGCCAGAGCGGCTTGAGGTCTAGGTTCCAAAACCGAAGGACAAGACCCAGGGCGATCGCAAGCACTAACCCGCCGTAGCGCATCCTAGGCAACCCCTAAGCGTTGGCGGAGGATGAGTTCGGCGATCGCCAAATCGGTTGGGGTTGTAATCTTCAGGTTGGTTTCTTCGCCAGGGACAATATGGACAGGCAAATTAAATTTTTCAAACAGCGCCGCATCATCCGTCACTTCCAACCCCTGACGGCGGCCCTCCTCATGACAAGTTTTTAACTTCTCTACATTAAATCCTTGAGGCGTCTGAGCGGCCCATAGTTGATCGCGATCAGGGGTGGATATGATTTGCTGCTGTTCATCCACCATCTTAATGGTGTCCTTGACCGGAACGGCTGCCACAAATCCCAAGTATGTATCCAACGCCGCTGCACAGCGATTGAATAACTCAGGTGTTGCCAGGGCGCGGGCACCATCATGGATCAGAACATGCTTGGCGTCTGGGGGTAAGGCTTGGAGTCCGTTATAGACCGATTCTTGTCGGGTTGTACCGCCCTGAATCAACTCCACAGGTTTAGACAGCCCTAACTCTGCCAGTAACAACTCCCACATCGACCAATCCGTCGGTTGCCCGACCAGACCAATCCAGTGAATGGAGTCTGCGGACTCTGCGGCAAGTAACGTCCAGGCCAAAATGGGTTTTTGGAGGAGGGTTAGCCGCAGTTTATTGAGATCGCTCCCCATCCGTTTGCCCATGCCCGCTGCTGGAATTAGAAGATGCATCAAGACCCCTGATCTATGCCATATGCGCTCGTGATTCAGACTCTAGAATATCAGGGTGCAATGCCTTGCGGCCCTACAACTTCCATTACAATAGATGGCGATAAACCTTTTTGACCGCTTTTTAGATCCTCCCCTTTAGAGATACCCTACTCAGCATGACGCGCTTACTAGCCCTAATCCCTGGCGGAATTGGCGACCAGCTACTGTGTTTTCCCCTACTGGAAAGCCTACAGAAGCAATATCCTCAAGCTCAGATTGATGTTGTGGTAGAGCCTCGCGCCAAGCAGGTGTATCGCATCAGTCAGGTTGTGCAGCAAATATTGACCTATAGCTTTGCAGGCCGCACTGGCCCGGCGGATTGGGGTAACTTGATTGGATGGATCCGCGAACGCGAGTATGACGCTTTAATTACGCTCGATAAAAGCCGCTTGGGCGGATTATTTCTGTGGTTAGTGGGTGTCCCTAAACGGGTTGGCTTTGCGGGGCAGCCTGGATCGATGTTTTTGACCGATACGGTGCCGCTGAAGGCAAATCAGTACGCTGCCTATCAGTACCATGACCTCCTGACGGAGTTAGGAAGCCGTCAAAGCTGTCCACCCATCTCGATAAATGTCCCGCGTAAAGACATTGAATGGGCGGAGGTTGAGCAAAAACGCTTAGGTATTGACTCATCCCAAGGCTATATCTTGATTCATGGCGGCTCAAATGCCGACCACGAAACCAAGGGAACTGGCAGCATTTATCCGCAGTCTAGTTGGCGATCGCTCATTAAAGGGCTGCAAGACCGTCAGCCGGAGTTGCCCATTGTGTTGGTGCATGCTTCGGGTGATCGCGATTGGTTTAGAGCCGTCGTGGAAGGGTCATCTAATCTCAAAGTCAGTACCCCCGAAGACCTCGGCAAATTTGCCGCAATGGTCGCAGGGGCAAACCTCATGATGAGCACCGACGCCGACGCCATGCATTTGGCTGTTGCCGTTGGGACGTATCTGTTTGCACTTTTCGGCCCCACAAACCCAGATCTCGTTTTGCCGAAGAATGAGCGCGTTACGATTATGCGTGCCACCACAGGCAAGGTAGCTGATATTGCGCCCATTCAGGTTTTAGAGAAGGTTTGGGATCAGCAAGGGAGCTAGGAGATTACCCCAAGCTGTTGCATTAAAAAGCCTTTATACATCGTTTCTTTAATCATCATTTGGCGATACAGATCCACCAAGAAATCTTGGGCTTGTTCTCTTGACAAGTCCTTCACTTGTTCAGAGAAGGCACGCACGTTGAACTGCTGTTCCAAAGAAAGCTGTACAGGTGTATTCATAATCCCCCCAAAAACTAGAAGATATTTACAGTAGTTTGCCCATGCAAACTCACTTTCTAACATTCAACCTCAAAATTTGTCTTTCATACCCCTAAGTCGAGAAAAACTCTGTATTGGATCTTGGGTTTTCATGGCTTGCATCAGTGCAGAGTCATCCCAGCGTAGGAACGGGTTTGTTTGTTTCTCAACGCCCAACCAGGTTGGAACAGTAGCTTCTAGCTGTTGTCTCAGCCGCTGAACTTCCTCAAAGCGCTGATGAAGTGGTTCATTTTGTCTATCTACAGTCAGTGCAAATTTTAAATTGTTCAGCGTGTATTCATGGGCACACCAGACTTGTGTGTTGTCAGGCAACTGGCGAATTTTACCTAAAGACTCGGCCATTTGAGCAGGGGTACCTTCAAACAGACGACCGCATCCACCAGAAAAGAGTGTATCTCCACAAAATAAATTGCCCGACTCTTGGGGCGTCAGCGGTGCGAAGTAGTAAGCAATATGACCGCTAGTGTGACCAGGAACAAACAAAACCTCTCCATTTTGTGCGCCAAAGGGGACGAGATCGCCCTCCTTCAGAAAAACCTGCTGCCCAGGAATTCGCCCACGGTCTGCATCACTGGCATACACAATCGCCTCAGGGAAGTGAGATGAGAGCGTTTTGTTGCCCCCCACATGATCGCTGTGGTGATGGGTATTAAAAATCGCAACGAGAGGGACCTGGAGCTGCGCTAGCTTTTGCAGCACTGCTTTAGACTCAGCGGGATCTACCACCGCTGCAATATTTTGCTGGGTATCATGAAGCAAAAAAATGTAGTTATCGCTCAGGACTGGCAGTCGGTAAATATTCATACCTATGATTGTAGTCGCCATCCTGGTTTAACCACTTGACGCGCACGGGCAATAACAAGGGCATCATCTCCGACGTTCTCTGTGACGGCTGAGCCTGCTGCAATGGTGACATCACAGCCGAGGGTCAGGGGTGCCACCAGCACGGTGTTGGAACCCGTTTTGGTGCGATCGCCAATGATAGTCTTGTGCTTATTCACCCCGTCATAATTTGCCGTGATCGTCCCCGCGCCAATATTGACCCGTGTCCCTGTGGTGGTATCGCCCAAGTAGGAAAGGTGGGTGACATTGGTGCGATCGCCCAACTGAGTATTCTTCAGCTCGACAAAGTTTCCAATCTTACAGTTTTGTCCCACGGCGGCATGCCCCCGCAGATGGGCATAAGGGCCAACGGTGGTGTCTGCGGCGACGGAGCTGTCTTTGATTACGGAAAAGAGGATAGAGACGCGATCGCCCACAGTGGCATTTTCTAATAGAGATCCAGGCCCAATTCGGCACCCTGAGCCAACGGAGGTATTGCCCCGCAGATGGGTTTGGGGTTCAATCACCACATCAGAACCAATGGTGACAGTATCGTCAATAGTGATGCTGGCGGGGTCTACCAAGGTTACGCCGCGCAGCAGCCAGTCATCTTTGATCCGCGTTTGCAGCATTTGATAGGCTTCGGCAAGCTGTTTACGGTCATTAATGCCCGAAATTTCTTGGGGGTCTTGCACGTCCACCACCATTACGGGGCTTAAGAAGTTGACCGCATCGGTGAGGTAGTACTCTTTCTGATCGTTCTCGGCCTTTAGATTCGGCAATACTTCTCTGAGGGCTGACCAGCGAAAGCAATAGACACCTGCATTAATCCGTTGATTTTGGCGCTGTTCTTCGGTGCAATCTCGGTCTTCAATGATGGATTCAAGGTGATTTTGAGCATCACAAAACACTCGACCATAGCCTTTGGGGTTAGGCAATAAGGCCGTGAGGATAGTGGCAGCATTTTGCTGCTGCCGATGGGTTTCCAAAAGTTGAGCCAAAGTCTCAGGACGCAACAGTGGCACATCCCCATTCAAAATCAGCAAATCCCCTTCAAAATCTTGGAGTGCCGGAATCACCTGCTGGGCCGCGTGACCCGTGCCAAGCTGTTCGGTTTGGGCAATAAATTCGACATCGGTGCGGTGCTGGAGCGCCTCTTTAACGTAGTCTGCGCCATAACCCACAATCACAAGGCGACGTGAAGGGTTTAATGCCTCAACACTATCTAGCGCCCGTTCGACTAACGTTCGTCCGCCCAAGGGATGAACCACCTTGGGAAGGGTTGATTTCATGCGGGTACCACGACCTGCCGCCAAAACCGCTACTGCAATCATGCTCTGTTCCTAGCCAGTCACCAACAGCAGAGTATATCGCGGTTTGGGTCGCTTTCCTATGGCTTGGTTGAAGGGGGTTGACTCTGTTCAGCCTGGGGTTATCCTAGGCGTTGAACAGAGTCACAATACCCTTCAGCTAATAGTGGAAAAGCAATTGGGAACTGGCGATCGCTGGGTGCGCAGCGATCGCCCCAAGCCCCTTCACCTCAGTCCGGTGGGGCGCTGAGGCTGTGAAGTAAAACCCAAGCTGACTGCCCTCCACCGTATTGCCAGACTGCATGGGGGGAGATGCCGCACTGAGAACCCGACAACCCGCAGGCACAATATCAACGATGTAGGCTGCACCCTTAGAACCACAGGTCACAAGGGTTTTAGCGGATGCCGAGGGGCTTAGGGTCAAGGCCATTGCGCCAACCAGTCCAGTCGTTAGCGCTAGAACAGCCAGCGTAGTGTTCATTGATTTCAGCATGGTGATAACCTCTCTAGATTTCAGTAGAATCCTGTCGCCAAGAACCGCATCTAACCGATATCTCAAGGTTTTTAGCGTTCTAATTAGATCCTAGAAATTGTTCCTGAGACAGAGCTGAGATTTGTATAAATTGATACTGAAATTCACAAAGGTCTCGTCATCTGTTTTTAGGTTAACTCAGCGGATTTTGAAGTTGAGTTTGGAGCGGCACATCTGGATCAATGCTCAATCCCAAATGTTGAGACGTTGGAACCCTTGCGTCTGATAAAGCCCCTGAGGCGGTCTGGTTCCAAAGCATGTAGCGGTTGCCTGGGGGAAGTGTTGTGAGACTTTCAGGATGGGTTGTCAACCAAATGGCAGCCTGATTCAGCGCATGTTCGCCTTCAGTGGGCTGAGGCTCAATTTGTGCCAACACTTCTAGGATTTGCTGAGTACCCTGAACCAGCCCTCTTTGAGGTGTCCATAGCTGTGGGGCACGCTGCCGCTGGGTTGCATAATTTACCAGAGACGCTGCCGCCATGACAGCCTGCTCAAAGGCGTCGGGGTGCCAGTTGCCTTGGGTATCAAGGGCAATGATAAAGGTATAGCCACCATCCATGACTTCTAACTCTCTAACTCGGAGTGCGTTAAATCGAGCGCTGGATCGCCAGTGCACCATCCGCATGGGATCGCCAGTGCGATAGGGCCGTAGGGATCGGGTTGAACCCTCGCTTCCAGTTCTAGACCGGGGCACTTGCTGAAACAACTGCTGCGCGGATGGCCCAATCTCTTCGAGAAGCGGGCAGCGAGCTAAAGGTAAAATCCTAGGGTACACCAGCACTTGTGCAGGCACTTTCTGGATGCGGCGGCTCCAAAATAGCCCCAGGGGTGCACCCGATCGCAGGGTGATGGTTTGCCATTGGTACAGCCCCCGCCGCTCGGGGTTGAGAGAATATTGCCAGAGGTAGCTGGATTGGGGGGCGATCGCCTCAATCACAACCTCAGCCTGTTCCCCTAACCCTTGAGGCACCTGATCTTGTGACATCAGTAAACCCTTTGCTTGGGTTGTCCGATTCCGAATCTGAATTTCAACAAAGAGTGGATCGCCAACGTGGACGGGAGACAGGGGGAATCTCTGAATTTCAATCCCCTTGAGCATCTGCATGGGCATAATGGCTGAAACTAGCAGCAGCGCAACCCCCAAGCCACTCAAAACATAGAGCCAGCCAGCCATTGTATTGGTCGCCGCCAGCCAAAAGCAAAAGGTTAAACCCATTAAGACCCAGCCCCCATAGGCCGGAACAGCAGCGTGGGTTTCTAGCCACTTGAGGGGTTGAGTGAATTTCATGGGATAAAGATAGGCCAAATAGGTCGTACTAGAGATCGTGCCCAATCGTCAAATTTTTGTAACGGCACCCTGTGGGAAAACAATAAAAGGCATTTACCATGCATGAGGGGGACTATTGCGCCCAAAGGTTTAGCATGTTTGTTAGGTATCTTTGGAAATCATTTCATTAAAAAGCTTGCTTAGAACATTCTCCAGCTCTACATTCTCTAAGCTTTAAGAATAAAATAGAGCATTAGGAATCTCGAGTTTTGCCTTTTACAGTCGCCCAACGACGGCTGATTACCCCCTATACTTTCGCCACTTTTAGGTTATCAATACAATGAGTAGAACCGAACTGCCCCCAAAACAGGGCCTGTACGATCCGCAGTTCGAGCATGATGCGTGCGGTGTCGGCTTTATTGTCCACATGAAAGGGCAGAAGTCTCATGACATCATTGAGCAAGCATTGACGATTTTAGAAAACCTCGAACATCGCGGTGCCTGTGGTTGCGAAACCAATACGGGTGATGGCGCTGGCATTCTGATGCAGGTGCCCCATAAGTTTTTGCAAAAGGTGGCGGCAGCAGAGGGAATCTCATTACCCGCAGCGGGACAGTACGGTGTGGGGATGATCTACGGTTCCCCTGACCCCACAGAGCGGGCAGCAGGCCGCAGAATATTTGAGGCGATCGCCACCGCAGAAGGCGAACAAGTCCTAGGTTGGCGAGATGTCCCGACCGATCACTCCATGATCGGGAATAGCGCTAAATCTAGCGAACCCTTCATGCAGCAGGTGTTTGTGGGGCGATCAGGCGATCTCGCCGACGACCTCGCATTTGAACGCAAGCTTTACGTACTCCGCAAACTTGCCCACACCCCCATCCGTGCCGCCCAGGTTGATCCTTATTGGTATATGTCCAGTCTGTCCTGCCGGACGATGGTGTATAAGGGCATGTTGATGACGGCTCAGGTGGGGCAGTATTTCCCCGAGCTTCACGATCCTGATATGGAAAGTGCTCTAGGTTTAGTGCATTCGCGGTTTAGCACCAATACGTTCCCGAGCTGGGAGCGATCGCACCCCTACCGCTACATTGCCCACAATGGCGAAATCAATACCCTGCGCGGCAATATCAACTGGATGATTGCCCGCCAGTCGATGTTTGAGTCGGACTTATTTGGAGATGATATCCAAAAGATTCAGCCTGCGATTAATGTGGACGGCAGCGACTCAACGATTTTTGATAATGCGTTGGAGCTGCTGACGCTGGCGGGGCGATCGCTCCCCCATGCAGTGATGATGATGATCCCCGAACCGTGGACGGCCCATGAGTCCATGAGTGATGAGAAGAAGGCATTTTATGAGTACCACTCCTGCCTGATGGAGCCTTGGGATGGCCCTGCCTCGATCGCCTTTACCGATGGCACCATGATGGGTGCGGTGTTGGATCGCAATGGACTGCGACCTTCGCGGTACTACGTCACCAAAGATGACTTGGTGATTATGGCCTCAGAAGCAGGCGTGTTGCCCATTGAACCTGAGCGTATTGCCCGTAAAGGTCGCCTAGAGCCAGGGCGGATGTTCTTGGTGAATATGGAAGAAGGCCGCATTGTGGCGGATGACGAAATTAAGCACCAGATTGCGACCGAGCACCCCTACCGCGAGTGGATTAACCAGCACATGGTAGAGCTGGCAAAGGTAAAGGCTGCGAGCGAGGGTGAGGTCGTAGAGCCTCAGACCCTAATTCAGCGTCAGATGGCCTTTGGATATACCTTTGAAGATCTCAGAATTTTGCTAACCCCAATGGCGCGAGATGGGGTAGAAGCCACAGGCGCGATGGGTTCGGATACGCCCTTGGCGGTGCTGTCTGATCGTCCTAAGCTGCTGTACGACTATTTCCAGCAGTTGTTTGCCCAGGTCACAAACCCGCCCATCGACTCCATCCGTGAGGAAATTATTACTTCGGCTGAAACCACCATTGGTTCTGAGCGGAATCTGCTCAAACCAGAGCCAGAAAGCTGTCACCTGATTGAACTCAAAAGCCCCATTCTCAGCAATGAAGATTTGGCAAAGCTTAAGCATATTGATGAAAGCGGTTTCAAGTCTGTCACGCTGCCCATTCTGTTTAACCCCAAGGATGGCGTTCAGGGCTTAGAAAAGACAATGGCGGAGGTTTGCGCCCAAGCCGATCGCGCTGTGAATGATGGCATCAACATTATTATTCTGAGCGATCGCGGGATAACGCCAGACCAAGCCCCGATCCCTGCTCTCCTTGCCGTTGCAGGCTTACACCATCACCTGATTCGCGAAGGCACCCGTACTCGTATTGGCCTCGTGCTGGAATCCGGCGAACCCCGTGAGGTGCATCATCATGCTCTGCTGATTGGCTATGGCTGCGGCGCAATTAATCCCTACCTCGCGTTTGAGACGATGGAGGACATGATCCGTCAGGGTTTGCTGGTTAACATCGATCCCAAGACGGCGGTCAAAAACTACATCAAAGCTGCCACAAAGGGCGTGACGAAGGTGGCCTCCAAGATTGGGATTTCGACCATCCAGAGCTACCGTGGCGCTCAGATCTTTGAAGCGGTGGGACTCAATAGCGCCGTGGTGGCGCAATACTTCACCCGTACCGCGTCTCGGATTGAGGGTGTGGATCTAGGGGTGATTGTTCAAGAGGCGATCGCCCGTCATACCCACGCCTTTCCTGACCGTCCGTCCAAGGGGCACACCCTAGAGGTGGGTGGTGAATACCAGTGGCGTAAAGAAGGCGAGGCGCACCTGTTTAGCCCTCAGACCATTCACTCCCTCCAGCAGGCGGTTCAAGAGGGCAGCTACGAAAAATATAAGCAGTATGCGGATTTGGTGAATGAGCAAAACCAAAGCCACTTCACCCTTCGGGGATTGCTAGAGTTCAAAGCTCAAACTCCCATTCCCATTGAGGAAGTGGAGTCGATTGAATCCATCATGTCGCGCTTCAAGACCGGAGCCATGAGCTATGGTTCGATTTCCAAGGAGGCCCATGAGGCGTTGGCGATCGCCATGAATCGCGTCGGTGGTAAATCCAACACAGGCGAAGGCGGTGAAGACCCCGACCGTTATACCTGGACGAACGACCAAGGCGACTCTAAAAACAGCGCCATCAAACAGGTTGCATCGGGTCGATTTGGGGTGACGAGCCTTTATCTCTCTCAAGCCCGAGAGATCCAAATCAAAATGGCGCAGGGTGCCAAGCCAGGAGAAGGCGGTCAGCTTCCTGGCAAGAAGGTTTATCCCTGGATTGCCAAGGTGCGCCACTCTACCCCTGGCGTGGGATTGATTTCGCCCCCGCCTCACCACGACATTTACTCCATTGAAGACCTGGCTGAACTCATCCACGATCTTAAAAATGCCAACCGCAAAGCGCGGATTAGCGTCAAGCTGGTGTCGGAAGTGGGCGTAGGTACGATCGCCGCCGGAGTCTCCAAAGCCCACGCGGATGTGGTGCTAATCTCTGGCTTTGATGGCGGCACGGGGGCATCGCCTCAGACTTCGATCAAACACGCAGGCTTACCTTGGGAACTCGGTTTAGCTGAAACCCACCAAACTTTGGTGCTCAACAATCTGCGGAGTCGGATTGTGGTGGAGACGGACGGGCAGATGAAGACGGGACGGGACGTGGCGATCGCCGCGCTCCTGGGAGCCGAGGAATTTGGGTTTGCCACCGCCCCCCTCGTCACCCTGGGCTGCATCATGATGCGCGTGTGCCATCTCAACACCTGCCCCGTGGGCGTTGCGACTCAAGACCCACTCCTACGCCAAAAATTCACAGGCGACCCCGCCCACACCGTCAACTTCATGCGCTTTATTGCCCAAGAAGTGCGAGAACTGATGGCAAGTCTCGGCTTCCGTAGCCTTAGCGAAATGGTAGGCCGCACGGATATTTTGGAACCCAAGAAGGCCGTCGATCACTGGAAAGCGAAGGGTCTGGATATTTCCAACATTCTCTACCAACCTGAAGTGGGGCCAGAGGTGGGGCGCTACTGTCAGATCGAACAGGATCATGGACTGGACAAATCCCTCGATATCACCACGCTTCTGGACCTATGTAAAGATGCCATTGAGCAAGGCACCCCCGTCAAGGCCACCTTGCCCATCCACAACATCAACCGCGCCACCGGAACCATTTTGGGCAACGAAATCACCAAACGCCACTGGGAAGGGCTACCGGAAGATACTGTCCAGCTTCACTTCCAAGGCAGCGCGGGCCAAAGCTTTGGAGCTTTCGTCCCCAAGGGAGTCACCCTAGAACTCGAAGGCGATACCAACGACTACTTGGGCAAGGGACTGAGCGGTGGCAAGATTATCCTGTACCCGTCCAAAAAGTCCACCTTCGTCGCCTCAGAAAACGTGATCGCTGGCAACGTCGCCCTCTACGGTGCCACCAGCGGCGAAACCTACATTAGCGGCATGGCAGGGGAGCGCTTCGCGGTACGAAACTCCGGCGTAAATGCCGTAGTCGAAGGCGTTGGGGATCATGCCTGCGAGTACATGACGGGTGGAAAAGTGGTGGTTCTGGGTCACACCGGACGCAACTTCGCCGCTGGCATGAGCGGCGGCGTGGCCTACGTCCTCGACGAAACAGGCGATTTTGCCACCCGCTGTAATGCCCAAATGGTGGGTCTTGAAGCCCTCGAAGACACGGAAGAGATTAACGACCTCTACGAGCTAATTCAGCGCCATGCCAAGTACACCGAAAGTCAAAAGGCAACGCAGGTGTTGGCAGACTGGGCCAATCTGGTGCCCAAGTTTGTCAAGGTGATGCCGAAGGACTATAAACGGGTGTTGCAGGCGATTGAAGCGGCGATCGCATCCGGTCTCAGCGGCGATGATGCTCTCACGGCTGCGTTTGAGGAAAACGCCCGCGACGTGGCTCGCATTGGGGGCAGTTAAGTAGATTTGAACAAAATTAGCTACACCTTGCACTACCCCCCTCAATCCCCCCTAGCTCTTTCAGAGCGGCTAACGCCAAGGGTAAGGGGGGAAGAATACAAGATTTGGCTCCCTCCCCTTGGCAAGGGGAGGGCTG
>JANLSD010000144.1:0-3948 GCA_031362245.1 Acaryochloridaceae cyanobacterium OTE_25_metabat_464 | reverse complement strand
CCCCACCCCCCCCCTTATACCGGGTTGGGAGCCAGTCCATATTCTTCCCCCCTTTATATGGGGGTTTTGTGGGGGGTAATGCAGGGTCTCTAAGCTTAGTCTCATGACTACAGCGCACCCGCAGCGGTACGATCCAACACTCCACCCAGGTGCGTAGTAATATTCATCGCCTGCAAAATCGGCGGGCCTTCCACGGGATAATCAATCACGCTAACCGCCCCATTACCCTGCTTAAAGCTCCAGAACTTCTCAGCACCTGCGCCAACGATATGACTCAGCACCACTTTGTTGATCGCATCATGGGCAACCACCAGCCCCACCTGTGTTGTCGTGCCATCAAAGTTAGCCCGCGCCGATTCGACGACGAGGTTCCAAGCGGCGATCGCCCGATCCCAAACCTGCTGCAAATTCTCGCCCTCCGGCATCTGCACCACCTCTGGGTGGATGTGCCACTGTCTCAGCTCCTCGCCATACTCCTGGGCAATTTCAGACTCCAGTTTACCTTCCCAAGCGCCATGACTAATCTCACAGAACTCAGGCTCAAAGGTCATCGTCACCTCAGGATGGTGTTGCAAAATCGCCTCAGCCGTCTCCTTAGGGCGCAGCATGGGGCTAGAGACTGCAAAGTTAATCGGTTCTGACTTCAAGAATTCAGCAGCCTGATTCGCCTGCTGATGCCCATTGGCGTTGAGCGGCACATCAATCTGTCCCTGAAATCTACCCTGACGGTTCCAATCCGTCTCGCCGTGGCGCACCAGCATTAGCCGCACCGCGTTCTGGGCTTTGCGAACCTTGGGGACTGGCAACCCAAGGTGACTGGTAATATTGAGCGACTCAAGCTGAGCGCTGCCCAAAGTCCCATCGGGGAAGTTCAGGATGCTGATATTGCAGTTGGCCTGCTGAATCGATTGATACTGGCTAGGGGGTAGCCCCAACGCAGTGCAGATCAACGTGCGATTGATGCCGCTATGGGCGACCAGCAAAATTGTTTTGTCAATGTGATTGGGCAGTAGTTCTTGCCAAAACTGTTGCGCTTGCTCAAAGAGGGCTGGGATGGGGTAAAACGGTTTGGTCTGTCCATCTTCAGTGGGCACATCCATCTTGAGCAGATGGGGTGCGGTTTGCCACTGTTGGTAAGAAACGGGATCGTTTGCTTTAATTTCTTCAAACAAAACCCCTTCCCAAAGGGGCAAGCTGATTTCAATTAACAGTGGGTTAACCACAGGTGTGGGGACTGTGCCACCGTTTTGGGTCAGCGTTTCTAAAATATTGTGAGCCGTCTCTTGGGCACGGGTCAGAGGACTGTGATAGAACGCATCAAAATGGATGTCTTGCAATGCTTTGCCAACCAGCTTGGCATCCGCAAGCCCTTTGGGGGTCAAATTTGAAACGTTGAGATGTCCCTGCACTCGGCTTTCGACATTAAAGCTGCTCTCACCATGACGCACTAAGATAACACGAGTAGCCAGGGTTCTATCCTCCGCTAAAGCCAGAAGCATTTTACCCTGTCTGGCCCATGTTTCTCCATCGGGCGATCAGGGATGATGATATAGATGGAAACACCTTCTTAATCGACGTTCAGCTAAAAAGGATTCTTCTGGGGCATGAAAGTTAATCGACCTATTTTAGTCGCGCTCACGATCCTGGTTAGTTTGCTGATGAGTTCTGCACTGTTCAGTAGCTGGACAGAACCCCAGGTGCAGAGCCAGCTCAATCTGTATCAGTCTGATTTGATCCTCAATGCCTCAGAATGGTCAGTGCTCAATCAAGAGATTAAGGGGGAGCCATCCCTGAAAAAATCTTTCCTGGGTGAAAACCCTATTAAAGATGCCGCAAAAAACTATGAAACGGTTCGCACTTCAGCTCAGAAAGAATTAGATCGCCTCAAACAGGAAAAAGCGAAGTTATCCAAATCTGCCGCAACGTCACAGACTCAGGCAAGTGGAGAAATAGAACCCAGTTCTAAGCCGAAGGGGTTGCCCAAGAACACCCAAGGCCAACTGGTTGATGAACTCGATCTACGATTGGGAGTGCTTTATGCACGGTCAGAAGAGTCTGACAAAGCCGTTCAAACTTGGACTGCGTTAGCCAATACCCCAAAGGCACAAACCAGTCAGCAGAAAATTGTGCCCACCGCTCAAGTCTTGCAGGGTATTTGGAGCGATCCGCCCCGTTTGCTGCCCAATGCCGATGCAGTGTTGAATCAAAACCTCAAAGGCTGGTTTCGGTTTCAGGCACTTTCTAAACTCTATAGCCTCCAACAGCGCCCCGATGCTGCAATAGAATTAGTCGCAGCGGAACAAATCATCGCCCAAAGTGCATTCCTGAGGCTGTTGATGGTGGCGTTTCTGCCTGTGCTAGGTAGCCTTATCGGTGTCGCAATTTTAATCACTTGGGGCATTCAGACTGTTTTCAAACCCAAGGGTAATCAGGCTGTTTCAGAAGGGGGTGGAATGCCACTACCCGAGGCTGACTGGGTGGGGGCGATTCAGGAGTCTAGTTCAGACAATGGCACCCCAGGGAAAATCACCCCTGGGGCTGTTCTATGGCCTAAAGAAACCATCTGGCAGGTGATGACCCTATGGTTTACCGCCTTTTTTGGGGTGAGCTATGTCTTTGTCCCCCTAGTCGTTGCGCTTTTAGGAATCAAACCTTCAACTTTTGATGGTCGGCTTCAGGCGTATTTTGCGCTCTTTAGCTATGGATGTTTGATGTTAGTAGGGCTAGGGATTTTGCAAATTTCGCTGCAATCCTATATCCCTAATGTGCTGAAATGGCTGCGGCTGAAATGGAAGAGCAACTGGATTAGCTGGGGGTTGGGCGGCTATTTTGTCGCGCTGCCCTTGGTGCTGATCATTTCTTTGCTCAATCAAAAGCTGCTGAAAGATCAAGGTGGCGGCAATCCCATTTTAGAAATCATCTTGAATGGTCACGATAAGTTCACTATTGGGCTGCTGTGGTTTCTTGTGGCGGTGTGTGCCCCTTTGTTTGAAGAAACCCTCTTTCGGGGATTTTTCTTGACGTCGTTGACACGGTATATGAAACCTTGGCAGGCGATCGCCCTCAGTGGCTTCATCTTTGCCCTCGCTCACCTCAACCTAGGGGATGTGCTGCCGCTGTCGCTCTTGGGCATGGTGCTGGGGACGGTGTATTGGCGATCGCGCAATCTACTGGCCTCAATGCTGCTGCACAGCCTCTGGAACAGCGGCTCGTTTATTGGGCTGCTGATTTTGGGCAGCAGCGGTAGCTAAAGTGGGCCTCAAAATATCTCAAGCTATTGCCAAAGGCTTAAGAATGTTTTAATGTGTGTAAAGAGAAGTTTACAAGCGCAGTTCTGCTGATGTTGGAAACCGTTGTTACTCAGCTCCTAAGCTTTTGGGTTATCGCCTGTGCCTTTGGCTGTTACTTTACCCTTGAAGATCAAAGACACAATTCATAGTCTGTTGTCTCAAACACTCCAAATGTCTAATTGGCATAGGCTTACTGTTTCATTACAGTAAGCTGAGCGGATCGATATCTGTCTTTAGGCGAGTGTTGTGATCGCAGCAGTGCATCACATTTTGCAAAAGGGTAGCTACTCATTTGCAACCTACCCCTTAAAATTTAAAAAAGACTGAAGAGATGTATGTCAGACATAAGCCGAATGTTCTGATCTCAGTCTCAACCCAAGAAGGGCGATACTACCCCAAACTCAGAGCATCAGGCGATCGCAGCCCCCCAACCTCAACCCCAGAAGGGTGATCGCCAGCTTTTCCAGAGCGGTAGCGTGCCAACAGTCTGCACTCCCACACAAGTATGAATCTGACCTGGGCGATCGCACTACCTCTACTCAATCAAAGGCAATGCTCTAGCTAAACTGGAGCTGATGGAGGATTCATTGGCTATGAAGATTATCAATATTGACCAAGCACAAACGCAGCTCTATCAACTGATTGAATCGGTGCGCAA
>JANLSD010000125.1:0-2995 GCA_031362245.1 Acaryochloridaceae cyanobacterium OTE_25_metabat_464 | reverse complement strand
CTGGTCGAGATGGGCCACTGTTAAACAGAACTTTTGTGGGTTGGCGATCGCATCCTTCCAGACTTCAGACTCAGGCTGGAACGCACGATTAGCGAATGCTTCGACAGATTCCCCCTTCTGCCTGCAAACCTTTCCGCACCGCTGACAATTCCACTTTGCTAAGCACTTGAGCTTGTGAGCAAAGTCTTCCCAGTCTGGGCGGTAGCGTTCGGGTTCAATGGGCATAGTGGATGGAATTTTCTTTATATGGGAGATTTGGGGAGTAACGCACGAATGGTTTTATAGATTCACAGCCTGAAGCTGCATTTGTCAGGCGACAATTACCTTGTCCGGTCGCGACAATTACTTTGTCCGGTTTTGAGATCGCAGGCTAACCTGGCGACAACTATATAGGTCTTGGCAAAAGCATAGAAAAAGCACTAGATCATTACCCAAGGTTAAAAGGGTGAATCTAGTGCCTAGTCAAACTATACAAAAATACCAAGAGCAAGCGTATATGAGAGCACGAGAGAAAGGCTGCACTCAGGAAGATTCTGCTGCAATCGCGGAATTTTCCGAACGGAGTGGTAGGCGGATCGAGAAAGGGGAGCACCAACCCCAAAAAGGCCAACAGCGCGACTGGCGCACCCGCCTAGACCCATTGTCCGAGGTATGGGACAAGGAGCTAGAACCGATGTTGAAACGGGAACCTCGCCTAGAACCAACAACACTCTATGAATACCTTCAGGATCATTACCCAGGTCAGTACCAGAGCGTGTTACGGACGCTTCAGAGACGAGTACAGGAGTGGAAAGTGCTCCACGGTGCGCCTAAGGAGGTGATGTTCGAGATTCGTCATATCCCTGGAGAGATGGGGATATCGGACTTCACCGAACTCAAAAAAGTGACCATCCGCATCGGCGGAAAGCCGTTTGAGCATTTGCTGTACCATTATCGACTGGCCTACAGCGGGTGGGAATATGTGGAGGTCATTCAGGGAGGAGAGAGCTTTATTGGCCTATCTCAAGGGTTGCAGAATGCCCTAAAAGCCTGTGGTGGAGTCCCTAAACTGCATCGAACGGATAGCCTGAGTGCAGCCTATCGCAACAAGGCTGGTAAACGAAATAAACCACTGACACAGTTCTATAACGAACTGTGCGACCACTACCAGATGCGCCCCACCCGAAACAATACAGGGATTGCCCATGAGAATGGGTCTATCGAATCCCCTCATGGACATTTCAAGCGCCGATTAACTCAAGCGTTATATCTGCGGGGCAACTTCGATTTTGAGTCAGTGAGTGCTTATCAAGCATTTATAGAGCAAGTGGTGAGTGGGCTGAATGCCCGCAATACTCAAAAGTTCGATGAAGAGAAAACGCATCTGCAACCCTTACCCAAGTATCGCTTTGCCGACTATGAGGAATTGACGGTTCGCGTGAGTTCACACAGCAGCATTCAGGTGCGCTCCATTCTCTACAGCGTTCCTTCTCGTTTGATAGGCCAGCAGTTAAACATCCACCTCTACCATGACCGTCTGGTGGGCTATCTCGGCAAACTGCAAGTTTTCCAATTGGATAGAATGCGTGCCCCTCAAGGCAGCAAAAAGGGGCGTGCCCGTTGTGTCAATTACCGCCACATTATTGAGGGACTGCGCCGCAAGCCTAGGGCTTTCCTCTACTGCACCTGGGGGCACGACATTTTACCCAATGACCAATGGCGCGACTTATGGCAAAAACTTGGCGAACGTTTTGAGCCGGACAGTGCAGCCAAGCTCATGGTTGAAGCCCTTTATATTGCCGCGACCCAAGATAAAGAGTCTGCGGTGGAAACCTATGTGCTCAATCAACTCCATGCCGGAACACTGACCCTGATAGCTCTTCAACGACATTTTCAGCTATTGGCGGATGCGCCAGCATTCCCGCCCCTCAATGTCCAACAACACCCGCTTTCTCCCTATGACGAACTCCTCACCCCCCCTGGCTCAACCTCAAATTCTGAGTCCCTTCGACAGCCTCAGTCTGCACCTCAAGCAGCTCCGTTTATCTCACATGCTCAGCCACTGGCAATCCATCGAGCAACGGGCCACTTCAGAACAATGGTCTTACGCTCAGTTCTTGCTTGCTTTATGCGAATTGGAGTCCCAACGACGCTTTCAGGTACGTCTCCAGCGCGCCCTCTCAGAAGCGCAGCTCCCTCGCGCAAAAAGTTTTACGACCTTTGAGTTCACCCATTGTCCTCAACTCAACCCCGCCCCCTTAATGCAACTCGCCCAGGACGTGGGCTGGTTAGAGCGTTCTGAAAATTTATTGGTGTTTGGCCCTTCAGGGGTTGGCAAAACGCACCTTGCTGCTGCGATGGGCCGAGCCATGATTGAGTTGGGCAAACGGGTTAAGTTTTCTTCTGCAACGACGCTGGTGCAGCAGTTGCAGTATGCCAAGCTCCAGTTACAGTTGCCTGCTGCACTGACTAAACTCGACCGCTTTGACCTGCTTATTGTTGATGATGTCGGCTATGTCAAAAAGACTGAGGCTGAAACCTCGGTTCTCTTTGAGTTGATTGCTCATCGTTATGAACGCCGTAGTCTGCTCATCACAGCCAACCAACCTTTCAGCCAATGGGATTCTATCTTTTCCGATTCCATGATGACTGTCGCTGCCGTCGATCGCCTGGTTCATCATGCCCTCATTATTGAGATTCAGGCTGAAAGCTTTCGTAAACAGTCTGCTCTAGATCGCTCAAAGGACAAATAGCCCTTTGTTGGGGAGCAATTCCCAAACACTTTAAGAAAATCTTATTTTCAGGACTGTAGTGCCCAACATTCAGTCCTTTTTTCCGTGGGTATTAAGCTTCATTTCTAATGCCTCCATCCCAGGCATGGAAAACATCTTTTCTCTACTCATGACCGGACAAGGTAATTGTCGCCACCGGACAAGGTAGTTGACATTTGATATGCCCGAGATCGTCACAGATTAACCTTGGAGATCGCGGATATCTAACCGATCCAGAATCGGAA
>JANLSD010000065.1:0-3238 GCA_031362245.1 Acaryochloridaceae cyanobacterium OTE_25_metabat_464 | reverse complement strand
CAGGCTGGGCAGGAAGCCTAGTCAGCGCCCATTATCTAACCCTGGCACTCTTTAGCCCATTCCTGGGCCTTTGGGCCGATCGCCACGGGCCATTGCGAGTTTTAATCCCATGCTTAATGGGGTACGCAGTGGTGGGGGTGGGCAGTGCATTTTTGCCAGATTACTGGACGCTGTTGGCCTCACGGGGACTGTTGGGCATTGCCAGTGGGGGCATTGCGGCCTCCAGCCTGGGACTGCTAACCCGCCGCTATGAAGGCGATGCGCGAAACCAGGCGATCGCCTACGTGGCAACTGCCATCACCCTAGCCAATATTGTGTATCCCCTCATGGCAGTGGGGTTGGGGCATTTTCGGTGGCAGTTTGCCTTTGGGCTATACGGCGTGAGTGCAGTCTTAGCAGGTATTGCCCCCTCCCTCTTTAGCACCCAGAAACCTACGGCAACAACCACATTCAAAACAGCCTCTCCCACCGATAACCTTCGCCCTCTGGAACTCTTGAGTTCTGCTGTCAGCCTTCGCATTTTTATCAGCCTAATCACGGTTTCGGCGGTGGTCTATGGCACCATCATTTACCTGCCGCTCTACCTCAAAACCACCCTCGGCAGCGATTTAGTCTGGAATGGTCTTATTTTGGCGGTGCAAGCGGTGGGTGCGGCCTTCAGCTCTGGTCTATTGCTAGAGCCTCTGCGACAGCGGCTGGGGAGCCTTCGGGTTGTGGCACTTAGCTTGGGCTTTATGGCTTCATTTTTAGTCCTTTTCCCCAATCTGACCCATCTGTCCACGTTAATGGTGGTGTCTAGCTTATTTGGCCTTAGCTTTGGGTTTGTTACGCCCAGCCTCTACAACATCTTGGCAACCCTCGCGCCCGCCCATCTTCAGTCGAGCATTTTAGCCACAGGGATTGGTGCGGGTTTTTTGGGACAATTTGTTTCGCCGCTGATTTTGGGTGCCCTCTTAACCAGGGTTGGTCTCGAAGGCGTATTTTATAGCTGTGCGGCAGCGGCGATCGCCCTTGGACTCAGCCTCTTAATTCCGCTTTCCCCTCGCTCTAGCGAAGTCTGTAGCGAAACGGAGAGCGGAAGAAGCCAGGTATTTGATTCCCAAACGAGGAAATAAAATAATACGCGATAGCTACGCACCAAGAGTCCGCAGTCTTGGTGCGTAGCTTGGGGTTAGGGTGATCACAGTGCTCAGAATAAGCGATCACATCCTTAGCTCAAGCACTTGGGAATAGGGCGATCTCCTTAACTTCAGTGTTCACGAAAGCTGGGCAATAGTTTTGCAGCAAATCCTAGCCAGAAACGATTGTTGACCAATCCTCAAGAACTAAATTGGGGACTTTGGCAAAGTCGCGCTGGTTACGGGTGACGAGGATGCCATTTACGGAAAGGGCGATCGCTGCAATTCTTAAATCCTGGGTGCCGATTTTGATTTTCTGTTTGAGGAGGGATGAGTAGATGGTACTTGCCACAGAACTGAAATCCAGGATGTCAAAACTCTTCAGACTGTCGAAGGTGATATGAAGGTTTTGGTAAGTAAGAATTAATTCACTGGGCGATGCAGCCCGCCGAATCATGTCAAACCTGCCTCGAATCTGCTCTTCAAGGGTAATTACGGTGATGGCAATGTCTGTGGGAGCAACCTTTGCTAGGCGATTAACGATTTGTGGGTTGTTTCTTTGAAAGAGGGATACGTGGTCGGTATCCAGAATCCAAAGGCTCAATGGTCTTCCCTCTCTGGATTTAGTTCTGGATAAAGTGCATAGGTCTGAGCATCGGCTTCTCGGCGATAGTCTTGGATGGACTGTTGAACTTCATCAAAGTGAGGATCGTCTTTGAAGACCCCTGCGAATTTCATCCAGGGGTTTTCGGGCTGTTGTACGGGAGGGGTTTGAAGTTCTAGGGACAAAATTTCTGCTTTTTCTAAACGAGCCAAAACTTGTTTTTTTAGCTCTTCTAGTGCTTGCTCGCGGGTTGGGGCTTCGGCGTGGCAGTTGGGGAGTTCTAGGACGGTGGCGATCGTCGCATCTCCCTGGCTGTTGTGTTCCAGCAGAATATGCAGGTTTGGGATGACGGTTTCGGAGGATGGCAGTGTTGAGAGTTTAAGGTTCATAGCACGCTGGATGCTTATGTTTTGCTCTAATCATAGCGCTGGTTAGTAAGAGCTGTCTCACAAAATTAAGGGGTCAGGATGTGCGCACCTCGTGGCTCGATACTCTGGCAGACCTAAAACGATCGCCTGGTTTTGCTTCAGGATATGAGGGGCGATCGCAATGCTCAGAATAAGCGATCGCATCTTTAGCCCAAGCACCTGGGAATAGGGCGATCGCAGTAACTTCAGCGGGAATGAAAGTTGGGCAAAAGTTTTGCCACAAATCCTAGCCAGAGAGAATTATTGACCAATCCTCAAGGACTAAATTGGGGACTTTGGCAAAGTCGCGCTGGTTACGGGTGACGAGGATGCCATTTACGGAAAGGGCGATCGCTGCAATCCTTAAATCCTGGGTGCCAACCCGAATTTTTTGGTTCACCAATTCTTGGTAGAGGCTGATCGCAGTCGGATTAAATTCAAGGACGTTCGCTGCTTTGAAATCATCTAGGGTCTCATGCAGTCTTTGGTAGGCTGTCTTCAGAGTTTCTGAGGATTTGGAGCGACGGATGTTGTTGAGTCTGCCGTAGAGCTGTTCTTCAACGGATATGATTGTGATGGCGATGTGGTTGAGGTTTATGCTGCGGATACGTTGCTCAACGGCTGGATGTCCTCTTTGCAGTAGGGAAATATGATCGGTATCGAGAATCCACAGGGTCACTCTGGTTGAACCTGCTCGTCTGGTTCCTGAAAGCGGTGTTCCATTTCTGCATCTCGTTCACGACGATAGGTTTCGATATCGGCAAGCATTTCATCAAAATGAGGGTCATCTTTGAATCGACCTGCCATTTTTAACCACGGATTTTCTGGCTGGGGAACTGCAACATCTATGGATACGATTTCGGCTTGGGAAAGGTTTTCGGCTAATAGTTTTTGTAGGGCGGCTAGAGCTGAGGTGCGATCGCTCCCTGTGGCTCGATACTCTGGCAGACCCAAGACGGTTGCGCTGACTTTGCCTTCTGTTTCGGGCTTAATCAAGATATCGAAAGCATGGGTTGAAGTGTTGGGAGAGGACAGGGCTGTCATGGGTGCTCTGTGAGTTTGTGACGCTCGACGATCTTAGCGCATGGGGCTTTTGGCTACAAAGCGCG
>JANLSD010000121.1:0-7542 GCA_031362245.1 Acaryochloridaceae cyanobacterium OTE_25_metabat_464 | reverse complement strand
GCGCTACCGGATTGAGTTTCAGATTAATACCTTTGTCTTCGCCCCTGACTAGTGCTTATAATCCAATTCTCACAAGCTTTTTGAGCTTTTAGATTCAACTTTTGTCAGTCAACCAGGGTGAAACCCTTGGTGCAGTTTGTCCGCAAGTTACCGACTTATACCCTCAAAACAAAGCAGATTAGCCTTAAAGCTCAAGCTGTGATTCAAACCCTTTCCCAGACTCAGGAGCCGGATGAGCTTTTGTTTACTGCTTTGCCAAAGGCTTGTGGGCTAAAACCCATTACGGCAGGGAAGGCAGAGGATAAATCGATTGCCCGAACGTTTCGCGAAGCCTTAGTGCAGCTTTTACGGGAAATTCATGGCGCTTATGATGCTCGGCTGACAGAGTGCGAAACGTTGCTCTATAACGCCTTTGGATTACGGAGCGATCGCGATAAGCTACGGCAGGATTTGCGGTTCCGTGCTCGGTACCTGTTGGGCAATTGTGCAGAATCAATGCTGGATCGATTTGTCCGTGCTGCTGCCGATGAGACTGCAACAGATCGGACTTGGCTCGAAGCGTTGTTGATGATTGTGGCGGATAAGCCAGCAGAGTCTTGGGCAGATGCAGATATCACTGCGTTTGAAGTGAGGTTGGGCGATCTGGCAAGGCGCTTCAAGAATTTGGAGGCTTTACAGAAGGAAGTGGCTGCAAACAGTCAAGGCGGTTTTGAAGCCCGACGAATCACGGTCACTAGACCCGACGGCGGCGAAATTCATCAGATGGTGTGGATGACCTATGAGCAAAAAGCTACGGTCGATCCAATGGTGGAGGAGCTTTTAGCAAAGTGTGGTGATCGCCAACTTCAGCAAGCCCTATTAACCCGACTAACTGAGAAAATTTTAGACGACGACAACGAATTGCCTACTGTTCAACGGTCTGAGGTAAAACAAACCAAAGGTACGGGTAAACAGAGACATCTTGCGTGACCTTATAGATAATGAAGGGGAAGCGGTCAAGATTGTTTAAGTCATCCTAGAAAAGGAGATGCACCCAATGAATGCTTATAAGATTGAGACGGTTTTGTCTGAGGATGGAGCCTTAATGCTGCAAGGGCTTCCGTTTCATGTGGGCGCTGCGGTTGAGGTCATTATTTTGGAGCGATCACCCAATGTTTCCCTTGGAGAATCGTCTAGTGAACCTAACTATACAGGGCTTGAACAACCAGATCAAAATCTGTATCCCTTACAAGGTAAACAGCCTTACCGATATGACGACCCCTTTGAATCTGCTACACCTATAGAAGATTGGGAAGTTCTGAAGTGATTGTTCTTGACACACATATTTGGGTTTGGTGGGTTCAAGGCGATTCCAGGCTAACCCAGAAGCATCAGCAATGGCTGCAACAATATCGGGGACAAGGTTTGGGGGTAAGCATTTTTTCGTGCTGGGAAATTACGAAGTTAGTCGAGAAAAATCGCCTAGAGTTACCGGAGTCGTTGAATGAATGGTTTGAACATGCTTTAGCCTATCCTGGAGTACAACTGATTGATTTAACAGTACCGATTTTAATTGAGGCAACAAAGTTGGTTGGTTTTCATCGCGATCCTGGGGATCAGATTATAGTCGCGACGGCACGAATGTTGGGATGCCCACTACTGACGGCAGATCAAAAGATTTTAGAGTATTCGGGAGTTCAAACATTGCAATAGCCAATGATTTCACTTAAGTAGCAACGTAAAGTAAGTCGCTAAATATAAATGATGACTCAAAAAAAAATTAGGCACATTTTAGGTTTGTCGGGGGGCAAAGATAGCACCGCCCTCGCCTATTTTATGCGGCAGAATTATCCAAAGCTGGAACTTGAGTATTTTTTCTGTGACACTCATAAAGAACTGCCAGAAACTGAAAGCTACTTAAAACGGATTGAAGCCCGATTAGGTATCACAATCCAAAGACTTGAACCGGATCGAGGTTTTGACCATTGGCTAGAGGTTTATGGCGGAGTTTTGCCGTCGCCTACGATGCGTTGGTGTACAAAGCAGATGAAAATTATCCCATTGGAGAAATGGGTGGGTAATGATGATGTCATCAGCTATGTTGGTATCCGAGCTGATGAGAATCGGGATGGTTACATTTCAACAAAACCTAATATCACGGCTAGATTTCCGTTCAAGGAACATGGACTTGTGAAGGCTGATATTTTTCGCTTACTTGAAGAGAGTGGGATTGGAATGCCTGATTATTACCGATGGAGATCGAGATCAGGCTGTTTCTTTTGTTTTTTCCAGCGTAAATATGAATGGGTGATGCTGGCACAGGAGCATCCTGACCTATTTCAAAAGGCAATTGATTATGAGCAAAATCATAGCGATGGAAGAATCTATACTTGGACACAAGGTGAAACGCTGTTAGAGTTGCTTGAACGTAAAGACCAAATCATCATTGATCATGACAAAGCAATGGCGAGGCAACAACAAAGCCTTAAGAACCTTCCATTATCAGATGTGCTAGCAATGGTCTTAGATGAAGAAAACGATATACTACCTTGCTTAGCTTGTCATCTTTAGCAATCAGTCCAGAATCAAAAAACTCATATTCTTTTTTAATTGAATTCTTAAACTCACTTCAATTTTTCCTTATATATAAAGTCAGAAATTTATATAGGTTTTGATAAAATTTCATGCCAGCATCCGATCTGTCAACGTTATCTGCCCTCAATAAGGAGGACTTGCAGCGATTACTTCGTCACTCAGCAACCGACGGGTTTTTAGCCTCTTCATTAGAATTATCAAAACAAACAGGGTTGAAGGAGTATAAACTTCGATCTCTCAAGCATTGGGCGACAAGATCTGGTTTGATCATGCAAAATGCTCTTACTCCAGTGGACAGATTAGTCGTAACAAAAGACCCTTATCTAGAGACTAATGTGACAGATTGGTTAATACATTTTCATTTAAGTTTAAGCGATTATACTCGGCAAAAGCCATCCGAAAACATGGCAGACTGGGATGTCTGGGCATATATTGTATATTACTTTTTGCCAAGCCATAAAAGCTTTTCTTTCGATGACCTATTAACTGCCATCACCTTAATTTTTGCCAACCTGAAGCAAGAAAAACTGAAAAAAATTATTCGGCTTGTTCTTCAAACCTATACAGACTCTAAAGCGGTTACAAAGTGTAAATTCTTAATTAAGCAACAAGACTGCTTTACTACTGGTAATGCTAACCTATCTAATCCTTACACCATTGGCTATCTACTAGCGCGAATTTGGGAACGGGACTTCAGTTCAAAAAATTCGGTATTAGTTGATGATCTTACTACACCTTTTGGATTAGCAAATGTTTTAGGCATTAATGAGTCACAACTACGGCAGCAACTAGATATTCTTGCAACGCACGAAATTATTGAACAGAGATCTGCAAAACCACACTTAACAGGCAAAAAAACTCAAAAAAAGCAGGACACTGAATCTTCATATCAGGTAATCCGTTGCTGGGATAATGCACAGGAGTTATTAGAGCAAGCCTATGATAATGATATTGCAACTCCTAATCAGCCTCTAATTCGATCATTAGCAAGTATTCTTGATGATGACAATGAAATGCCAGACTTTACCAGGTTTCTCGAATGGGCATCCGGGCTAATTGTGCTTGACGGTGGATCTGGTAATATAATCACAAGACTAGTTTCATGAAAACTTCAGCACTACATGAATAACAGTCTACCCTCTGCTGAAAATCTAGATATTTCAACGTTCTCAAGACTGCTTGAAGATACAACAAATTCTTATAAGTTTGTATTTTTTATTTCAATATTAGATCGTTTAAGCAGTCGTTTTTTTGATTTATCTTCGCCTATTACTTTAAATGAGCTAGCCGTTGAAATGCTAGTTAATGCTTGGTATCCACATTCAGTTTTTCGTCTTTCTTTCGGATTACAGGATATGGTTACTCGAAAGTTGGATTCCTTGGAATTGCAAATAGATCAGTCTTTCCTAAAAGTTACAGAGGGAAATAAAAATATTTTACGTCAAGCTATTAAAACTAGAAGTATTGATGATGAATTAGTAAGATATGTTCCATTCCGATTAATTAGACCTTTTTTCAAAGAGTTAAGAGGCTTGAAAGATCAGCAGATCAACGGTCAAATAAAGATCTTGGCCGAACAGACATTTGAAACTCGTAAGCCGCTGTATAAATTTGATCAAAATACAAATGCTATTATCATTCATCCTGAATGGGCTTCATATATCCAGGTTAACTATCAAATTATTCGGGGCTGGGTTTCATGGGGATGGCTGCAATATATGCAAAGAAAGAACCCGAATACTCCTGCGCTAGTAAATAAGATTTTCCCTCCTAGAGAAAGAGAATCATTACAGAGTCAAACGTCTTATTGGAAAACAGTTATAGAAAATTGTGCAGAGTTTCAATGTATCTATTCAGGGCAAAACTTGATTTTAGAGGACATATCACTTGATCATTACTTGCCTTGGACATTTGTAGCTCATAATCAACCTTGGAATTTGATTCCAACTCCTAAAAGCGTTAATTCCTCAAAATCAGATAGAATTCCTAGTAATATTTATTTTGAGAGTTTTGTTAGAGCACAACATTTAGGCTTAACAGTTTTTAGTGCTCACACTCCTGAGAAAAAATGGAACAGTTATATTGAATCTTACATTGTTGATTTAGGTTTCTCTGACAAAAGTGATTTACTGAGTTTTGAGCGGCTTAAAAAACAGTACGAGCTAAAATTTAAGCCTCTAATCGCATTGGCTGCTAGCCAGGGATTTGAGAATGATTGGATATATATTCAAAGGCAACAATTTTAGATTGGACAAATTAGATTGCAAATATTTTAGGCTTATAAATTATGAAATAAATTTTAATTTCCTTCCAAGAAAATGACTCCCACTAAGATACCTCGCTTTAAGATTCTGATCTCTCGAATCAAATTATTGAGCCAAAATAGATGTGAATAGCAAAATAATAGGTGTGTAATTGTTAAGGGCATGAAGAAAAAAGAAGATGTCCTTCCTAAAAAGCCTCTTTATCTGGATTACCACGCAACCACGCCTACAGATTCGCGAGTTGCACATTTGATGCTGCATTACATGACCGAAGAGTTTGGCAATGCCAGCAGCCTCGATCATGAATGGGGCGATCGCGCTGAATCCGCTATCAAACAATCTGCTAAACACGTTGCTGATTTGATTGGGGCATCACCAAGAGAAATCCTTTGGACCTCTGGAGCAACCGAGAGCATTAATTTAGCCATCCAAGGCAGTCTGCCACCCAATCCTGAAAAACCCCACCGCATTGCGCTATTACCCCTCGAACATAAAGCTGTATTGGATACCTGCCATGCCCTTGAAAAACGGGGTTGGGCAGAGCTGATTTATTTACGGGTAGACTCCAAAGGCAGACTTAATTTAGATGATTTAGCGCAGGTCTGCGCTAAAGGGCTGTCGCTGATGTGCGTTATGGCAGCCAACAACGAAATTGGTAATATTTACCCCATTCAGGCAATTGGTAAAATTGCCCAGCGCCACAATATCCCGTTCCTGTGCGATGCCTCCCAAGCAGTCGGCAAAATTCCGATTCAGTTTGAGGAATGGGGAATCACCTATCTCGCCATTTCCGCTCATAAACTTTATGGCCCCAAAGGGTCAGGGGCATTGGTCGTTCGTAAAGGGTATCACCTAAAACCGCTTTTATTTGGGGGTGGGCACCAGCAGGGGATGCGATCTGGCACTCTCAATGTGCCAGGAATTGTGGGTTTGGGTGAAGCTTGTCGCCTGCGATCATTGGAGATGGAGGCGGATGAACAGGCAATCGCAACCCAACGGGATCGGT
The DNA here is from genome assembly GCA_031362245.1 of Acaryochloridaceae cyanobacterium OTE_25_metabat_464. GTDB lineage: Bacteria > Cyanobacteriota > Cyanobacteriia > Thermosynechococcales > Thermosynechococcaceae > JAAURS01. The sequence goes on along the minus strand of JANLSD010000121.1, from coordinate 1,698 downwards.
TGCAGCAGTTATTGCTGGCCAGCATTCCTAATCTTGTAATCAACGGAGATATTGAAAATCGTCTAGCTGGGAACTTACACATTTCTGTGCCTAACGTTCCCAACAGCGCGATTATTGCTAGAGTGCGGTCAAAGTTGGCTATCTCCACAGGTTCAGCCTGTACTTCTGGCGTAGAAACTCCTTCCCATGTGCTGCGTGCTCTAGGGTTATCAAATGAATTAATTGAAGGTGCACTGCGAATCGGACTTGGCAAATTCACAACAGACGATGACATAATCCAGGCGGCAGAAATTCTATCAACGACTATAAATCAAATACGTGAAGCTATGGATTTTTAGGGAAGCTTGAGTTGGGCGATCGCCTCACCTAATCTTTCAATATGTTCTGGCTCATGGGTTGCCATCACCGAAAGCCGAATTCGGCTGGTCGGAACCGTTGGAGGACGAATGGCGGGGGCAAAAATGTTTTGTTCCGTGAGCTGTTGACTCACCTGAAGTGCGGCTTCTGCGTTGGGTAATTGGAGGCATAAAATGGGGGATTCTGAGGGGAGGAGTTTAAGGCTGTCGCAGTGTAGCAGTGCTTGCTTAAGCTGAGCAATCCTTTCCCATAGTTGACTGCGGCGCTCGGGTTCGGCCTGAATAATCTCAATGGCGGCAAGGGCAGCGGCGGCATCTGCTGGAGATATGGCCGTGGTGTAAATCCAGGTTGCAGCGCGATTGCGTAAAAAATCGATCAGGGCAGCAGAACCCGCGACGTATCCGCCCAAGCTGCCTAGGGCTTTGCTCAGGGTACCCATGTGAACCAAGGGGAGTTTGCTACAGCCCAAGTGTTCTACCGTTCCAGCGCCGGATGCACCCAATACTCCTGTTCCGTGGGCATCATCGACTAAAACCATGCAGTTAAATTCGGTGGCTAGGGTCAAGATTTCTGTGAGTGGGCATAGATCTCCGTCCATGCTAAAGACCCCATCGGTCACAATCAGGCCGCGACGATACTTTGCCCGATGCTGCTCTAGCAACAGCCGGAGCTGATTCATGTTGTTATGGGTATAGGTGAAAACTTCGGCTCCGCTCAGCTTGGCTCCATTGATGAGGCTGGAGTGGTTGTAGGCGTCTCCTAGAATTAAATCCTTTGCGCTGACCAGTGCTGCGATCGCCCCTAGGTTGGCGGTATAGCCTGAGCTAAAGACGATCGCCGCTTCGGTCTGTTTCCATTGGGCGATCGCAGTTTCCAGTTCCTGATGGACGGGGCGCTGACCACTCATCAGCCGAGAACCAGTGCTGCCAGTGCCGTAGCGTGTGATGGCTTCGATGGCAGCTTGTTTGAGGCGATCGTCGCTGGCTAGGCCGAGGTAGTCGTTGCTGGCAAAGTTCAGCATAGGTTTGCCGTCGAGCGTCACCACTGGGCCAGCCTGAGAGGTAATGGTTTTGACGCTGCGATACCAATAAGCGCGATGAATGGCTGCGAGAGAATCGTCTATCCAGTTATAGGGGGAAGGGTTGGCTTGCGTTTGAATGCTTTGCATTAACCACCCCAACCCCCCAATCTTGGGCTGACGTGTACACACAAGCCTGAAATAACAAATAAGTCTAAGTTTGAGCACTCTGCATTACCCCACCCCAACCCTCCCCTTATAAAGGGGAGGGAGCCAGTCCATATTCTTCCCCCCTTTATAAGGGGGGACTGAGGGGGGTAATG
>JANLSD010000107.1:0-11067 GCA_031362245.1 Acaryochloridaceae cyanobacterium OTE_25_metabat_464 | reverse complement strand
GAAATCCGCCGTCGCGGATTGTTGGAACCCTTGATATATTTAGTCTGCGTAGGCAGACTTTGTTCTTGTAGGCGCGATTTCAATCGCTGGCCTTAAAGACGAATGAATGGGGGTTTCAGGACTTTTGTCAGTCAACCAGGCAATCATCTCTGTTGCAAGCTGGGTAAAGCCTCGTGTGAGGTCATCTCTTTTTGCTTCAATGACGATCAGGCTATGGTTTGAGCGAATCAGATAATCTAAATTTCCCTGAAGAAAATTATTAACTTTCAAAGAATATTCGATTCGCAGCACTTGCTGACAAATAATGGCCACTCGGGTCAAAATTGGAGCGACTAAGATTTCTCGCTTGGCTGTTTCGCTAGTGAGTTGAACATAGGGAAGAATGGCCTCTAGGTTCTGTTGCAGTTCTAGTAGACCCTCCAGTAAACGGCTGGTTTGTGGCAGTTGCAGCCTTGCCTGCTTGAGCATGTAGCCAAACTCTGCCAAAATTTCGTCAGGATCGTTAGGTAGCTCAAAGTAAGAGCGAAATGAATAGTTTGCGTTTTCTTGGAGAATTTTTAGCTTTGACATCTTTCGCACCCTATTTTCTAGAAAAGAAACTTTTCACTTAATCCTGATCGTATTCACCGTGAGTGTGGCTTGATTTCCAGCAATCTTGGCCAGTAAAACAGTTGAGGAAGAGGACAAAGACAATAGGATAGGATAGTTGAATCCATTCCATCCCATTAACCCCTTTCTTTATACTGTATTGATTCTGCACCCAGCGCCCTGTTGTTTGCCCCTACCCCACCTATGAGACTACTCGTTGGCAACGATGACGGCGTTACTGCCCCTGGAATTCGTGCCCTAGCCAATGCCCTAGCCACCGCAGGTCATAACGTTACAGTCGTATGTCCTGACCGCGAACGCTCCGCCACAGGACATGGACTCACCATGCATCGCCCCCTCCGGGCCGAGCAAGTGCATGACCTTTTTCACCCTACCGTCAAAGCCTGGGCCTGCTCAGGACTCCCCGCCGACTGCATCAAACTTGCCCTAGATGCCCTCCTAGACCAGCCCCCAGACCTATTGCTCTCCGGCATTAACCAAGGCGCAAACCTGGGTACCGATGTCCTTTACTCAGGAACCGTCTCTGCCGCAATGGAAGGGGCGATCGCCGAAATCCCCAGCATTGCCCTCAGCCTCACCAGCTTCACCCATCCCGATTTCCAAGCTGCCGCAGCCTACGCCGTCAGCCTCGTCGGGCAGCTTGCCGCGCAGCCACTCCCAGAACCAATGCTGCTCAATGTCAACGTGCCAGCCATCCCCGCCACAGAGATTGCTGGGGTCAAAACCACCCGCCAAGGTTTACGCCGCTACCATGACCTGTTTGAAAAACGCTTAGACCCCCGTGGTAAAACCTACTACTGGCTTTCAGGAGAAGTTTTAGAAGAAACCGACGCCCCTGTGATTTATCCTCAAGATGAGGAGGTGTTGACCGATGTAGAGGCGATTGCCCAAAAATTCATCTCAATCACACCGCTCCAGTACAATTTGACCTACTACCGTCGGATTGAACACATTCAGTCTTGGCTAAAACCCTATTCTGCCGTCTAGTTAAACCTCCGAACCGCCCTGCATTGATGGATGTTGCCTTAAATCGTGTCAAAATATAAGCCGTGTGGGTAACTTCTTCTGTCGAAACTAGTTTGCAGCCAACGCAGGTCGCGTTAGGTAACTTTGACGGCATCCATTTAGGGCATGCCGCCGTCATTCGGTCATTGTCAGAGTGCCATGAACAAGATGCATTGGATTCAAACGGTCATTGTTACACCACCGTTGTTTCTTTTACCCCCCATCCCCACGTTTTCTTTAGCGGTCAGCCCAAGCCCTTACTAACGCCATTACCCGAAAAAGTTCAGCTTTTAGAAGCCCTAGGTGTTGAACAGTTAGTGCTATTGCCCTTCGATCAAGATTTAGCCAACTTAACGCCGGAAGAATTTGTAGAACAGATATTAGTTGCTCAACTAAAAGCCCAAAAAATTAGCGTGGGTTTTAATTTTTGCTTTGGACGCGAACGAGCAGGGACTGCCGAAGATTTGAGGGAGATCGCCACCCGTTACAACATCCCCGTCACCATTGTCAAACCCGCGCTCATGGCGCAAGATCGCATCAGCAGCTCCGCCGTGCGTGAGGCACTAGAAACCGGAGATGTTGTCCGTGCCAAGCAGCTATTGGGACGCGCCTATAGCTTGACGGGAACCGTCATCCAAGGCAAACAGTTAGGGCGTACCCTAGGATTTCCCACCGCAAACCTTAACGTGTCAGCAGAAAAATTTATTCCCTTACGAGGTGTCTATCAAGTACAGGTAGATAGCCCTGGGTTTACACAGCCTCAACTGGGCGTAATGAATATTGGCATCCGTCCCACCGTAGCGGGAACCCTTCAAACCGTTGAAGTTCATCTCCTCGATTGGTCAGGGGATCTCTATGGGCATACTGTAACGGTACACCTAGAGCAATTCCTGCGTCCCGAACAAAAATTTGAGTCTTTAGAGTCCCTAAAGGTACAAATTCAGCTCGATTGCGCTAACGCTCGCGATCGCCATCGTCAACCTGCATAGGGCGATCGCACGACGGAATTCCTAGGTTGTTGGTAGCCCCTTGTGTTGGAAGTGTAAAGTATGGTTCCTGCGATCGCTCAACCCCTAGAAACCATACAAACCCCTGTACAAAAGCTGATTGCAAATCTTGGCACCGTGGTGGTGGGCAAACAAGAAGCAATTCAACTGGTTCTGGTGGCACTCTTTTCTGGCAGCCACGTTTTGCTAGAGGATGTCCCTGGCGTGGGTAAAACCCTTCTTGCCAAAGCCTTAGCCCGCTCCATAGACGGTAAATTTCAGCGGATTCAGTGCACGCCAGATCTGTTGCCTAGCGACTTAACAGGTACCAATATTTGGAATGCTCACGAGGGCAAATTTGAATTTTTAGCAGGCCCTGTATTTACTAACGTGCTCCTCGCCGATGAAATTAACCGTGCCACGCCCCGCACCCAGTCTGCGCTGCTAGAGGTGATGGAAGAAACCCAAGTCACCGTTGATGGCGTTTCCCATCGCGTGGGTGAGCCATTTTTTGTGATTGCCACCCAAAACCCCATCGAATCCCACGGCACCTTTCCCCTCCCTGAAGCTCAACTGGATCGGTTTGCCCTTGCCCTTAGCCTGGGCTATCCCACCGCCGATGAAGAGATGGAGATGCTTCAGCGCAGTCAAACAGGGCTGCGGTTAGAAGCGCTCAGACCCTGTATTTCTTTGGAGCAGGTGCGACAGATTCAGGAGAAGTGTCTTGAGGTTAAGGTGGAGCGATCGCTCCAGCAGTACATCCTCAATCTAGTACGGGAAACCCGTGAAGACTCAGACATTCGCCTCGGCGTTAGCCCACGGGGCACCGTGACGCTCCAGCGTGCCGCCCAAGCCCTGGCATTTCTAGAGCATCGAGATTACGTATTGCCCGATGATATTAAGCGTTTAGCCCCCTATGTCCTGAGTCACCGTATTATTCCGTCCGGTGGTCAGCCACCCCAACGCATCATTGAGCGTTTGCTGAAATCAATTCCCATTCCATAGGCCATGGTCAGATTTCTGAAGCCACTTCATTGGGGGTAAGGTCAGGCTGAAAACCATGACGCCTAAAACCCCGTAGCCAAAACCTGTCCACTCTTTTTGAGGCTGCGGAACCGTAATCACCGACCAGGGCCATTGTATTCAAGGTTCACACTCCCGGCTGGATCAACCGTCACCACAGATTGAATATTGAGGTCAGTGGTATTGGGTGCCCCGCCCTTGAATGTAAACGTAATACTGCCATTGGCATTTTTAACCGCAGGGGTCTGCGCCGATGGCCCAAACATCGAAGGCTCAGGACGATAGCGGGCTAGGCCACCATTCGCCTTAATGGCAGACTGTCGTGCCAAATTTCGAGCCTTTGCAAAAAATGCATCTTCATTCACCCAATTAGGGCCAGGACGGACTCCTGATGAAACGTTATCACCAGTTCCAGTAACTGTTCTTGGTGTACTTGGCGTTGGTGTACTTGGCGTTGGGACAGCCGTTGAACTAGAAGAAGGTAATTTAGGGAGATCTGGGAAACCAGAAGACGGGCTAGGTTTTGCCCCAGAACTGGGCACCGGAATTTGAACCGGAGCTTGAATCGGAGCGGTCTGGTTGGGAATGGGCACAAATCCACCAGATCCATTGCGGAGCGGGCCGTTATAGTCTAATTTTACCGACCCTCCAGGCATGACGGTTGCAACAGTTTCAATGCTGGGCGTTGAGAAACCTGGTGCGCCACCCATAAACGAAAACGTGATGCTGCCATCTGCATTTCTAAGGTACTGAGTCTGAATTGCAGGGCCAAACATTGCAGGGTCAGGGCGATAGCGTTCTAGGCCACCATTGGCGGTAATCGCAGCTTGTCGGGCAAGGTTTTTAGCCCGATTAATAAAGTAAACATCTGGTGTGCTGGGGGTAGAGAACCCACTAGAGGGGGTTGAATTGGGTTGGGCGAGGGCTGGCAAACTGCCCAGACCTAAGGCACCGCCCACAATGTATAACAAAACAATAGACTGACGCATGCAACCTCTAACCCTATGAGCGATGACCCAATATTGATTTATGACTTAGATTCTAGCTGGGGCAAAGTGACCTTAAACGTAGTGCCCTGACCCAGTTTACTGTCTACACGGATTTGGCCCTGGTGGGTTTCGCAAATGGCCTTGGCGATCGCCAGTCCCAACCCCGTCCCTGAATTAGACGCAGGCGTAAGGGGATTGGTTCGCGACCGAGCCGGATCCACCCGATAAAACCGTTCAAACACATGGGGTAACGCCTGTTCGGGAATACCAGTACCCGTGTCATTAATCAAAACCTGAAGCTGTCGGTTGAGTTGCTCTAGCTTCAACTTCACAGAGCCACCAGCGGGAGTATGCTGCAAGCCGTTACTCACTAAATTAGAAAATAGCCTCGCCAACTGGTCATAGTCACCCTTGAGCGTAAAAGGTTCAATGCCATTTTCTGGCTCCAACTCAGCGTCCCCCAGGTCTAGGGTGAGCTGAATATTTTTAGCAGCTGCCGTCGCAGACTGTTCTTCCACAACCGCCATCAGTAAAGCATCGAGGGGACATGGTTGGAGATCTGGCGCTACCATGCCACTGTCTTGACGGGCGAGAAACAAAAGGTCGTTCACCAAATGTCCTAGGCGCTGGGTCAAACGCTCCACCACCTCTAGCTGCTGTCGCTGCTCCTTGGGTGTAATCTCTGGATCGGTCAAGGCAACTTGTACGGTCGTCTGAATCAGCGCCAGGGGATTGCGCAGCTCATGGGAGGCATCAGCCGTGAATTGGCGGAGGTATTGGTAAGACTCTTGCAGGGGTTGGATCGCAAGGCGAGATAAAAACCAGCCCACCCCCGCCACAAAGCCAATCATGACGGTAATGCCTACGGCTAAATCCAAAAATAGTTCACGAGTGGGTTTTGCCACTTCAAACCAAGGATGGCTGACCCGTAAATAGCCCAAAATATCCCCGCGATACTCTAGGCGCTGGGTGAGTTGCCGCAACACATAATCAGGCCGAACTCTGACGGTTTCACCATTCAGAAAGACGTGGATGGGCAAAGCTAACGGTTCCGAGAGCGTAGACCACAGCGGATCGCGGCGGGGGCTGAACCACTCCAGCTCAATCCGGTCGTCGTCTACGGCCTCGGTATTATTGCGAAAGCTGGCATCTACGTTGACCTGATAGTGCAGTTTACGATCAGGGCCAGGGGTTTGTTCTAGAACGAGCGATCGCCCCACCACCTCCACCACATGATGGAGGGTATCGTCCACCCGCTCAATCAACGTTTCACGCACATACCAGTAAAAGCCAGTGGCAAACAGAATCAGCAATGCCGCCGTGACAGCGGTATACCACAGGGCTAAACGTCGTCGGGTTGCCTGAAACATAGGGGCTAGGTTGAAGGTTCAGTGACAGTTTCAGCCAGCAGTTTTTCCTTGTCCAGTCTGCGTTTACGGGCATAGAGCTGAATAGTAGCCACCATAGAGACCACCATCCCAAAAATGACCCAAACCGACGCATCCGTTGGGAAATTGCCCTTGAAGACCACCAGCAGCACAATGACCACCAGGAGTACTGTCGGTGCTTCATTGAGTCCCCGTAACTGCTGACCACTCCAGCGGCAACTGCCTGCTTCAAGCTGCTTCATCAGTCGGGTGCAGTAGTAGTGATAACCCAATAGGAGCGCTACAAACCCTAGCTTTGCGTGGAGCCAACCCTGATGGAGCCAATCCGGTTGCCCGACCAACAGCCCGATCGCACAAACCACCGTCACCAGCATGCCAGGGGTGGTAATGATATTGAGCAGACGCTTCTCCATCAAGCCATACTGCTTTTTAAGAATGGATTGCGCGGGTTCTGGTTCATCATTGGCCTCTACGTGGTAGATGAAGAGTCGTACCAAGTAAAACAGCCCAGCGAACCAAACGACAACACCAATAATATGAAACGCCTTAAACCAAAAATATGCCATGAGGGATCTCAACGCGATTGCTTAGAGCGGATTTTGTCTCAGGCTGCAAGATTTCCCACAACCGTCCTTTCAACACTTGTTTTAGTGTTTAATCGTCAAGGGTTGAAACCCGACCCAAAATCGCCCTAATATCCATTGTGCCAGAGTATCCGGCCCAGAAAATTGTTAGAGTGGTGTCAGCAGCATTCCCTATCTCAGGCAGTCACACGTCATGGAATCACCAATTCAGGCTGTTCAAGCCGCCTATGGCGGGGACTCGTTTTCTGGAAGAACCCCACCGCCCGACCTTCCCTCCCTCCTGCTCAAGGAGCGGATTGTTTACCTTGGGTTGCCGCTATTCTCGTCTGACGATGTGAAGCGCAGAGTCGGCATGGATGTGACGGAACTCATCATTGCTCAGTTGCTCTACCTCCAGTTTGATGACCCCGACAAACCTATCCGGTTCTATATCAACTCCACCGGAACCTCTTGGTATGACGGTGATGCCGTGGGTTTTGAAACCGAGGCCTTTGCCATTTGCGATACGCTCCAGTACATTAAACCCCCAGTGCACACTATTTGCTTAGGTCAAGCAATGGGTACTGCCGCCATGATTTTATCCAGTGGTGCAAAGGGCTTTAGGGCGAGCCTTCCCCATGCCACCATTGTGCTGAGTCAGGCTCGTTCTGGTGCTCAGGGTCAAGCAACGGATATCCAAATCCGAGCAAAAGAAGTGTTGGACAACAAGGCTTCAATGCTCAAGATTCTGTCGCGCAATACAGGGCAACCCATTGAAAAGATCTCAAAAGATACGGATCGGATGTTTTACTTGACCCCCCAAGAAGCCAAAGAGTACGGGCTGATTGATATTGTGCTCAATAGTTCTAAAGATGCAGCGGTTGCCCCCGTGATTGCGGCTGGCGCTGGCATTATTTAGGACAAAGCTCAGCTTTGGTCGTTTTATCAGTTGATTTGTTTTTAAAAATTATCCATTCAAAGGAGTTCCAGCTATGCCAATTGGTGTACCCAGCGTTCCGTACCGTCTCCCTGGCAGCACCTATGAGCGCTGGATTGATATTTATACGCGCCTCAATCAAGAGCGCATTCTTTTTCTAGGTCAAGAAGTTACTGATTCTTTGGCAAACTCGATTATTGCCTCAATGCTTTACCTAGATTCTGATGACCCAAGCAAGCCTATTTACGTTTATATCAATTCCCCTGGTGGCTCTGTGACGGCAGGCATGGCAATCTATGACACCATGCAGCACATTAAGTCTGAGGTTGTCACCATTTGTGTCGGTCTTGCCGCTTCGATGGGTGCATTTTTGTTAGCTTCGGGTAGCAAGGGCAAACGATTGGCATTACCCAACGCGCGGATCATGATTCACCAACCCTTAGGTGGTACAGGGCGTCGGCAGGCTTCAGATATTGACATTGAGGCCAGAGAAATTCTGCGAATTCGGGATTCGCTCAACCACATTTTGTCGGAACGTACAGGTCAACCCGTCGAAAAGATTGAGAGAGACACTGATCGCGATTATTTCATGTCGGCCCAAGAGGCGAAAGAGTATGGACTCATTGATAATGTCATTGAGCGGTCTGTTTAGATTGAGCTTTCTTGATCCGCGATAAAGCCTCAGTTGCTCAAAAAATTGTTGCACTCGATCCCCCCTAGCCCCCCTTAAAAAGGGGGGAATTGGTCTTAGTCCCCCTTTTTAAGGGGGATTTAGGGGGATCGAGTGTAACAGTTTTCTGGAAAGATCATCATTTGCGATCTACGTAAGCCTTCGACCCTACCTATCGTCTGAAAAGTGTAGAGACCTCTGTTTGTCACTGCACTTTTTTATGTCAACGCCGTTGCTTCTCAACTCACCGCAACTCTTGCTCCCCATACAACCTTTGACAGCGATGTCGATCTCGGTGGATTTATTGGGGTGGGCTACAATTTTTGAGGAGATTCATTAACCGAAAGGCTTTTGACTCTAAGGTGCCCTTGCTAGAGATCTAGAACCTTGAGCTACGCTATTGATTTTGGAACAAGCAATACCGTTATTGCCCGCTGGAACTCGGTTGCCGAAAAGGCTGAGACGCTTTCTTTAAAGGGGATTAGTCTAAGACAAGGCCAAAACCCAGACCTGATTCCGAGTGTGCTGTATGTAGAAGACGCCGCTCAGAACCAGGTTTTGGTGGGTCAACAGGTGCGCGATCGCGGTCTTGACATCCAATCGGATCCCCGTTTCTTCCGTGGCTTCAAACGAGGCATTGGTTCATCAGTGCAGGGCTTTTTACCAGAAGTAGATGGGCAGTTGATCCGCTTTGAGCAGGTAGGTCAGTGGTTTTTATCGACCTTGGTAAATCAGCTTAAAGCCAACTATGCCGATGCTGGGGATGCCTTAGTCTTAACCGTTCCCGTCGATAGTTTTGAACCCTATCGGCAGTGGCTGGGGCAGGTGTGCCAAGATCTCCAGGTCGAACAGGTGCGAATGCTGGATGAACCGACTGCTGCTGCCCTAGGGTACGGCAAAGCAGACGCTGAAGTGGTGCTGGTGGTAGATTTTGGGGGTGGCACTTTAGATTTAGCGCTGGTACAGCTTGAGCGTGGCCGTATGGCACAAGCCAAACCGACCGGGTTCATCCTCAAGTGGGGTGAGAAAAATATGGCCCAAGAGTCTTCGCAACGTTCCAAAACAGCGCGAGTACTGGCAAAAGCGGGGCAAAGCTTGGGCGGCACTGATTTAGACAATTGGTTGGTCGATCACTTTGCCAAAACCCAGGATCTTCCTAAAACCCCACTAACCCAACGTTTAGCAGAACGTCTTAAAATCCAGCTTTCGCTTCAGACTAAGGCAACGGAGGTCTATTTCAATGAAGAAACCTTTGAGAGCTACGAGTTGGCTTTAGACCGCGCTGAATTTGAGCACATTCTAAAAGAGCGGCAGTTTTTTGAGCGCCTAGACGACAGTATGACTCAGGTGCTCCAGCAGGCAAGGCGACAGGGCATCACGGCAGAAAATATTGATGCGGTGCTGTTAGTAGGCGGTACCAGCCTGATTCCGGCAGTGCAGACTTGGGTCGGGCAGTATTTTGACGCAGCTAAAATTTCCAGCAGTAAACCCTTTGAGGCGATCGCCCAGGGTGCACTCCAAATCCTGCAAGGCACTGACGTAAAGGACTTTCTCTACCATAGCTATGGCATCCGCTATTGGGACAGACGCTTGAATGCCCATAATTGGCATACGCTCATCCAAACAGGTCAACCCTACCCAATGGGGGAACCTGTGGAGCTGATTTTGGGTGCATCTGCTGAAGGACAACCTAGTATTGAACTCATTATTGGCGAGTTGGGGCAAGAGTCGGGCGGGACTGAGGTTTACTTTGATGGAGATCGCCTCATCACCCGCGCACTTTCTGGCAACCAAGGCCAAATTCAAGCGCTCAACGATCGCGAAGGGGCGCGCAGTATTGCAACACTCGATCCACCAGGGTTTCCAGGTAGCGATCGCATTAAGGTACTCTTTCGGGTGGATGAAGGGCGATCGCTACGGATTACAGTCGAAGACCTTTTGACCCAAGACACGCTGTTGACAGATCAAGTGGTGGCTCAGTTGAGCTGACGGGCGGCGATCGCGCTAAAAGATTCAGTCGGATTGATGGGTTATACCAAATCTACTTGTCATGGCGACACATCAAGATCCCCCTAAATCCCCCTTAAAAAGGGGGACTAAGAGTTTCCCCCCCTTTTTTTGGCGTAGCCGCTCTGAAAGCGCTAGGGGGGCTAGGGAGATCTGAACTGTAGTGGAGTTTTCCAAAATTGGTATTAGGCGATCGCGGAGATCGCAGTCCCTGAACCAGCCGGTGATAATGCAGCTTCCTCCAGGCCCGTTTGCAGCGGTAGCCTCACAGTAAACGTTGCGCCATGCCCTTCACCTAAACTTTCAACTTCAATGGTGCCGCCATGAAGCACCACCAAAGGCCGAACAATTGACAGTCCTAAACCGAGACCAGGATTAGACCGAGTTTCAGAGTCCTCTGCTTGACGGAAACGCTCAAAGACATAGGGCAGAAAGTCGGCGCTAATCCCACACCCCATATCGCTAACCGTAATTTGGGCTTGAGCATCAAGGTATGTCAAAGTAACATTCACTCGTCCTCCCGATGGCGTGAACTTGATCGCATTCGTCAATAGGTTCAAGAACACCTGTTGCAAACGGTCTGGATCGCCCACAATCGTTTCAGAACCTGACTCAAGGCTAGATTCAATCTGTATCTGTTTTTCCTCCGCCGAGGTTCGTACAATATCAATCGTCGATTCGATCTCTGAGGCTAGTTGAAGCGGACGGGTGTTCAAACGGAGCTTCCCTGAAGTAATGCTGGAGATGTCTAAGAGATCTCCAATGAGTTGCTTTTGTGTCCTAGCACTCCGTTCAATTATTTCGAGGGCTTGAGTTGTTCTGTCTTCGTCACAGATCTTTGTGCGGAGCAACTGCACCCAGCCCAGGATTGCGGTGAGGGGGTTGCGGAG
>JANLSD010000090.1:0-16767 GCA_031362245.1 Acaryochloridaceae cyanobacterium OTE_25_metabat_464 | reverse complement strand
TCACCGCCACGGGTCGGCTATCCTCCTCCAATCCAAACCTGCAAAATATCCCCATTCGTACCGCCTTCAGTCGCCAGATCCGAGCGGGCTTCATCCCAGAACCCGGTTGGGTGCTGGTGACGGCAGACTATTCCCAAATCGAGCTGCGGATTTTAGCCCACCTGAGCGAAGAACCGCGTCTGGTCGAAGCCTATCGCCAAAATCAGGATGTCCATACCCTGACCGCTCAGCTGTTACTGGAAAAAGACACCATCACCCCCGATGAACGTCGCCTTGCCAAAATTATTAACTTTGGCGTGATCTACGGCATGGGTGCCCAGCGTTTCTCCCGTGAGGCAGGGGTGAGCTATGGCGAAGCCAAAACCTTCATCGATCGCTTTTACCAACGCTACCCTGGTGTGTTTGGCTACTTGCAGCGCATGGAACAAGAGGCGATCGCCCAGGGCTACGTCGAAACCCTCCTCGGTCGCCGTCGCTACTTTGAATTTGAAAGCAGCAGCCTCAAGCAGCTCCACGGTAAACCCCTCGAAGAACTAGCTGCCCTAGATCTGACCAAACTCAAAATGACCACCTATGAGCGGGGAATGCTGCGCGCTGCCGCCAATGCCCCCATTCAGGGTTCTAGTGCTGATCTCATCAAAGTAGCGATGGTGCAGTTGCAAAAGGCCATAGCGCCGCACCAAGCGTCCGCGCCGTACCAAGCCCATCTTTTGCTCCAAGTTCACGATGAACTGGTGTTAGAAGTCCATCCTAAAGACCTTGAAACGGTTAAAACCATAGTCCAAACTGTCATGGAAGGGGCTGTTACGTTAAGCGTCCCTCTGGTGGCAGAGGTGCATACTGGGGCCAACTGGATGACCGCCAAATAAAGTGTTTTCCCATAAAAAAGCGGCATCTTTTTCAAGAAGCCGCTGACTTTAAAAGCGCGAAGCTTAAATATTTAGGGTGACACCCAGTCCAAAGCTTGAGACTTTGACTGGGCAATCATTTCACGAGCCTGAAGGTTATCTGAATGTTGAACTATCCTCAGTTAAATCGTCACAATTAGGCGTTGGTTTGCGCTAACAGCAGCTCCTTGAGCTTCTCTAAATCCTGTGCCCAGCGAGGATCGGGCTGAAAGCCTTCAGACTGACCGCCGCTATTGCCAGCCGCAGCACCCTGGGCTTGACGACCCTGACCTTGGCTCTTGCCTTTCGCACCGCCGCTGCTGCTGCTCCGTTTCGCCGCTGGCGTGGGTGGCTCCACAGTACTGACAACGGATTCCTTGGCCTTAGGGAGTGCCTTCTCAATTTTGAGGATGCTTTCCTTCAAGGAATAGCCATTCAGCTTTTCGATAATGACGTCGGCCTGTTCTTCGGTTTCAACGGTCACAAACCCAAACCCACGGCATTTACCCGTTTTGCGATCGGTCACAACCTTGGTTGAAGTCAGCTCCCCAGAGGCTTGACTAAACAGCTCCTCAAGCTCTGTACGCTCAATTTCTTTGGGTAGATTACCAACATAAAGACGGATAGACATTAAGACAACCTCCAGATTGAAAACGAGAAAATCTAACGCTGAGATCAGCTCTCTAGGTCGCACCCACGGTGAACTACGTCGTCATGACGCAGTAACCATTTTGACTGAAACACATCCAGTTTTTAATACACCACAAATCGACCTAGAACCCAAAACGACGTGATTATGTGTTCTAAGTGACGGACAGTGTCAAAACTGACCCTTTATGTTCAGACTTGATGATGGCCAAGCTGATTAACCTGCTTATGCCCAATACTCTGATCTTTGATAACGCCATTGCATTTAGCTAAAGGCTTTTCATTAAAAAATGCCTCGTTCACGCACAACATCCAAAGATGCTGCTCTAAAACAAGGAATCACAAACAAACAACTAGCCATAGTCGGCAAAAGATTTTACTAAATGTAATATCTCGTAGGCGTTGAGCTTTTTTATACGCTTTTCACAGCACTTTATAAGGTATCACGCTCTTTGATAACAAGATACCTTGAATCTGGGAATTAAAAGATCACGCACAGCAGAAAAAACGACAGCCGCCGCGTGTCTCTAGGCATAGGACAAAAAAACAGCCGCTGTGAGGCGACTGAGAGAACTTGCTGTGTTGGGAGGAGGAAACCCTGAACCAAAAACTTTGTAAAGAATCTATGGTATCAATTGTCTTCCACTTGTTAAGAAATGTAACACATGACCTCAAGAAATGCAACTTTTCTGGATAGGTTAGGGCTAGTGGGATAGAAAAGCGTTGTCTAAAGTGGTAACGCCTTGGCGAAGGCATGGCGGCGAGATGTACAGCGGTGATCTGTTGGCCCTAAAATTTTATTGGCGCAGGTTAAGAAAAGAGTATGAAAACGTCAGGACTTACGCAAATTTGTGCTGATTTTTAGAAAAATGGACATAACTACCAGTGCCAGTAAGGATTCAGGACTGGTAGGGTTAAGAATGACATTCATCACACATACGGATCACATAGTCCATGGATGATCGACAAGCCATTCGTGACGCAAAGCTAGATGAGCTAATGCATGGCATTCCTTTTTTTGAAGGATTGCCTCCAGAGTCGGTTAGAGCGTCGCTTTCTCACGTTGTGACCCGAGAGCACCCCGCCAATCGCGTTGTTTTGCTAGAAAACGACTGGGGAACCTCGGTGTATTTTATTTTGAGTGGGTGGGTTAAAATCCGCACTTACAATATTGATGGGAGGGAAGTGACCCTTAATATTGTGGGCAAAGGCGAAGTCTTTGGCGAAATGGCCCCGCTTGATGAAGTGCCGCGCTCAACGGATGTGCTCACGCTCACGCCTACGGTTGTGGCGAATATGCCCGCCAATGATTTTGTCCATTTTTTGAATACGGAGCCTCAGGGTGGTATTCGGCTGGCCAAGCTGATGGCACGGCGGTTACGACAGGTCAATCGGCGGTTGCGGTTACGGGAGTCTGACAGTATGTCTCGCATTGCAGATATTCTGCTATTTTTGGCGGAGGGCCAAGGCACCCAAAAGGGGACGGGAATTGAAATTCCTAATTTGCCTCACCGGGAGTTAAGCAGTTTAAGCGGTATGGCGCGGGAAACGGTGACGCGGACGTTGGGGAAGCTTGAGAAGAAGGGGTTGATTCTGAGAACCTCGGAGTCTTTCCAGATTATCAAGATTGATGCATTGGAAGATTTACTGGTTTAGGGTGAGCGGCGATGCCTTTGGTTGACTGAGATAGGCATAAGTCTCAAATAACTGATGAGTATAAACTTGAGTGCCTTGCACTACCCCTTCTCATTTAACTACCGTGTACACATAAGTCTGATTTCTTCTGAACACCCTGCATTAGCCCCCCCAACCCCCCAATTCTGGGGGGAGAAATCCAAAGTCTCGGGTTATTTCCCCCCAGAATTGGGGGGCCAGTGTAAAGCCCTTTGGCATTGTCTAAGGATTGTGTGTACCGCAGGGGGCTTGAGGGGTAATGCAGAGTGCTTGAAGATAATCTAACTTGTGTAAACCATCGGGTTGACTGGGAGGCATTGTCTTTCTAAAAGCCTCAGCAATATCCTTAGAATCTGTACTCAATTTTCTATGAAAGATCCCGTCTTCAGGACATCTCAACCCAAGTCTCCTACGCCAGGTGACGTCAGCGTTGACCCTCGCCATCCTCGGATTATGGTCGAAACGGCTTTTTTAGCCAGCACCAGTGCGCTGCTGTGGATTCTTAATTTTTACTTTCCCATTGGGCCAATCTTTCGGATGATGTTTGCGCTGCCCACGGCGATCGCCTATCTCCGTTGGGGCAAGCGAGCCGCTTGGATGACTGCCATTGTGGCCTCTCTCTTGCTGGGCGTATTGATGGGACCTCCCCGTAGCCTTTTATTTTTGGTGCCCTATGGTTTCTTGGGCGTGATCTTGGGGGGGCTATGGCGGGCCAAGGCAAGTTGGGTCTTTTCTTTTGCGTGGGGGGTGTTGGTGCTGACCTTGGGGATATTTTTCCAGACTGCCTTTGCCTCTTTGCTGGCGGGCACTAACTATTGGCTTTATCTAAACCAACAGGTGCGCAGTCTGTTGGGCTGGATATTTGAAAAACTGAACATTTTGATTGACCCGAGTTTACTCGCCATTCAGCTTGTGGGGATTGGACTGGTGATGATTCAGTCCTTGGGCTATTTGCTGTTGGTCCATTTGGTGGCACTCCTGCTGATGGAGCGTTTGGGACATCCCATTCCTGACCCGCCCGCTTGGCTTCAGGCGATGATTGATGAGGGATGATGTTTGGCAGGGGCTATCTGAATTGCTATGGAGATGATTCAGGTTCATACTCAAACGGTTCTGGGTCTACAGTGGATGGCCCGTTATCGCGGCAAGCGACCTGTGTATGCCTGTGTTTTAGGGTTTACGGAAACGGGCGTGATTCCTGGGATTTCTGCGGCGGGTGCCACGCCTGAATCGAGACGGTTTACGGCGATCGCCGATGCTGAATTTCTCACCAATGGGCCGAACAAAGCAGCCCAATACCCACTCCCGCCTCTTCACCAAGGTGCATCCCCTGTGTTCATCACACGGGCCGTCGTGCAGGGGCAATCCATTCCTCTGTGGGTGATGGATGCGGGGTTGCCAACTGCGCCGTCGGTTCCTGTGATCGCCTTGGGGGGCAAACCTGCCCAATGTTTGAGCACAGGGGCTGCACAAGAGATGGCGATCGTGAAGCATCTCTTTGACCAAGGCTTACGCTGGGGCCAAACTTTGGCGGCTGAGGCCCAAGATGGATATCTGATTTTGGCGGAGTGTGTGGTGGGGGGAACCACCACGGCTTTGGCAGTTTTAGCAGGGTTGGGCTTTGATGCCCAAGGTAAGGTTAATAGCAGCCATCCGGTTTGTAATCATGACCAAAAAGGGCAGTTAGTTCAGCAGGGGCTGACAATGCTTCCCCCTAATGCTGACCCGTGGCAGGTGTTAGCGGCGGTGGGCGATCCGATGCAGGCGGTTGTGGCAGGGCTAATGCTGTCTGCCAGTCGTTCCTGTGGTGTGCTGTTGGCGGGGGGGACGCAGATGCTGGCGGTGTATGCTTTGGCACGGGCGATCTCCTTGCAAGACCGCATCCCTTGGAACCCTGAACAAGTTGTAGTAGGAACCACGCGCTGGGTGGCGGAAGACCCTACGGGCGACACAGTAGGGTTAGCTGAGGAAATTGGGCAGGTGCCGCTCTTGGCAACGCAGCTTAGTTTTGCTGATTCCCGCTATCCGCAGCTTCGAGCCTATGAGGAGGGCTTTGTGAAGGAGGGTGTGGGGGCTGGGGGTTGTGCGATCGCCTCCCATCTTTACCAAGATTGGGATCAGTCGCGGCTTTTGAGCGCGATTGAAGATGGACTGGCGGAGTTTGAGGGGCGATCTCTTTAGTAAAATAGATCTAGGAACTTGACCCAGCAAATCTGGAGACAACCCCACAATGGTACAAGCACTATCCAAAACGTTGACCTTAGAGGGGTTTCTGCAACAACCAGAAACCAAACCTGCCAGTGAGTACATTGATGGTCAAATCATTCAAAAACCCATACCAAAAGGGAAACATAGCCGCCTCCAAGGAAAATTTGTACCTGCCATCAATGAGGTCGTCAATCCCCAGAAAGTCGCTTGTGCCTTTCCAGAATTGCGCTGTACCTTTGGAGGGCGCTCAACGGTACCTGATATTGCAGTCTTTGTCTGGAATCAAATCCTTCTTGATGAAACAGGCGAAATCGCCAATGAATTTCTCCTCGCACCAGATTGGACGATTGAAATCTCATCTCCAGACCAAGGCCATACAAAAGTCACAAAAAATATTCTGCATTGTCTGAAGCACGGTACTCAAATGGGATGGTTAATTGATCCAGACGAAAAAACCGTTTTTGTTTACCGTGCCAAGCAAGAAATCGAAATATTTGATGAGCCAGATGAGCTGCTCCCTATGCCATCTTTTGCCCAAGATTTAAATTTAACCGTCAAGGATTTATTCTCTTGGTTACTGCTGTAGTATCACCGAAATAGCTCAGAAAGCTGTTTAAGATTCCAGTTGATGTTGTTGTAGACCGGAATATCGGTATATTCTGACAGCTCGCGCAGGGCTAGGGGAGAACTGGAACAAACCCCTGAAATCGCATCGGGAACCAGCCCAAATTTCTGCTTCAGAATGTTGAGTCCACCAACAGCTCCAAAGGTGTCATGGGCCGCAAACACGAGCCGATAAATCCGCGATCGCACGTCTTCAGATTGCAGCAGCAATGCCGTCTCTCGTTGCAAAATACCGTCCGCCAATTCAACCACCCAATAGTTCTTGGGATTGTTGGCATACTTTAAGTCCAGATCATTGAAAATCGTCAGGACATCTTTCTTCTCCAGTAGGTAGGTTGAGGGGAACCCAAAATGAGTAAAGTCATTAATAATAGAGGCTCCTGCATCCTGCATATACAGAATATCCTTGAGGCTTGCAGTACCCGTTACCTTAGAGGCTCTTACGGTATGGCCCATGCTCGACAATGCCCAACAAGCGGCGATCGCACTGGTACTCTTCCCCGCATTCATGCTGGTTCCCACAAAAAGCAGCAATTTAGCTCGATCTTCTTTTTTCTTATTTTGGGTAGGCTGAATGAGAGAATAATCTCGCGTATTTAAGACCTTTCCATCCGCAGAACAAACATAGCCTAATATTTTGATCCGAGTGGGATCGTTCACGGAGGAATTCTTAACCTGAACATCTCCTACCACACCTGATCGGGCCAAAAGGTCTGTTTTGGCGATCATGGTTTCTGGCATAAAGCCTTCGTAAAAATCTGGCGCATAGCGATTGCCAAACACAAAAATGGCCGTCGAGCCTTCATTAATCCGATGGATTCGACCGGATTTGTTTTCAAGCTCTGCATGTTGACCAAGGCGTAACACTTTGCCGTAGACCACATCCCCAATTTCGGGCACTTTTTCTAAAAATTCATAATATTTAATCTGCTTTGCACTGATGGTGTAAGCAGCGCTGGGAAGAATATACCCTTCAGGAATTTTATGCATACTGTGATAATACGTATGGACAAATGAGATGGTGCGATCGCCCTCCTTCCAACTTGCCATAAAATCAACGGATGCAATCAGATTAAAATTTGCACCCGCCGATTTTTTAGGCGATGGCCTTGATGAAAACCCGCGAATTGTTGTCAATCCGCTGATTTTGGCAGCAAGAGTGACAAGTCGTTAAATAATAGACAGGTTGTTCAGATTGCCCGTAAAGCCCGTAATTTCAATGACGGCATCACTGCTGGACTGAAACCCTGCAGTGCCATCATTCAACGCCAAAAAGGTTTGGCTACCAACGCTAAACGTGGCAGCCCAACTGGCTCCAAATTTACTACTGGTCAATACGGCACTGATATCCACTTGGGTTAGCGACGCAACTGCCCCCAGTTTTGCGACATTGGCAGCTTTGACAGCAGTAGGGCCATCAATCCGGTCAATCCCAACCTGGAAGTCGGTGATGCGATCAAAGCCCGATAGCAACGAATCTAACAAGGGCGTAAAGCGGAAGGTATCCTCTCCAATGCCGCCCGTCAGCAGATCGGCTCCGCCACCGCCCACTAACAGGTCTGGACTATTTCCGCCTAGAAGCGTGTCATTGCCCAGCCCACCAAAGAGGTTATCCGCGCCGTTGCCGCCATCAAGGTAGTCTGGCCCATTATTTCCGGTGAGAGTATTCGCCCCATTTCCGCCCAGTTGACGGGTTCCAATTAGCACATTGACCGTGCCCAGCGTGTTCCCCCCATTGCGATCTCCGAGGTTATAGGTAAAGCCGCCAGAGCCATTCCCCGTGGGGGTGAAAATGATGAAATCATCGGCAGTGTTGGTCGGTGTACCGTTGTTGTTCAATCCCACTGCGCCGCCTGTAGAACCACTGACCCCAGTAATGGATAGGACATCACCACTATCAGCATCGCTGTCGTTACCCAGAAGCGAAGCAAGTGTGATGGTAAGGGGTGTACCTTGGGTTGCTAAGAAGAAGTCAGTCCCTGCAACTGGGGTGTCGTTGACACCGTTAAGGGTGATGGCAATGGTTTGGCTCGCTGTGCCATCAAGGGATTGGACGGTAAAGGTTTCCGTTTTGGTTGCCCCTGCACCCAGGGACTGCACCACACTGTTAGCCACACTGTAGGTGTAAGCTCCGGTGTCAGTGATGCTAAGGCTGCCAAGATTACCTGGAGCCGAAGTGACCGAGGTATTGAATTTGTTCTGGCCTGCATCCTCATCGCTGACCGTCAGCAAGCCCGTCGCCGTGAGGTTGTTATTGACAACGTTGGTGTCTTCGGTGATGGCGGCTGTGGCAATCCCACTAATGGTGGCGAGGTCGTTGACATCGGTGATGGACAGCATAAAGTTTGTGCTGGCATCGGGGGTGCCGCCAACCGTGGCATCGTCCACATTGACCGTTACGTCATAACTGGATTTGACCTCAAAGTTCAGAACCGTGCCCGCTTTGAGGTAAAGCGCATTGCCGATCAGTTCAAAGTTGCTGGCATCGGCACCCGTGAGGCTGAGGACATTGGTACCCAAGGCGTCATCGCTCACGCCTACATCGGCAACTTTGATGCCGGTTGCGGTACTGGTATTTTCTGCCAAGGTGTTAACCGGATTGGTCAGCCCAACAGCGGAGGGTGCTCGATTGCTGTTGCCTGGTGAGCCTGTTCCTTGGGGAGTTAAGAACGCGCCGTTGGCACCCACAACACTCAAGTTTGAAATGACCGGAAGGGGCAGCGTGGTGCCGTTGAGTCCCGCCGTGTTGTCAAAGGTGATGCCCGTTGTGGATGGGCCAAAACTAACGCCAGCAACGCGATCGCCTGTCGCATCAAAAAGATTCACAGCATCGCCTCCCGTACTCAGACCCACACCGGATCCCCCGTAGGTGCCAATCAGAAAGTTGCTGGGCAGTGTTGCAGAACCAAACCAAGCCGTCGAGAAGTTGGCGATGATCGTCGCGTCGGTGGTACCCGTGGCAGTTCCTTCAATGAAGATTGCGGATTTCCCGGCGGGGAGAATGCTCAATCCTCGGAGTGCCACCGCAGAGGCGAAGGCGTTTGAGTTATCGTCTATCTTCCATCCGGTAATATCAATATCGGTGGTGCCCGTGTTTGTTACCTCAAACCAATCGGCAGCATAGGTGGTATTGCCACTGGCCCAAGGTGCTACCTCAGAGATGGTCACTGAGGGGAGGACTTCATTGACATTTGAGATCGCCAGATTAAAGGTGGTAGTCGTATCAGGGGTATTGCCCACGGTGGGTTCATCTACGTTGACGGCAACGCTATAGCTGGGTTTGAGTTCAAAATTGAGGAGGGTTCCGGCTTTGAGGAACAGCTCCGTGCCAGAAATCTCAAAGGCACTGGCATCTAAGCCACTCAAGCTGAGGGTATTGGTGCCTAACGCATCATCGCTGACGATAATATTGCCGACTTTGATGCGGGTTGCCGTGCTGGTGTTTTCGGGCAAGCTGGGAGTGGTGTTGCTGAGGCTGACTGCGACGGGGGCTTGGTTGGTAAAGGTCGCTGAGGATGGGGCATAAACCCAAAGCTGCGGATGGTCGATATCCCCGCCGCCATTCTCGTTGACGACATACAGGAAGCCGTTGCGATCTATCGTGAGACCTTCGTGCTGCTGGTCTGCAACGGATAGCGGATTGCCTGGGTCGGAGGCGATCGCCAGGGAACTAGAAATATTCCCAGCGCGATCAATGTTGACGATCTGACCCGATTCCTGACTCAACACCAACAGGTGACTGTAATCCGCCGTCCCGTTGAGAGAGGGCAGATTTGAGAGCGAGTAAACATCCGCAAAGTCTGCCAGATTCGCCAAAGCTGGATTGAACAGGTCAGTTGAGTTGACGGTGGTGGGCGAACCGTTGGTGGCGGTACCCGCAGCAAAATCGATACCCGTTTGGAAGATGCCTTCGGGGGATATTTCCTTGACGGCGACATATCCGTTGGTCAGCGGGTCGTAGGATATCCCTTCAATCCCAATATTGCCAACGGTGGTGCCCAGTTTGACGGTTTGGACAGCACTGCGGGTCAGGGTGGTGCCTGGGACGTAGGTGAACAGGTTTGCTTGGCGATCGCGTTCTTCAATCAAGACGAACTTACCACCGCCCACGTAGGTCAGCCCTTCTGTATCGTAGAACTCGGTGCCTTGGGGGCTGTTGCCAGGAGCCAAGGTCATAGAGTCAATCAATTGCCCTGTCTTGGTGACTTGCACAATGGATCTGCCACCATCACCGACCACAAACAGGGTGTCCGTATCTGAGTTGTAGGTAACTGCTGAGGCTTCTTGGGCCAAGACACTATTGGCGGGTGCCGTCGTTCGCGTGGGTTCTGGCAAATCGTAGCGCCCCACCCGAACGTAGTTGGACAGGTTCACGCTTTCGATGGGTTGATCCTGAAGGGTGAGGGTGTAGTTGGCCACAGCATCTGGCGTTCCGCCCACGGTGGCATCGTCCGCGTTCACGGTTACGGCGTAGCTAGATTTGGTTTCAAAGTCTAGGGTTGTGCCTGCTTTGAGGTAGAGTTCATTGCCAATCAGTTCAAAGGCGCTGGCATCGGTGCCGCTGAGGCTGAGGTCGTTGGTGCCCAAGGCGTCATCGGTGATACCCACATCAGCAACTTTGACCCGAGCGGCGGTGCTGGTGTTTTCGAGCAGGGTTGTCACCGTATTGGTGAGGTTGACCGCCGTGGGTGCCTGGTTCCCAAGGGACAGGTTAAACCTTGCCAGGACAGGATCGTGGTCGCTTACCTGAGCAGAAAACTCGGAGTTGATGTGAACGACATCAAAGCCATTGAGATGGGTGAGCAGATTGTTGCTGACCAAAATCTGATCGAGAACCTGTGCGTTACCCTCAAAGTTGTAGGTGTAGCGCTCATTGGCGGGTAAGGTTTCCACCAAGGTATTGAGTCCGGCGCTTTCCAGGGTTGTGACGGGGTTGGAGAACTCGAAGTCGTTGAGGTCGCCTGCCACAACGATGTTGGCGTTGGGATTGATGGCTAAAATGCTCTGGACAAAGTTTTTGACAATGGTGGCTTGCTGATTGCGCTGCACTTCGCTGCTGAGGGTGGGCGGTTGATTGGGGCCAAACAGAGGCTGGTCGCCACCCTTGGAGTTGAAGTGATTGCCAATGACATAAACAGTTTGCCCATTAAAGAGAAACTCGCCCACCAAGGGTTTACGGCTACTGCTAAAGGCTGGATTGGTAGGTTCTATCAGACCAGGGCTGGCAGACAGGTCTGGAATGCCATCACTTCCAAGATCGGTGACGGTGGTGCTGGAGGTGGAAGTACCACTGGGGCGATCGACAAAACTCACCCGACTCGGATTGAACAAGAACCCAACTCGGATGTTGCCCCCTGGTTCGCCACCATTGGTATCGTCTACAGGGTCGATCTGGCGGTACTCGTAGGTGGGTCCTCCCGCAGCGGCGATCGCATTAATCAAGGTCTGATACGTGACGCTGGCATCCACCACGCTGTCATTGGCAGGGCCATTGTTGTCCTGAATTTCTTCGAGGTTGATGATGTCAGGGGCTTTCAGGTTGTTGACAATGGCATCGGCTAGCCCCGCAAATTTTGCAGCCCCATCCCCCAGATCGAGATTTTCGACATTAAAGGTCGCAACCGTCAACGGAGATGCACTACCCGTTAAATTTGTGACTTCTTTTTGGAGCGTAGATGCCTGCACAACGGTTGGAGCCGTGGAAACCAGAACTTCGTAGCTGTTGAAGTTATAGTTGACCACCCCTGTAATGGTGCTGAGCTTAGCCCCCACATCCACCGTGGGCAGTGCGATCGCCCCATTGTTCAAGTCATCGATCTGAATTCGCTCAGGGTTGAAGTCAGTCACGGTAATGAGGCTACCCCCACGGGCCGTTGTACTGGTGGTATTGGCTCCATTGTCCGCGAGCACCCAGATTTCTTCAGAAGTCCCAAAGACATTGGTTTTAGACGTGGTGACGGGATTGTTCACTTGCACCAGCATCCCTTCCAAACTTTCGTAGAAGTCGATGCCATCTTCGGCGGGGTCGAAGGTGCCACTGGTCTCTACGTTTGTGGCGTCATTTTCAATGACCGTGGTAGGAATGGCCCGCCCCCCATTGCCCAAAATTACCGCAGTGGGTAATGGATTACCACTGGAAAGGGTTGTGATGGCGGAACTGGTAATCTGCGTCGTGGTCAGGTTGTTGGCGTTATTGCCGGGACGAAACTCTGATACCGTGCCGCTAACAAGGATGGCGTCGCCTGCCGTAACGGTTGGTGCAGAACTGGTGAATACAAAAATGCCTTCCGAGGTACTGTCGTCCCCGTCAGGATTGGGATCTTGCAAATAGAAGCCATTTGTCGCCACTGCCGTGACAATGCCTGGAACGTTGGTAACGGTTTGGCCCGTTAGGGGTGATATATGAGCAGCGCCTTGAATGTCATGAATCCGAGTGGGGCCAGCCGCGACATCGTTATCTGTGACAGTGAGGGTAGTCGTAACGTCACTAAAGCCTAGGGCAGAAGCCGTGAGGGTTACGGATTGAGAGCCATCGACTAGGGCGTCCTCGATCGCCGCAATATCAAAGGTGGCTGATGTTTGACCAGCGGCGATCGTGATGGTTGTGGGGACTGTTGCCTCTGAAGTATCGTTGCTGCTCAAGGTTACGGTTAAGGTATTGGCTGTGCTGCCTGTGCGCGTTACAGTCCCGATCGCTGCGTTGACTCCTGCACCTTCGGAAAAGGCGTTAGGTGATGCACTCAAAGTCAGGGTTTCAGTTGTTCCGCCCCCATTTGTGATGGTGAACGTCGCGGTTGTGTTGTGGGGGGATAGCGGCGTCGTTGACGTTGACCAAAATGCATCATTAGTGAGCGAAGTGCGAACATCCGCTTGAGTGCCAGACTCTACCGAGCCAGCCGCAGCGTCGTTGTAGCGTCCATCGTCAGTGCCAGCAATAGAAATGGCGTTAACGCCATCGGTCAATCCAGGGGGCAGCGCTGTTGTGGAATTAACACTACCACCCGTCCCGTTTAAGCCTGTAAAGGGTGAGGCAAAGGTGGCTCCTCCAAATGTAATGGCGGCAATGGCCGTCCCATTCAGCGCATCAGTTCCTCCAAAGGTTGGATCGATGAGTGCCGTTACGTTATCGCCCCCCGTTGCCAAACCAATGGTAGCGGTGGTTAGCGTTGCCCCAGTTGTTGGATTAATGCCTGTCCATTCCGGTGTACTTGCTACGCCAGCTCCACCTGGATTTAAAAACGTTCTGACCGTTCCAGCTGCTAGATCGCTTTGGGCAACCCATCGAACCAAGCCTTCGTTTGTCCTAAATGCATTGGTGGTGGTCAGATAGCCGCTGTCTGTAAAGTAAATTGTGGTGCCAGCGGTCACTGGAACGAGGAGAACGAATTCAAAGGCATCTCCATTGAAGCCGCCGCCTGCATTGTCGGCCTGAAATGCTGAAAATGCGATGTCGCCAGGATTGAGAAGAGTAGGTGCCATGATGTGAGGTAAAAAGGGTTGTATAGACGCTAGGAAACAATCCCAAATTTGGGATGGGGTTGTATGCGATCGCTCCAAGTCCCTGATCGGTGGATTGGAGTCGTTCTAAAACTTAAAATTTGTATGTTCCAAAAAGATGATTCAAACCCCCGAGAACACTAGGAGTTTAGGCTTCATCTTTGAGATCCTTTAGGAAGTTAGCACGAATGTATGAGGGAACCTGTGTAAACCTCAATACATTGATCCTCAATACATTGATCTACGAGCTTTGCAAAGAGAACTTTGAATGGTCGGCTTCTAAGCTGTGCCTATCACTACCACAAAGAATTGTGGAGCAATGATAAGGTTTTGTTCGTGAAATGCATACGGTCTGCAAAAGCATTACTCATCCCAAGCTGTTCGTCCTGTGGAGCATGTCTTGTAAAAGGATTCACTGCTTCCTCGACCATTCAACGTTCACCGTCGTGGGTCAAAAATTATGCAAATTAATGCTCTAGCAGCACTAGAAAAAGGTGCTGGGCTTCAGCCATTTAGTTTTCAAGCTGCTCCCCTAAAAGCGTTTGATTGTGCCATCAAAGTGATGGCCTGTGGAATTTGCCATTCTGATGTTCATATTATTAATGACGATTGGGGCGTATCACGCTACCCCGTGGTTCCAGGACATGAGGTGATTGGGGAAGTGGTGGATGTTGGTTCCCAAGTGACGCATTTAAAAACAGGCGATCGCGTTGGCGTGGGTTGGCAGCAAGGAGCCTGCATGCACTGCCTAGACTGCTTGAAAGGCAATCAAAATCTCTGCGATCAGGCCGAAGGACTGATTGTGAGTGGATACGGTGGGTTTGCCGACTACATGGTCGTAGATTCGCGTTTTGCCTTTATGCTGCCAAAAGAAATTTCAACACAATCCGCAGGGCCAATCCTGTGCGGGGGGGCTACGGTTTATTCTGGCTTGCGAAATGCGGGGATGACTTCGGGGCAAAATATTGGGGTAATTGGAATCGGTGGTTTAGGGCACTTAGCCGTTCAGTTTGCGAGTCGTCTTGGCAATCGTGTTACCGTCTTTACTACTTCCGCCGATAAAGCTGAGTTTGCGACCCAACTCGGTGCCCATGAGGTCGTCTTAGTCCCTCCCGGTTCATCCCCTCCATTACCCTTACGCAAACTCAATATCATCATCAACACCGCCAATCAGGCCCTAGATTGGCTGGGTTATGTGAACTACCTCGATTCAAATGGGACGTTTGTATTTGTGGGTATTCCAAGCGAGTCGTTCACCATTCCAGTGACGCCACTGACCTCTAAACAGCGCCGCATTATGGGGTCTGAAATCGCCAGCCCCGCGACGATTGTGGAAATGCTTCAGATTGTGGAGCAGTTTAACATTGAACCCATTATTGAAACGTTTCCTTTAGATCGCGCAAATGAAGCACTGCAAAGGGTTCGCGACAACAAGGTTCGTTATAGAGCTGTGCTGACAATGTGAACCCAAAATCCTAAGCCAGCTTACGTTGAAGAAGGCGCTGGATGCTGACGAGGGCGATCGCATCAAACGCCACCAAAAATACCAACGTCATCCCCAAAGACAGATTCCCCCAAGGAGCCTGCATCACAATGCTAGACATTGACCAATCGCTGTGAAGATAAACATAGCGAATCGGTTCGATCGCAAAACTGAGAGGATTGAGACTTGCAACCACCTGAAGCCAAGTGGGCATAAACGCCAAAGGCACCAATGCAGTACTGGCAAACAACAGCGGTAGATTGGTCACAAAAATAACCGCAAGCAGCTCAATATGGCCTGGTAAGGCAAAAGTTAAGCCCAAGCTTATCGCTGTCACGCCGAGTACTAGCAGCAAAACAATTAACACAACAATGCCTAAACCTAAAACATTGGGTAGGCCCGCACCCAACACTTCACTGAGGCCAATAATGGCAGCGGTTTGGATCAGGCTGAGGGTAGTGATAAATATTGCGGAGGCCAGCACAATGGAAAATCGCGAAGCTAAAGGTGCAACCAGCAGACGATTGAGAAACCCAAATTCACGGTCAAACATGACGGGTAGACCCGCATTGAGGGCACCGCTGAAGGCGGTAAACACAATTACCCCAGCGCTCAGAAACTGTCCGTAGCTTTGGCTAACGCCAAACATGCCTTGGGGGACGTTCTTGAATAATGCGCCGAAGAGCAGTAACCACATAAGGGGCTGCACAATTCCTGCAATAAGGGTAGTCGGTCGCCGCTGGAGTTGGATAAATAGTCGTCGTGTCAATGCCAGGGTTTCCTGAACAAATTCTGGGGAGATCAAGCTGGGAGGATTGCTTTGGGGCTGAATCTTTAATGTTCTAGATTCAGGGGTAGATTGGGATTTGACGGAGGTACTGGTCATCGGTTTACGTCCAACGCGGATCAAGCAGTTTTATAGATTGGGTTGAAGTCTGCGCACCTTGCACTACCCCACCCCAGCCCTCCCCTTGTAAAAGGGAGGGAGCCAGTCCATATTCTTCCCCCCTTTATAAGGGGGGACTGAGGGGGGTAGTGCAAGGTGTAAGTCATGTCGTCCAACAAATTAATTCCATTATGAGAATTTTTGAAATCTAACGCATACTTTGCTTCCGTTCTGCCTTGGGATCTCGCAAGCTAGCAGCAGCCATCTCCGCATCCAACAGCGTTTGCCCCGTCGCCGAGAGATACACATCATCCAAGCTAGGACGGGCTTGGGCAATACCAAAAATGGGCAGATTGGCTGCTTTGAGAACCTGCTGTAACGAAGCAATCGCATCACTCTGAGACGCAACCACCAAATTTAATGAATTCCCCTGCGCACCGTTAATAATCACATCCTGTACAAACGGTAACGATGCAGCCAGGGACTTAGCCTGCTCCGCCTCCTCTATAGTCGTAAACTCGCGAATTTTTAGGGTAATGCGATCGCCCCCCACCCGATCTTTCAACTCCGAAGGTGTCCCCTGTGCAATCACCTTGCCTTGGTCAATAATGGCAACGCGATCGGCTAGAGCATCAATTTCTTCAAGGTAGTGACTGGTGAGAAGAATCGTTGTGCCGCGATCGCGCAGTTGCCGTAAAAAGTCCCAAATCACTCGACGGCTCTCGATATCTAGCGCTACGGTCGGCTCGTCTAGTACCAAAACCGTAGGCTCATGGAGCAGCCCTGCGGCCAGATCTAGTCTTTTTTTGAGACCGCCAGAATAGGTACCCGTTTTTTTGTCTGCCCAAGGGGTGAGGCCC
>JANLSD010000057.1:0-27825 GCA_031362245.1 Acaryochloridaceae cyanobacterium OTE_25_metabat_464 | reverse complement strand
GTTGATCGATGCTCTTCTAAAGTATATTGCTTACCAAGAAAGTAATGAATTTAGAGATCGAGCATTCTTCAAGGCCGCTGTATTTCGAATGTTAAACATACACTGCCAGAATAATGATCAACGCCTTGTTCGATTAATTATGGATGTTGTAAATGATGTAAGTGTCTAGTGTGACTGCTCCCCACTACAAATAAAGGCTCCAGTTTTAGTTTGATCGCCCACTTCAGATTTATGTTTGTGCGGGAGTGCGTCCGCAGTATCTCAGGCTGTACTTCAGATGCGATCGCCTCGATGGTTTTGCGGAGGAATTGCGATCGCTCACTTTGGATAGCGTCACCAGTTTTGGAGTGTGATCGCCTCATTGGATGGTTTTGCGAAGGAAATGCGATCACTTAACCTATCTGCTACTAAGCCAATTTAATAAATCAGAAGATGTTGAAAAATCTAAAAGAGCATCGCCCAGTGCTTCTAAATCTGGCGATGATAGACCTTGAATTTGTTGTTGTACCTCAGGTGCGATCAGACCGAGCCTACGCTCCAACTGACGCAAAATAATTTTAGCTTCTCCTTCCTGTAGTGCCTCTTGATAAACTCTGGTTTGTTTTAATTCGCTTAAACCAAACATACGCTCAATCGCCTCACGACTCAGTTGTGGAAATTTATAGATCATGATTGTCTCAATGAGATCTATTATCTCTCGATTCTCAATGTTTGACTGTGCCTCAACGGTTGAAATAGGCATCAATCGTTTCGCCAATTCAAATGCCTCATCAGATTCTGCAAGAATAAGCTGCATTAACCCAATGCCTAGTGACTCACCTGAATGGATCCCAAAATCATCCAGATAAACACGCTGAACCTGAGGGCTATCCAATAGCGGTCTAAATAGGTGGATTTGCTCCGGTTCAACACTACAATTAGGGAAAATCACAACTGCCCGCCAATCAACCGTTTGCGGATTTTGCCGCAGAAACAAGAATAGTTCAGCAAAAAAACGATGGTAAAACTCGACATCCTTCTGAAACTGTACTTCCACAAACCAAACCGTTTGCT
Organism: Acaryochloridaceae cyanobacterium OTE_25_metabat_464; assembly: GCA_031362245.1. Lineage (GTDB taxonomy): Bacteria > Cyanobacteriota > Cyanobacteriia > Thermosynechococcales > Thermosynechococcaceae > JAAURS01. Next base: position 26,772 of record JANLSD010000057.1, on the reverse strand, counting down.
CAAAAGCATCATGGCGTGGCAAAAAGACCCCATCAATCCGAAACGCTGTTTGCTTAAGTTCAACCGAACGAAATTCGTAACTTTGCCCAAGTTGCTTTGACAAGCCAACTAGCTCAAAAAACAGACCAGGTGCAGTCTGAAAGATTTTGTAAAAGATAGAATCTGTTTTCAATTGCGAAATTGTCCATACACCGTTCTGATTTTAGCGGAACAGGCGATCGCCCAATTCAGATTCTGGCTTGTGTGCGATCACAGTATCTCAGGCTGTACTTCAGATGCGATCGCCTCATTGGATGGTTTTGGAGTGCGATCGCCCGTCAGCCCGACTTTAGCTTGCGATCGCTAATTTATTATCAAGATGCCAGTAGCTCTGTGATAGCTTCATTAGACATAAAACGTCGAAAATCTAGAATTTCGACTAAAACAAGTTTTGCGTCTTTAGAATAGTGCAAAATTGCTTTTCCTTCGTCTTCGGCGTAAGCAATTGGTTCATTGGAGAGTTCAATTAAAAGTGCATCAACATCTTTGCTATAGCTAATTTTTTTCATATCTAGATCTCCTGCCAGGGTAAGGTGTGATGATCAAAATGAAAGCGTTGAATTCTCGATAGACCACTCGCAGGACTAGAGTTTCGTCCAATCGTTTTTGTGCGATGAATTTGTCTTCTTCAATTACTATTTTGTCTGGCGATCGCACCGTCCCTACTACGAAGTCTTGATCGATGTGTACGTTATGACTGGCTAAAATCTCCATTTTTAATCGTGCATGATCGCTAAACCGAATTTCTTTCATCACTTTTCTAATATCGGAATATAGCCGAATAAGTACTAAATCAAGCCCAGCCCAGACTCAATTCGCTCATTTTCCGCCCGTCGCTCCCGAATTAGCTCCTCAGACAAAGAATATCCTTCCGGCACATGCCGACGCACCATCGCCTGTACCTTTGCGATCGCCTCTTGCATCGGGAGATCTTGAGTTTTCGTCAAAGCGGGTTCCTGAACCAAAACAATCACCTCAGCATCCATTCCCTCATTCAGTTCAGAAACAGGAATTTCGATCCGGCCACCAGATTGAATTTTTACCATTTGTCGAATTGCCTGTATCATCCAACTCGTGCTCCACCAAAACCAGGCTTAAAATGCTCATCACTTTATTGCTAGACCTATCGTAGCGTCTCAGGCTGTCCTTCACGATGAGATCGCCCCTTTGGATGGTTTTGCGGAGGAATTGCGGACTCTTGGTGCGGAGCGATCGCAGTATCTCAGACTGGATCTCAGATGAGATCGCCCAATTGGATGGCCTTGCGGAGGACATGTGATCGCTCTCTTTGGATGACGTCACCAGTTTTGCAGTGCGGACTCTTGGTGCGAAGCTATCGCCCAATTGGATGGTTTTGCGGAGGAATTGCGATCGCCTTCATCCGATAACCCTCTAGTTTTGGAGTGCCATCGCCCATCTGGAGTTGAGGCTGGGAGAATGCGATCGTCTGGGTCCTTGGAGTGCGATCGCCCTTTTGTGCTTCAGACTGGGGGGATGCGGTCATTGCCATTAAAATAAGCATTTCTTGATAAATGGAGAGGTCATTGCACCTAGCAGTGCACCGTAATCAAGGTTAAAGGAAACTTCATTGCCAACCTTTAAATCACAGTTATGGCTATCAAGAATCATATGGTCGCTGCTAGATCCTAAGATTTCTAAATCTTGCTCAGGCTGTAACCCTGAGATTAAAGTGTCCTGTTTCCCAAGGGCAAGAATAATTCTTCGATGAATACCTCGATCTTGAAAGCTTGGAATATTCCCAAAACTATCCTGACAAACTGCTCCAAAGGGTAAAGAGGGCTTGTCTTTTGATTCGATGACCTCAGCAATTAGCCTAAAAGCACTGGTATACAAACCTGGAATAACTTCGCGGTTCGTTGTTTCGCGACCCAATAGAATGGCTTCACCCAAGCGTAGATTGTTAATCCGGCCAATGCTTTGTGCAGACTCATACCATTTATGATTTGCTGAATTTCCACCAGAAATCATCTTTAAATCGATCTGGAATTCGGCTTCCATTTCATCGACAAGTTCAGACAATTCATTCATTTTGGTATTATCAGGACTAATTCCGCCGTAGCAGGCTAAATTACAGCCTAAACCAATAATTTTGATAGCAGGGAATGAACGTACTTTTTGGATAACCTGAGACAAATTGCACGGTAAAATGCCCTCTCTCAGATCGCCCAATTCCACCATCAGAATGACTTGGTGAATTTTGCGATGAATCGTGGCAAAACACGACAGTGCTGAGATCGTCTCAATTTCAGTATTAAGGCTAATATCTGCATTGATGACAACCGATTCTGCTTGACTTAAAGCCGTGCGGAGCAAGACAAATTGAGCCGCCACCCCAGCATTTCTCATTCTTTGAATATTTTCAAGACGAGAATCGGCGATGAACTTCACACCGCCTTCCAGCATGGCTAAGGCGATCGCCGGATCGCCCAAGACCGCCTTAGAAACACCCATTACAGAGATGCCTTGTTTCCCATACAGTTCGGTTAAAACCTGGGCATTGTGCTGGATTTGGGATAAAGCAATTTCTATTCTAGGCAGAAATGCTTTCATGGGTTTAGGTTCAAGTGCTTGCGCTTATCTGGCTACCAGAACAGGTGCTGCACGATTGCGTTTAATGATTTGATTGAGCTTGGGAAAGCGATCGCCGAGCATTTGCACGAGTTTCTGACAGCCGTGGTTGAGTACGTCTGTAGTTGGCAGTTTTAGGCGCGCTTCATAATCCACGATGGTCATGTCAACTTGCTTTTCTGAGAAGTTTTCATGACTAAGGGCGATCGCAATCACCTCAGTGTGAGAGGTCGCTTCAATGAGTTGAATTTCGCTTTCGATGCTCGGCATTTTCAACAGTGGGAAATCGCATCGAAACTTTCTTGATGGTGGATGTTGGAGAATAATTCCATCGGGCATACTGCCTTTCAAAATAGCTAGAGATCCCATAAATGCAGGATGGCTGACCGCACTTTGGCCCTCCACCAAAATAATGTCGGGCTGTTCTTGCTCAAAGGCTTGGATGACGGCATTTTCAATTTCACCAATCACAAATTGAGACACCAGCGCATCGATCACCACACCATACCGAGAACCCTGCATTAAACTGGTTTGCCCAGTGGCAACCATAATAGATTTAATGCCGAGGTCATTGAGAGCTTGGTTAAGTTCTACAGCAGTAGTCATCTTACCGCAGGCACAGTCCGTTCCTAAAATGGCAATCACAGGAACATTGACCTTAGCGATTTCCCCTGTAAAGACATGCAAATCTTTTAAGTTAGGCGGCTTTCGGATGTCTTTCATTTGAACACCACACTGGGCAGCCATTTGGATAAATTCTGGGTCTTCAGAGAAAAACTCATGGAGACCGTTGATGATATCCATGCCTTCTTGCATGGCTTCTAAAATCAGAAGCCGTTCTACTAGGGGGATAAATGCTTCCAGAGGAGCTTTACCATAAATATAGCAATCGGGGGTTTCTTTAAGGGTAGCTAGGGCTTCACTCAAGTCCGAAAAAATGGGGATATCGTTCCACTCATTATCTAATTCTTGACCTGCATCTTTGCCTGCTAAAGAACTATCAATTACCCCAACAATGTTATAAGTCTCTGAATGTCTCACCAATCCGGCTGCGGTCTTTCCATCCATCAAGCCAAATTGGTTTTCGCAGTAAACCAAGGCTGTTTTCTTCACGAATGACATTGAATTTATTCCTAAATTATTGCTAGATTCTTAAGAGATTCTCTTTTGATCCGCTAGTATTTCCTAAGGCTTGAATTAACACTTCAGTTTTGTTTTCTTCACAACACAATTTTTTAGACAGATAAACTGTCTACTAAGTTAGCCCATAAGATATGGGTAGGTTATAAAAGCGGAGTACAGCTTAATTTCGCCTGGACTGGAGCGTTGGCAAGGAAATTAGCGTCTTGATTTTAAGCAGAAATCAGGCGAGGGTTGATAAGTTTTTGTGTTAATTGATCTTGAAAATACCCAAAACCGTCTTTATCTTAAATCGTAGATCCTTTCTGTTATTTTTTATACACTTTTATGCTAACACAGTATTAAAAATCAAAATGGATTTATGTCTATTTATCTGTGGGTAGAATCCCTAAAAGTACTGATACATAAAGGTCTCAGTGCCCTGGACAAATTGTATTTAGCAAAGAATTTTAATCTTATTGAAATTACTATTTTGGCTGCTAAAAATGTAAATAATAATCCTTAATAGTACTGGTCTGTATGGGTTCTATGGCGATCGCTATTGCTAAAATCAGGTCAAAATGGTCGATTACCTTTATTGCCCTCTCAAGACTTTTTTATCGAGTTTGCCCAGGGATGTATAGGGGAGATTATCACGAAACTCAATAAACGCAGGCATTTGGTAGCGAGCAACCCGTGGTTTTAGCCAGGTTTTCAATGTCATGAAGCAAAGGTTCGTATCTTGTGTTTTGACCACAAAGGCTTTCAATCGCTGACCAAATTCCTCATCAGGGATACCAAAAACCACGACTGACTCTACCTCAGGGTGTTGCAAAATAATGTTTTCTAGCTCAATGGGGTAAACATTCTCGCCCCCAGAGACAACCATGTCATCGATTCGCCCGCAGAGAAAGAGATCTCCCTCCGTATCTTGATAGGCCAGATCGCCTGTCTCGATCCAGCTTTTCTGGAGCGTAGACCAAGCACTGCGAATGCAAAGGCGACCCATCTCGCCCCTGCTCACCGCTTGGTCTGCGTCGTCCACCACTTTGGCCTGCACACCCCAAACAGGCTGACCAATGGACGCGGGTTTTCTGCTCAGCAGATTCGGTTTTCCTAAATATTACCCCAAAAAAACTGCTGCAAGCCAACTTACAAAAGGCGATCGCCAACCGTCAGGGTGAGATTGCACTGTCGAAAATTTTGCCCGTGGGTGGCGCGAGACTTGGACTTCTTGAACCCCTCAGATTTAGCAAACTGGTTGCAAAGTCATTGAAATATTGAAAGACAACGACCAACAAGACTCAAAGATCCTGCTTCTGAACCAAAACACTGTTTTCAAAATGAACTCCACCCTCATTACCACCCCGATGGGTTCCAGTGACAGGCGCAGTGTACCGAGACCACTCGCTGGCAGCTATGGCAATATGGCGATCGCCCACCACCAGTCCCATCGTCGGATCATAACCCCGCCAACCTGCACCAGGTAAGTAAACCTCTGCCCAGGCATGGAGCATTTGTTCATAGGCAGGATCGCCTTGCTCGTAACCACTTACGAAGCGGGCGGCAAGTCCCACCACACGGCAAGCTGCCATAAACAGCACCACAAAATCTCGACAGGTACCGCTTTGCTGTATCCAAGTCACACTAGGGGGCTGGGGTTCTCCCTCTTCTCGCACTTGGTAGCGCATGCTTTGATAAATCCGCTGGTTCAGCTCCCCCAGGAAGTTAATCGGGTTCCAATTCACCCGATGGGCAATCTCTTGGGCCAGTTGCGTCGCCGCTGGATCTGAGGCAAGACTCCCGAGGTGGGTGGGGGTAAGGTAGGGCTGAAGATGTTCTGCCAGGGCTGTGGGGTAGTCGAAGGGTAACTGTGTGGCCCACGGTTCCAAAAGGTAGTTAAAGGGGTTGTCACAGAGGGTTTCTACCTCAGAAACCGCATTGACCTGGAGCGTTTGGGTGGGGACATCCCCCCACCAGCAGCGAGTAAGCAGGTTGCCCTCTATGTCTAAAACGCTGTTCTGTCCTAGAGGGGTCGGCGTTATGTGTAGTTCATAACGATGCAAGCGTTGAAAGCCATCGCTGCGGGGCTGGAGCCGCAGCACATGGGGATTGAGGAAAACAGGGCAATCGTAGGTATAGGTGGTGCGGTGGGTGATGGTGTACTTCATTGCCGCTGGGTTTGCATTTGGGTCAATCCCTTCGTGGGCGGGGCTGCCACAATGGGTTCTCGGGAGAAGAAGGTTTGAAAAATATCGTGATCGATCGCATTAAGCTGTAGCTGAAGCCGATCTAAAAATTCGTGCATCCCGTCGGAGACAATTTCAGAAATGGTGACAAATTCCAGCTCAGAACGGACTTTGCCGATGGTACGCTCAGCAGCGTTACGCCAGGTACCAATGGGCGTGCCGCTAATTTGATGCAGCGATCGCTCCATCTCAAACAAACAAAACCGAATGGAGCGCGGAAACTCAGCGTCTAACATCAAAAACGAAGCCACTTCTGCGGGGGTAATTCGATGTTGGGCACTGCTTTTTCGATACATTTCATAGGCGCTAGCAGAGCGCAATAGGGCAATCCAGCCCAGCTCATCGACAGAAGAACCCACGTCCTCCGTCGAGGGCAGCAAAATAAAATACTTCACGTCGAGAATACGAGAGGTTTTATCAGCCCGCTCTAGATAGCGACCCACCTTCCCAAAATTCCACGCCTCATTGTGGGACATGGTGGCTTCCATCACCCCTGCAAATAGATGGCTAGATTCCTTCACCTCTGTCAATAGCGCATTGAGGGACGAGAGAGAGAGCACTTCCCGATTGGCTTGGGCCACGGTCATATGAAAAGCGTTGACCCGTTCCCACATTTCCGAGGAAATAATTTCGCGGACGGATCGGGCATTTTCGCGGGCGGTTTGGAGGCAAGACAAAATGGAGTTGGGGTATTCGCGATCAAACACCAAAAACTGGATCACGTTTTCGGGGGTCGCATCGCCGTAGTGTTTTTGGAAAAACTCGCGATCGCCTGTCGTCGCCACCAACGGCTTCCACTGCTGCTCAATCCCGGAGGGCATATCCAGGAGCAGATTGAGGTTGACATCTAAGAACCTGGCAACATTTTCAGCCCGTTCAATATAGCGATTTAGCCAATAGATGGAATTTGCAACGCGGCTCAGCATGGGTAACTTGAGTAAGGTTAAACGGGAACGGAATCCATTTCAAATCGGGTTCCTTAGTATAAAACCCAGGTATCCTTACTGCCTCCCCCTTGAGAAGAATTCACAACCAAAGATCCTTTCTTTAAGGCCACCCGTGTTAGGCCACCTGGATGCACATAAACCTCCTCACCATAGAGGATATAGGGGCGCAGATCGACATGGCAGCCCTCGATCGACTCACCCAAAATGGTAGGTACCCGCGATAGGCAAAGGGTAGGCTGCGCAATATAGTTACGGGGATTTTCTTGGATTTTAAGGGCGAATGCCTGACGTTCTGCTTCCGTGGCGTGAATGCCGATCAGCATGCCATAGCCCCCCGCTTCGTTAGCAGACTTCACCACGAGTTTGTCTAAATTTTCGAGGACGTAGGCGAGTTGTTTCGGCTCCCAACACAGGTAGGTGGGCACATTGGGCAGAATGGGTTCTTCGTCTAGGTAGTATTTAATCATGGCAGGGACGTAGGCATATATCACCTTATCGTCTGCGATGCCTGTTCCGGGGGCATTGGCGATCGCCACCCGTCCAGCCTTGTAAACCTCCATCAAACCAGGAACCCCCAGCATCGAGTCTGCTCGAAACGCCTTGGGGTCTAGGAAATCATCATCAATGCGTCGATAGATCACATCTACACGCTGAAGTCCTTTTGTGGTTCGCATCTGAAGATAGCCATCCACCACGGCTAAATCTTGGCCTTCCACCAGTTCAATTCCCATTTGCTGGGCCAAAAAAGAATGTTCAAAATAGGCGGAGTTGTAAATCCCTGGAGTCAACACTACAACGGTTGGACAGGCAACTTGTGGCGGCACTAGATGTAAAAGCGTCTCGAGGAGATGACTCGGGTACTCATCCACGGGCTGAATCTGCATTTTTGCAAACACCTGCGGGAAGGTGTTTTTCATCACCCGTCGGTTTTCAAGGACGTAGGAGATACCGGAGGGACAGCGCATGTTGTCTTCTAGAACAAACCACTGTCCCTCTTTATCGCGCACTAAGTCAGTGCCTGTAATATGACACCACACCCCCCCTGGAGGATTTAGACCCACACAGGGCTTCATAAATCCGGTGGCTGACTCAATTAACTCAAGGGGAATGTGGCCATCTGTCACAATCTTTTGATCGTGGTAAATATCGTCGAGGAATAAATTGAGGGCACGAATCCGTTGCTTTAGGCCCCGTTCTAGATACGCCCACTCATTGACGGCCACAATGCGAGGAATCACGTCAAAGGGAAAAATGCGATCTTCCCCGTCTTCATCGCCATAGACGTTAAAGGTTGCACCCAGCTTGTACATTGCCGCTTGGGCTGCTGCTTGCCGTAGCATCAGTTCTCCGGGTGGGAGAGAATGGATGCGATCTACGAGGGGCTGTCCTTCTGGACGGGGCTGATTTTTGGCAACAAATAGCTCGTCGTAAAACCCTTGTGTTTCGGGATCGTAGCTATCAAAACGCACGGGCCACTGCCTCCATTGACGGATGATCGTATACTACCGATCTTCGGGTAGCTCTGATCTGTAGCGATTGATACGGGAATGGGGGCATTCTTTCTACGGTCTAAAATTAAGATGAAAGGCGGTGCTGTGACATTGGCGGGCATTGTCGAAATGCCTTTTGCTCAATTTATGCTCTACAACATTTTGGGCGCGGTGCTGTGGGCTTCTGCCATTGTGAGTGCTGCCTACGTTGCATAAGGTCATGCCACCAGTACGAAGGATGCTTATTGAATCAATCCGGTTGCCGATCCAGTTTATTGGGAATGTTTCCACAGCCACCGGGAATTGTCGAACGAGTTTTGGTACCCCCCCAGGCACAGCAGTAATAGTGTTGTTCTGTGGATAATCCCTTGACTTCCGTTAGATCTACACCTTCAACTACAGCACCTGTTTGTGCCCCGGTCTGAAAGTTAGGGCGAGCTGTGCGGTTCCGAGGGCTGGCAGTTTCTGGCGTGCCATAAAATAACCGTGCGCCATCGAGCTTCGCTTCACGGAGGTTTGCATGACACAAAATAGACCGAGATAAATTGGTTCGCGTTAAATCGGCGGCGCATAGGTTGGCTTCAAAAAAGCTGGCATCGCTTAAATCTGCGCCGCGCAAATCGGTGTCACACAGATCGGTACCCGCTAGCATCATTCTCAGGCTGATCACTCGAACCCCATATTCTCGATCTTCTGAATAGCCCCCCGATCCATCTAACATGGCACGGCCTAAATGGCGATCTCGCTGTAGGGGCGTTAGCAAATTTGAGTGAGATAAAAACCGCAAAATCTTTGCCTTGCCGTGGTTATCAACACTGCCGAGGAGGGCTGCCGTTCGCCCTTCGGCGATCGCCCGTTCTTGAGGCCAGTCCTCCAGTAAACCCTCTTCATCAACGACTAGATCTGAAACGCCTTGAAAGTAGGAATCAATGGTCTGCTGTTGCGTAATCCGGTTTTGCTGGGTGGTCAGCACTTTCTCAATCGTGTACTGCCTCCAAGCAACCCAGAGCGCAATCATCGCAATTAAAATCTGACCAAAGGCCCCCACAACACCCTCTCCAATCGCCCCAATTGCCTCCCAGTTGGGTACTCGATAGAGGCTCAAATAGGACTGAGAAACGCCTGTCAATTGCAAACAGCCCAGCGCTACTAAAAACAAGCCCAAGACAGCAGCTAGCTCCAAAGAGAGTTTTTGCTTTGCCATGAATGTTAAGGCTCGTAACAAAGAGGGCCACAGCACCCGTAAAGCAACCAGGAGAGTGATGACCATGCCAGCGACTATTAACCAACGGGCATCCCAGATCATCGCCAGAATCAAGATCCCAGAAGAAATCAACAGGGTTAGCAAATTTGTGGGTAGAGACTGGAGAACATCTAGAAAAGAGAGAGGAGCCTTATTCTGATTAGCGGGTAAGGTCTCGTTCGGAGGCAGTAATTCAGGCTGTACAGATTCGGCTAATCCGTGCTGATGCCCTGGAGAACGATCTGTTATGGCGCTGCGCTCAGGCATAGTTCCCGATGAGTTTGATCGGGATGCATGAGCATCAGGAGGCGGGAATGAAGAATCCGGTAGATCAAAGTCTGGATGAGGGCGCATGGGGCTAACGAATCTGCGTTCGGGATGAGGGCTACGGTGTACACACAAATTTGAAGAACTGTGAAACCTTGCACTCGATCCCCCCTACCCCCCCTTAAAAAGGGGGGAGCAACTCTTAGTCCCCCTTTTTAAGGGGGATTTAGGGGGATCTGAGGTGTTGAGCATCGTCACGCTTACTTGTTTGTACACGGTAGGGATGAGGGAGGGGCTAGCAAGTAAGCTGAAAGTCATCACACAATAGCTTTACAGGCTAGCCCCATGCTTAGTTTAGAAGAACTTTTCTACTCTGTGGATGATTTCTGCAAGATTTTTGAACCCTGTAGCACCCGCAACTGCTCAGCAAGGGGCACTATGCTGGATTGAAATAGAAGGCAAATGCCAGAACGGCATAAGTTGCCAAGAGCAGAACACCCTCTAGCCAGTTAGAGCGGCCATCTAAGCTAATGAGGTTGGCGACCGCTACCGCCATGGTGATTGCTACCACCTCAAAGAGGTTGAAACTTAAATCCATAGGCTGTCCGATGAGCTGTCCAACCAGCACTAAGACAGGAGCCACCAGCAGCGCCACCAGCAAGCTGGAACCCATTGCAACAGAAACGGATAAATCCATATTGTCTTTGATGGCAACCCGAATGGCAGTCACAAATTCTGCGGCTCCCCCCACTAATGGCAGCAGAATGACCCCCGTAAATAAGGGGGTGAGTCCTAATCCTTGGGTTGCTTCTTCAATCACGCTGACAAACATTTCAGACTCAAAGGCAACGGCGATCGTAGAAGCGGCTAAAACCCCCAGCCAAAGCCAGAGATTAGGCTGTTCATGGGCTTCGGCTATCTCTGAGGTTTCTGTTGCTTCAATCACTAGCCCAACTTCGTAAAGGTAGCTGTGGGTCTTCAGCGAAAACAATAGGGTTAGACCATACACCATGATTAACACCACTGCGGTGGCGATCGAGAGCTGACTCATGTCTCGTCCAGTCACCGTAGTCGAGGCGTAAGCGGCGATCGCCGGCAAAATAATTGCAGTCACGGCTAGAGTCATCGTGGAACCGTTTACTCTGGCAATGATGGGTTGAAAGGATTGCTCCTTGTAACGCAGCCCCCCAAACAACATCGACAACCCCATAACCAGCAGCAAATTGCTGATAATTGTGCCTGCAATGCTAGCTTTTACAATATCGATTAGCCCTGCATTGAGTGCAGACAGCGCAATAATCAACTCGGTGGCGTTGCCAAACACCGCATTGAGTAAGCCACCAATGGAAGGGCCAGAAATGACCGCGATTTCCTCCGTCGCTGTACTCAGCCAAATGGCTAAGGGGATGATTGCAACAGCAGCGGTAATAAAAACGGCGAGCGGTCCCCACTTTAACTGCTCGGCTGCAATTGAAATCGGAACAAAAACCAGCAAACCAAGGGAAATAAATGTTTTAGGTGACATAACCCTGCGCTTATTTTCATGAAGGGCGATAAGTATAGCTAAAACATTCTACCGATCTGATGGCTAGAGCACGTCTTTGCCAGCACCAAAGGCAACCCCTTTCCCATTTTCAGGAGACAAACGACGCTAGACTATTGTCTTACCAGTGCTTTCAGGGACTTTGAACTCGGCAAACAATGATAGTGTTGACATATGTTTTCTTACTTAAGACTTGAGCGTGCTTAACCTAACCATTAATGTCAGATTCTGCAACGATAAAACGGTCATAATTTAGATATTGATTCTCCAATGTTTTCAAGATAGTTGAATTGATTGCCCTTCATCGCGCTCACCATGTTTTCTTCAGGTCATAGACCCCATGCTGTCCCAAATTCAGGAACTCGCCCAAAAACTAGCCCCACGCCTCATTGAAATTCGTCGCCACCTTCACCTTTATCCTGAACTGAGCGGGCAAGAACATCAAACCTCGACCTATGTGGCAGGGGTTTTGTCGTCCTGTGGTCTGAAGGTGCGGGAAAATGTGGGCAAAACGGGCGTCATTGGCGATCTAGCGGGTCAAGACACCGACCCACGCCTGTTAGCGATTCGCACGGATATGGATGCCCTGCCGATCCAAGAACGGACTGCTTTACCCTTCGCGTCCCGGAATGCTGGTGTGATGCACGCCTGCGGTCACGATATCCACACTACCGTGGGCCTGGGCACCGCGATGATTTTGGCAGAACTGCGATCGCACCTTCCAGGCTCCGTCCGCTTCCTCTTCCAACCCGCCGAAGAAATTGCTCAGGGGGCAAGCTGGATGATTGCCGATGGCGCGATCGCAGGGGTGAATGCTTTTCTCTCAGTACATGTTTTCCCCACCATTCCGGCGGGTTCCGTTGCGGTGCGCTACGGCGCTTTGACCGCCGCTGCTGATAACTTAGAACTCACGATCATTGGCGAATCTGGTCACGGGGCACGACCCCACGAGGCGATCGACGCGATCTGGATTGCCGCCCAGGTGATTACAACGCTCCAACAAGCCATTAGCCGCACCCATAATCCCCTGCGTCCTGTGGTACTCACCGTTGGACAAATATCTGGGGGCCGTACGTACAACGTGATTGCCGACCAAGTGGTGATGAAAGGAACCGTGCGATCGCTCCATCCCGAAACCCATGCCCGTTTGCCAGATTGGATTGAAGAGATTGTGGCGGGGATTTGCAAACCCTACGGTGCGCGATACCACCTTAACTATGAGCGGGGAGTTCCGTCGGTTCACAACGATCCGCGCTTGACCCAGCTTTTAGAACGATCAGCCCAGGCAGCCTTGGGGGTTGAGCGCGTCTCTGTTTTGCCAGAACCGTCTTTAGGGGCGGAAGACTTTGCGCTGTTTCTAGACCATGCCCCTGGCTCGATGTTTCGGTTAGGGGTGGGGCGACAGGGGCAAACCAACCATCCGCTTCATCACCCTCAGTTTGAAGCTGATGAATCTGCTATTGTGACAGGCGTTGTAACGATGGCCTACAGTGCCTACAATTATTGGCAGCAGGCCAATGAAGCCTAGTCCGATTCTGTAAGTTCGATTTTGTAAGTCCGACACTTTTAGGACAGAAATGACGTTATCTATCAAGACGATTCAGGAACCAACCCAGGAAGCGCAACTTGCTATTTTTGAGCTGCTGAAGGAGTACAACCTTGCCCACGGGGTGTCCTTTGAAGCTGAAAAGTTTTTAATTGAGTTACGAGACTCAACGGGTGCAATGGTGGGGGGTGCAACGGGGGATAGCCGCTGGGGATGGCTCTTTGTGGGCGGGTTTGCCGTTGGTCAAGCCTATCGGGGGCAAGGCTGGGGAAGAAAGCTGATGGCGCAGGTGGAGGCGCTGGCGTGCGATCGCCATTGCCACACGGTCTGGCTAGACACCTATAGCTTTCAGGCGCGCCCCTTCTACGAAAAGCTGGGGTTCAGCATGTTTGCAATGATGGAAGACTACCCGCCTGGACATCAGCGGTTTATGTTATCGAAAAAACTGACCCACCCCCTATGCTAAATTTTCCTAAATCCTTCGACCAATTTCTGTCCCCTGATGAATGTGCCCAGATTGATCAGACGCTGCTGCCAACCCGCGATCGCTTTTCGATTCGGATTACGGTCTATAGCTGGCGATATTTGCAGCGAGTGAGCGAGGGATCAGGTCTCCCAATGGCTGACCTTCAGCCCCAGCATATTCGGGATTGGATTCATCAAGACGCGACGCTCCAAACCTCACCATCCTCTGATAAATCGTTTGTAGAATTGTTGGAGCAGTTGTTGGTGTCGTCCCTAGGCCCCCTCCAAAAAATTGCCCTACAGGAAAACACGGCGATGGAACGGCTGACGTTACCACAAATAATTAATTGGTTTGAACAGCAGGTGAAAACGGCACTGTGAGCTAAAAATTGACGTTAGGGAACTCTAGGGAAAGCAGATGAGTTCGACGAAATGGAAGATTGGGGTACATTAGCCTTAGGCATACGTCTGTATAAGATAAGTTATTGTCTTTTGCCTGGGCCTTTCTCTGCCAATACGAATGTTCACTGTGTTCAAAGGGTTAGTTTTAATATTTTGTCTGGTCATTCAGCTTATTTTCGGAGATCTATTTCTTCCTGGAACGGCTTGGGCTGCAAACGAAGGGTCGGTACCGGAGCTTCAGCAAAAACAAAAGAATATTGATGATTATCGTTCTAGTGTTAATCAGGCGAAGCAAAAGCTAGAAGCGCAGGAGAAATCCGCCCGAGATCGCCTGGGGGGCCTGGGCCAACAAATTAAAGCCACTGCGTCCCAAATTGAATCAGAGCAAGACAAACTCAAGACCGCGACCGAAAAGCTCAAGCAGATTGAGAAGGAGCTTTCGGTTTATCAGGCAAAGTACAGCAAACAGCAAATGAGTACGGCTGCACGGCTGCGGTTTTTGCAGCGTCAAACCAACAGCCAAGGTTGGGTGGCACTGATGCAAAGCCGCTCTTTAGAGGATTTGATGGATCGGCAGTATCAACTGAAGCGGGTTTATAGCGAAGATCAAAAAGCGTTGGTTGCGCTCAAACAAGCCAAAGCGGCCATTGAAGCGAAGAAGGTAGAGACGGAAACCCAGAAAAACCATATCGCACTCATCACCCAGCAACTTGCTATCCAAAAGGCATCCGCTGAGGATCAGGCTCAATCTGAAAACATTCTGGTCAATCGACTGAAGAGCGATCGCGAAGCGCTATCGGCTGCGGAACAACAGCTTGCGGCGGAATCCGATCAGATCACCAAAAACATTCAACAAAAGCTAGCGGCGAATATTGCGTTCCCAGGTACTATTTTTGTCCCAGGTTCAGGACAGTTTATTTTGCCTGCCGAAGGGCCAATGACAAGTCCGTTTGGTTGGCGGATACATCCTATTTCAGGCGACAGACGTTTTCATAATGGTTTAGATTTTGGGGCAGAATATGGCAGCCTCATTAAGGCGGCTGATAATGGAGTTGTCATTGCAGCAGAATGGACAGGTGGTTACGGCAATGCTGTGATTATTGATCATGGCAATGGTCTCACAACCCTATACGGTCATACCAGCCAGATGTATGTAACCGCAGGTCAAGTCGTTCGGAAGGGTCAGCCGATCGCCGCTGTGGGATCTACAGGGTTTTCAACGGGACCCCACCTTCATTTTGAGGTGCGCCGTCAGGGTGAACCGATTGATCCGATGCCGTTCCTGTAGTGATTTTGATCAGAGGCTCATTGGATATCGCTGTCTGAATAAATTTCTGGGTTGAGGGAAAAACCTAGCCTTGTACTGGCCTTCAGAATGCTCCGAATTGAGGCAGTGACAATTACGCCGCGATCGCCGATACTGAAAGAGCCTGCCCCGCCACCATTGGGCCTGCTGTGGCAACCTCAGTCATTCTGTCCAGCGTGATCAATCCATGACGCAAATCCGAATTGTTGAAAATTTTGATACCAGTTTTACCCTAAACCCTGAAGCCAAAGCTGCCCTGTTTGAGCTTCTGCGGAGTGAAGGATTTTTAACTCAACTGGCGATGCAACTCGTCACAGAACTTCAGGGGAAACATGCAGAATTTACAGAACTGCTGTTTCAGCCTGTCCCTTATAGCGCCACCACACCCAAAGGCATGCCGCCAGAATTTGAGCCGTATTTTGAATCTACCGATCATGCCATTGTGAACGTACCCCCCAACTTTATGTTTAAGGCAAAAATCTTTAGACCTAGTCGCTTATGTGCGGTCTATCGATTAATCCCAGATTGATAGTGCTAGATGTCTTATGGGCCAAGCCTTCTGGGCAAACTAAAGCGTGAGCCTACCCACCACTGGATCTTTGTCCATTGCTTTGATTTTTGGCCTTAAACAGCGGTTAAATTGACAGACCTTCAATTTTCGCGTCAATATTGAGATGTGTAACATTACTTAAAGGCAAACCGAAATGTCCTTGGAGTTGATCCCCCTCGACAAATTAGAAGAATTTGCCCGTATCTATGGATACTGGGCTGTTTTGTTTGGGATCATGTTGGAAAATTTAGGCATCCCGCTGCCAGGGGAATCCATTGTGTTAGTGGGTGGATTCCTGGCAGGTCGGGGTGACTTAGGATTTTGGCAGGTCTTAGCCTGTGTGATTACGGGCGCAGTGGTGGGCAACACCTTGGGCTACTGGGTCGGTGTTTACGGTGGATGGCCCTTGGTGTTGAGGGTGAGCCGCTGGTTTCGCATTGATGAACAGAAGTTACTGGATATTAAGCAGCGATTTAGTCTCAATGCTTCCAGAGCTGTATTTTTTGGACGCTTTGTAACACTTCTGCGGGTTTTTGCAGGGCCGTTGGCAGGCATTGTAGAAATGCCCTTTGGGCAATTTATGCTGTATAACGTTTTGGGAGCGGTGGTCTGGGCTTCGGCGATTGTGACGGCTGCTTTCTTTGCAGGGCAATGGGTGGATTTGGAGCAGCTAATCAAATGGGTGAGCCAGTTTAGCGTGGTGGTGCTAGGGGCGATCGCCGCTTGGTTCCTGGTTCCAATGGGCATAAAGGCCATCCGTAAAACCTGGTTTAAGCCCATCACAGAGACTGAGACTCCTTAATCCATGACGACCGTTGCAGAACGCATAGAGTCTTTGAAGTCAGGCATCGTTGCGGGCGGTATGGCAGCAGGGTTAGAGGGCACGATCCAAGGGATTCAGGGGTTCTCTACGGCGGGTGCTCTAGATTTGGGATATGGGGTGGCTGTGGCGATCGCCGCGTTATCCGGTTTCCTCTTTGGCGTCACCTGTCGCTACGCCATCCGTAAAGACGAGAACCCTCATTTATCATCGGGGGTGGTGCTGGCCTTTGGCTTGGTGCGGGGACTGGCCGAAGTGAATGGAGCAGATTTATCACTTTCGATCTTGCCCCTTGTGGGATTTGCAGTACTGGAAAGTATCTTGCTGTTTGCAGTTGCCTACGCAGGGTTATCTGTTTCGATGCGCGTTGGCTGGATTAAACCTTGCTTGTAGAACGTTGACGGCCTGAGAGCTTCCGTTCTTCCAAACAATGCCGCTTCCATAATTTTTTTCAGCCAAGGCACTTCTTGAGCTAGATTAAATTCCTGCTCTACCTTAATTCGTCCGGCCTGCCCCATCCGCTCCCGAAGATCTTCATTCTCTAAAAGCTGCATCAGTCTTTTCACCAGAGGTTCCACTGCGCCAGGAGGAACAAGATAGCCATTGACGCCATCCTCCACCAGCTCACTAATGCCCGCTACCGTTGTTGTTACGACAGGAACACCCGCCGCAAGGGCTTCCATAAGGGCAACAGGCAACCCTTCGGAGAAACTGGGCAGGACAAAAATATCGCTTTTATGCAGGTATTCGCAAACCGCATCTTGGGACTGATACCCAACAAATTTGAGATAGGGCGAGAGCTTTAGATCGGCGGTGAGGGTTTCTAGGGCTTGGCGATCAGGGCCATCTCCCACAAGGGTCAAAACGAGATCGGGATGATGAAGTACGACTCGACCAAGCGCCTCGAATAAAATCGGCAGACCCTTGGCAGCAGAAAGGCGTCCGGTATAAAGCAGCCGTTTGCAATTGGGCTGATGAACAACGGGAATCAGCCGCTGGGGGTCTACACTGCAATGGACAATGTGGAGCTTAGACCAGTGATTGGGTGAACTCAACAACATGAGCTGAGAGCGACAGTAGTAGCTAATGCAGCTTACAAACAGCGCCTGCTTTACTTTGAGGTCTAGCCGCCAACGGTAGGGTTCAAAAAAGATGGCGGGGCCATGAATGGTAAAGCTAAATCGGATACCTGCGAGAGTTGCAGCCAGCATTGCCACGGTACAGCTTGAGTCTGCAAGGTGGTTATGGAGATGCTGAATCTGACGCTGTTGGAGCGCGTGGGCAAGGGTTCCAGCTTCGATAAAGTAGAACAACTGGTAGAAGAGGGCTTTAAGACCTGGCGATCGCCCCTCCCAAGCCAGCTTGAGTCCCTGGGCGTAACGGCGGGGGGATTGGAACAGTAGGGAAAGATGTGCTTGGAGGAGATGGGGAAGATAGGGGGGGAGGAGCGTGGTAGTGCGATCGCGTTCGGCCTGTTGCTCTGGCCCCACGATATGTTCATTGCCCGTAGGGCGGACAGAGAAAGTGTGAACTTCTACACCCAGTTTCCGCAACCCTTCCACTTCGCGTTGAATAAAAGTATCTGTAGCTCTGGGATATTCTCCGGTCAGGTAAGCAATCCGCATTAGGGCTGCTGTGCCTCCTGAAGTAAATCAATGGTACTGATCGATCGCCCCAACGCATCCGACAACCCAAATCGAGGCGACCAGTCCAAATACTGCTTCGCCCGAGTATTGTTATAGGCCAACGGCTTAAAGCGAGCATGAACTCTAGCAGGCACAAGCAACCCAGGAACCTTTGCTCGGGAAAGTCCTGGAAGTCTGGAGGCCAAATTCGAGACTTGATTCACGACAGCCCACGGCAGCGTTACCTTAGGTGGCAGCGTTGGCAACACCTGCCGGAGTGCGTTGAGGTACGCCTTTTGAGTCGGGAGATTGTCATCAATCAGATTAATGGTGTGGCGGCTCTTGGGCGGATATAGGATGGCCTGCATAATCGCATCGGCACAGTTTTCGACATAGAGCAGGGGCAGGGTAGCGCGATCGCCCACGCAAACCCACAGTCGATCTTTCACATTCACCCCCAAGGATGCATTCCAAAGATGATCTTTGCCATAGACAATCCCAGGACGAAGGATAGTGAGCAGGGTTGAAGTTTCCGTGGCAAACTGGCGGACTAAAATCTCTTGAGCTAGCTTGGCTTGGGTATAACCATCTCGGCGATCGGGTCGGGTTTCCAGGGGCATACTCTCCAAGAGAATGGTACCCAAACTTAGCGGCAAGTAGTCATACACCGAAAAACTGCTGATGGCGATCAGATGTTGAACTGAAGAGGCTTTCATCGCTGTTAGCAACGCCTGAGTTGCCAGCACCGTCCCCTGACGCTGTTCTTCGAGGGAGCCGGACATCACTGCGGCTAAATGCACTACCGTATCAGTACCGTCCAATACCGCTGGTAGGTGCGCTGCATCTCGTAAATCAAAGTGCGCGATCTCCAATTGAGGATGGCTGGGCCAAGGCAACCATTGCTGAGGCGATCTCACTACTGCCCTAACGTCATAGCCTTTGCGAAGTGCTGCCGCAACGACATAGCGACCAATAAATCCCGAAGCCCCTGTGATTAATATTTTCATGGGTTTATTCTACGCCCACGGCATGGGTTCAATGGGCGCAAAGGTCGTCTTGGTCTGATAACACACACCTGAGGTAGCGTTCTGAATCGCTAACACCACTTCGTTGACGTGGAGTGAAAATTCTGCCCCTAGGCGACAGGGGCGTTGATTCTTAATGGCATCGGCAAGTTCAGCCACGCCACGGGCATAGTCCATTTGCTGCCCTTTTTTGGTTTTGCGCTTGTGCTGACTAGAATGAACTAAGGGGTATTTACGGGGGATTGGGTTCCAAAAAGTTTTGCGACGGAGGGTGAGCGATCGCCTCACAAAAACAGGCGCATTATAAAACCAACAGTCGTGGGTAGACAAAATGCCCTCATCCCCAATGATCTTGAGTGTGTGGTCATGGGGAGCCACAATACTGCACGTCAGACGGGCCACAACCCCCGAGGCAAACTGAAGACAGGCCACTGAAAAATCTGGTGCATTATTGGGGTCTAAAGGTTCATCGGTTTGTTTATCAGGCACTTGGCAGGAGGCAAAGGCGGTGAGGGAAGTGACGGGGCCAAAAAAAGCCGCGAGCCAAGTAATGTAATAACCTGCGTGCTCTAGGGTGCAGCCCACCTCAAATTCATCCTTGGCAGGCCAGGGGGTGCCAGAACTGCTTTGCCACTGACGATAGGGCATGGTGTGAAGCAACCCATCATCCATTTCTGCATAGACCACACGGACGGAGCCGACGACCTTCTCTCGTAGTGCTTTCCAAAGGGTTTGAGCCGTTTCGCTGAGTAGGTTGCAAGGCGCACAAGAAAGGTACAGTCCTTTAGTTTGGGCCAGATTCACGAGGGATTGGGCATCCTCAAAGGTCATGGCAAGGGGTTTTTCAGAATAGACGTGTTTGCCTGCTTCTAAACAGGCTTGAGAGACTTCAAAATGGCTGCGAGGATTGGTTAGGTTGAGGATGATCTCAACGCTAGTGTCTTCTAGAAGCGCGGGAAGGCTGGAATAGAGCGGCAGATTGTGATATTTCGCAAAATGGGCGGCACGGTCTGGGTTGCGATCCATGACGCCTGCGATCGTGAATTGAGGGTAGTCCTGTAGGGTACTGATGTAATAGTCGGCGACAAATCCACAGCCGATGATTGCTATTCGCATGGAAATGTCCTGAAATGCAGTTTGAAAAAAGTAGTTACATCTTGCACTACCCCCTTCAGTCCCCCCTTGGTAAGGGGGGAAGAATATGGATAACTCTTACTCCCTCCCCTTACCCTTTGCGAAGCTGCCTGAAAGGCATAGGGGAGGGTTGGGGTGGGGTAGTGCAAGGTGTGGATCATTAAACCGTTGCCAACCGAAGATTCTGGTACGTATTTTCTAGGGCACCAATGACCATCCCAACGGCTAGAGACAGTTGTGGGTATAATTCCTGCGCTCCTTCTGTCGTACCGGATTTGCCCATTTGCTCCAATTCCCTGCACCGTTGCCCCACCTCAACCGCACCTAAGTTAATGCTGCTAGAGCGCAAAGCATGGGCAGCACATCGAAGGGCTTCGGGGTTGGATTGGGCGATCGCCGTCTCAATATCCACCAATCGTTGGGGCACATCTTCGCTGTAGGCATCTAGCAATTCCCGCATCAGCGCGACGGCAACCTCAGGGCCAGCCATTTCAAAAAATCCATTCAGGACAGATTGATCCAGAATCATCACTGTTTCTTGAACGAGAGGGGGTGACTCCTGTTGTAAAGGAGCCTGTTTTAAGGATAATGAGTTTTCGCCCTGTTGCAGCGCTGTTTGTAGATTTTGAATTCGCAATGGCTTGGTGAGGTAGTCCTGCATGCCTGCATTAAGACATCGTTCACGATCGCCCGTCATGGCATAGGCCGTCACCGCAATAATATAGGGCTGATCGGGCGTGGCCCATTCTTGGCGAATGGCCTGAGTGGCAGAAATACCGTCCATGATAGGCATCTCAATATCCATAAGAACAAGAGGATATTCAGTTTGGCGCAGAATCTCGATGGCCTCAGCGCCGTTATTGGCAATCTTAAAGTCATAGCCCAGTTGCTTGAGCATAAACTGAGCCACGGTTTGATTGACTGGATTATCTTCTACAAGCAATACGGGAGGTTTACCAAATGCTACTAGATCAGAAACCATGACTGGCGGGGAATCAGATTTCAGGGTGGATACAGGCACTGCATCGACATCGAACTTAGCATCCGCTGTAATCGTGAAATAGAACGTTGAGCCAGGGCCAGCGGCGGAGAAGGTAGGTAGATCTTGGAGCAGGGTGCTAAAGAGAGACTGCCATTGACGGGGTGGATCACCTACAACGCTTCCCTGACTTTCGGCCCACAGGTGTCCGCCCATGAGTTGCGTCAACTGCTGGCTAATAATAAGTCCTAGACCTGTTCCACCATATTTACGGGTAATGGAGGTATCTACTTGGCTAAAGGCTTGAAACAGATTAGCCTGCTGCTGAGCCGAAATGCCAATCCCTGTGTCATGAATCATGAACTGGATCTCATGGCACGGGGAATCGGGATCACGACGATGGGCCGTGACACGAACCGACACTTGACCAACATCCGTAAATTTAACGGCGTTACTCACTAAATTGGTCAGGATTTGTCGCAATCGATAGCTATCTCCTTCAATGTGCTGGGGAACCTCTGGGTCAATAAACCAGGTCAGTGCAATCCCTTTTTGGGTACATTGGGGAGCCAATAATTCAATGGCTGATGTAATACAGGTGCTGAGATTAAAGGGATGACAATCGACTTGAAGTTTCCCAGCCTCAATTTTAGAAAAATCTAAAATATCGTTGAGCAAGGTCAGAAGCGTTTCGCTCCCGTTTCGAATAATGTCGAGAAACAGTGATTGTTGGTCATTTACAGGGGTAGTGTGGAGCATATCTAGGGTGCCAATGACCGCATTCATGGGGGTGCGGATCTCGTGACTCATCATGGCAAGGAATTCACTTTTGGCCTGACTGGCAGCTTCTGCGGCGCGGGTGGCTTCAACAAGCTCTTGGTTTTGCTCAAGAAGCTGTTTGTGATGGATTGTCTTTTGCTCTAAAAGCTGGGCTTGAGCCAAGGCAATGCCCACTTGCGCTGCAACGGCTTCAAAAAGCTCAATTTCATCGGGGAGCCAGTTCCGGATGAGATCGCACTGGTGCAGGGTCAACATCCCGTTGGGCTTGCCTTGGTAGGAAGTCCGAATGGCCAGGATAGATTTGACCTCTAGCTGGTCATAGAGTGTATGAATTGTCTCTAGCAAGGGTTCTTGGGATACCTTGCCTGAAGCGAGCGCATTATCTTGGTACAAGACCGTCAGCGCATGGGGATTGAGGGCAACGGGAATATCCACGTTGAGGATAGATGCAACCCCTTCCCCTAAATATTCCGCAGCACAAGGCGTTTGAGGTTCAGGATCTTCGAGATAGGTATAAAGGTTACAACGACTGGCCCGAAAGGCTTTCCCTACCTGATCAACCGTCGTCTGAAAAATGAGAGATGTCTCTAGGCTGCCTCGAATTTTTTGGGAAATTTGCTTGAGTAAAACCGTTTCCTTAAGCTGTTTTTGGAGAGCATTTTGGTACTGCTGGCGCTCCATTTCGCTGCCCACCCATTGGGCCATGAAGCGCAGCAGGTCTTTCTGGAAAGATTGGAACGGTATAGAAGTGGGGGTTTCGCTCACAAAACACAGTAGCCCCTGGGCTTGTTTGCCACACAGCACTCGGACGCTAAAACAAGACCTAAAGGACTGATTAGCACGGCACACAGACGGCCCATTCCAGGATGGATCCACAAAGCCAAGGTATTCGTAGTCAATAGTGGTGTCGTGCTTAATTGTTAGGCTACACAGGTCTAAAAAGCTTTCATCTAAGAGGAGAGATGTAGTACTTAAGGCGACTTGGTCGGTATAAGCAGGGTTGTAATGTTCTTGGGCCAGGATTTTGGGTGATTGCTCAGACCATTCACAAAATAAGCCATGCTCTAGGCCAAACCACTCACAGCCCATGTTTAAGAGTCGTTGAATTCGCTGTGGAAAGTGAAGTTCACGGGCGGCGATGACTTCTCCGAGAAGGCGATCGCGGCGGTGCAGTTCTTCAACGGGGTTGGAGGGCGTGCTGATGGCTGAAATGAGCTGCGGGTTGATCGAGACGAGTGCCTGGATGGAAGTGGCCTCGAAATATTGGGCCTGAACCTGTTCCCCAATGGCAATCCGATCTCCATTTTTGAGATCACAGGTATAGCAGGGCTGATCGTTAACGCTAATGCCGTTGGTGCTGCGTTGGCCTTCTGGGTAGCCGTCGATGATACGAAAGCCAATGGAATTGCCCTCTTTTTCTTTGATGAGGGTGGCATGATGGCGAGAAACGGCACGGGAAGACACCAGAATGGAGTTGCGCGCATCCCGCCCAATAGAATAGGTATCTGCCTCTAAGGGGATCGTTCGTTTTCCGAGATGGTCACAAATAACCAGAAAGTGATACACAGTCGGAGTTCCGTGATAATCCTTGATGGGGTGTGCGAAGGGCGCTTATTCAACCAAGGGCGTTAGACAGCGCAGCTTATGATTAGGATGCCCTTGTTGAAGGATACTCGTGCAGTTTTAACCTCGCGCAAAGTCAGAAGGCTAAAATACGGGTGCGTTTTAGGGTGCACAACAGCGTTATGGCAATTGACTTAAAGGTGCGACGCATGCCTGTGTCCTATTGGTTATAAGGCTCTTCACGCGCTAGGCTGTTCTACAGAATGGAAATTTGTTCAGTTACGCTCAAAAATTTTAAGATCCACGGCGATCGCCACTATGAGTTTCTGCCCGGTACCAATGCGATTTGTGGCGAAAATGGTGCGGGCAAAACCAGCATTTTGGAGGCGATCGCCTGGGTTCTCTTCGACCATAGTGACTATACCCGAGGCGAATTGATTCGCACGGGGGCCAAAAGTACTCAGGTCACGGTCTGCTTTATTTCCCATTTAGATGAGCGCGTCTACGAAGCACGGCGCTGCACGAGTCGGGGCTATGAGCTATTCGACCCGCAGCTCAAAGTCAACTTAGGAATGCGCAAGATTGAGGATGTGCAGGCTTGGCTACGGGAGCATCTGGGGGTACCGCCTTTAACTGATTTGGCCCGTCTATTTGCAGAAACCATTGGCATACCCCAGGGCACCTTTACGGCAGATTTCCTTAAGCGCCCCAACGATCGCAAAAAAATCTTTGATCCCATCCTCAAGGTCGAAGAGTACAAACAAACCTACGAACAGCTCCGCGATCTAGATACCTACGCCAAGGCGCAGGTCAATACCCTAACCCAGCAGTTAGCCCACTACGAACAGCAGCTTGCAGATTGGGAGACGCTTCAGGAGCAGGCTGAGACGCTGAGAGGGGTGATCGCCCAAAATGAAGCTCAGGTGACACAGCTCACCCAACAAATCGGGGCGCTTCAGGTTGAGGTAGAGCAATGGGCAACCGCCGCAACCCAAGTCCAAACTTTAGAAACCCAACTGCGTCAGGTAGAGCTTCAGGTTGCCAGCAAAAGCGAAGCCCTCAAATTGCTGGAGGCTGCTTGGGTGAGTGCTCAAAAAGCCGTAGAAATTTGTCGAGTGCGACGTGAGAGTTTTCAGATTTACCAAAGTGCTCAAGATACCCTCCAGCAGCTTTCTGAGCAACGCCGTCAGCAGCAAATTGTGCTCAAACAGAGGGAAAATTTGCGGCTGAGTTTGCGCGATCGTGAGGGAGCCATGTCCCAACTCCAGGGCCAGCTCGCAACCTTTACAACCCTGCGGCAAGATCTGACCCAATGGCAGGCGCTCGTCCCCCAGCAGGAAGCCCTAGACCAGTCCCTCAAACAGGTACTCCAATCTCTTCAAGGGTTAGACACCCTTAAGCATCAGCGTCAAAGTCTTCAGGCACAGCAGGTACAGCGTCAGACGCAGCTCGGGCAGCTCCAGGCTGAAATTGAAACGCTTCAGCAGATGAGTGCAAAGGCTGTGGCCTTACCCAAACTGGAACAAGACCGCCTTCAGGTTCAAACGCAGTTGAGTCAAATCCAGGCAGGGCAGGCTTTTGCCGGAGAGTTAGAGGCACTCTTAGGGCCAGCTCAAAGTGCCAACCAACGCTATCAACAACAGGCTTCTGCGGCAAAGATGCTGCTGCATCAGGCGCTCTCCAATCATCACGATCTGGCGTTTGTGCAGCAGGTGATTGAGTCAGGGGTGACGCTTAATACGAAGGTGCTGCGATCGCTCCAAACCCTCCTCCAACCTTTGACGGACTCTACTGCCACCACAAAGCTAGAGCAAAAGCTAACTCAGCTTACTGAGGCGCTTCAAACCGCCCAGCGTCAGCAGCAGCAGCTTGCGGTGCTGCCACTCAAGCAGCAGCAGGTTGCTGAACAAGTGCTGGAGCTGGATCGATTGAGGAAGGAAGGGGAGGAGTGCGATCGCCGACTCACCCAAGAGTCACCTCTCAAAGCCCAAGTCACCCAGTTTGAAGCGGAACTCAAGCAGCTTAACGACCCAAAAGCCAATGTGCGCCTACTAGAGCAGCAGCTTCAGCAATCCGATCAGCTTCAGCAAAAGCTCGTAAAGCTCCAAAATAGCCTTGCACCCCTACAACAAGAGATGGCGCAGATTGAACTACAAGTCGCCGCCTTTGCTGAACTCGACCCTCAATTTGAACTTCAGCAGAATCTGCTACAAACTCATCAAGCAGACCATCAACTTTATCTTCGTCATCGTGAAGAAGCCAATCGCTTTAAAGAGCTAACGGCTCAGCGTGAAGAAGTGCAAACTGCACTTACGACGCTCCAAACTCAAGGCCAGCAACTGCAAGCGGAGTTACAACAGGCCCAGCAATCTTACAATCCGCAGCAACATCTCCTGCTCAATGCCAATCTAGAACAGCTCAAGCAGCAGCAGAATCAACTTCAGGGTGGTCTTGCACCCCAACGTGCCCAACTGCAAGACTTGACCCTACGGTTGCAGGAGCGGCAGGCATTGAGTGAGAAACGGGAGGGCGATCGCCTTCTCCTGATCCAGCGCCAATCGGTGCTTCAGTTTGTAGGGGATGCCCGTCAAATCTACAATCAAAGCGGCCCTCGCATTACGAAGTTCTATTTGGCAGAGGTCTCTAGAGAAGCGGATCGGCTGTTCCGAGAGTTGCTAAACCGAGATGAGGTCACGCTGGAATGGACTGAAGACTATGAGATTCGCGTCCGGGAGCGGGGCTATTGGCGCAGTTTTAAGAGTTTATCGGGTGGGGAGCAAATGTGTGCGGCGTTGTCGGTGCGGTTGGCACTGTTGCGGGTGTTAGCGAATATTGATATTGCGTTTTTTGATGAGCCGACGACCAATATGGATCAGCAGCGACGGCGGCAGCTTGCGGAGGCAATTAGCAATCTTAAGGCGTTTCGACAACTGATTGTGATCAGCCATGACGATACGTTTGAAGCGGTAACAGAACATGTCATTCGCATTGAGCGGTAGAGTAATAATTCAATAAATTACAAAATATTATTTTTGCAGGAACTCTGATGGAGCGAAGATCTGAGCCGCTTCTTTTTTAACTACCCAGAGAC
>JANLSD010000025.1:0-26560 GCA_031362245.1 Acaryochloridaceae cyanobacterium OTE_25_metabat_464 | reverse complement strand
CCCAAATGGCTCATCGGGTTTTCGGATGTAACCAGCCTGCTTTGGCAATTTGCCACTCAAGGTATTTCCAGCGTTCACGGCCCCGTCCTAACCACCCTGGCAGAGGAACCAGACTGGTCGATCAAGCGCCTCTTTGATTGGTTAGAAGGCAGACCGCTTAAACCCCTTGAGGGTAAAGGGTGGGGAGGAGGCACCGCAACGGGTTTACTGCTACCCGCCAATTTAACCGTTGCAACCCACTGTTTATTCACGTCCATTCAGCCGAATTTAGACGGCGTGATTTTAGCCCTAGAGGATGTTAGCGAAGCCCCCTACCGCCTTGATCGCATGCTGACCCAGTGGCGCATGAGTGGAATGCTCTCCCAAGTGAAGGGCATCGCCCTCGGTCGCTTTAGCCAGTGTGAAGCCCCTGCTGGAATTCCAAGCTGGACGATTGAGGAGGTATTGCGCGATCGCCTATCTGACCTCGGCATTCCTATTGTTTCAGATCTCCCCTTTGGGCACCAAGGGGTGAATGCGGCGCTACCCGTTGGGGTTGCGATGACGTTGGATGGCGATCGGGGGACGTTGGCAATGAAACTCTGAAATTTAAGGGGATAACACCGCAAGGCGATCGCGAATGGTATACAAATTTTGAGGCAGATCCTTCTTCAGGGCACCTAGAATAATTCATTGTCCCAGCACGCTAGTTGAAACTACCCATTTTAGTGGGAGGCTTTTGCTGCTACACACCTTTATTCTCTTGAGCCACTGTGATGAGTTTATCCGGCCACTTTCAATACTGTTCGGTTAAGAGGCAAAGACATTGCACTTGCCCCCCTAGCCCCCCAATTCTGGGGGGAAATGACCCTAGTTTTTGGCTTTCTCCCCCCAAATTTGGGGGGTCGGGGGGGCTAATGCAGGGATGAAAAGACTTAACCGAACAGTATTGCGGCCACTTTTAACTTGGTTCAGTCATCTTGGGGCTTTCAGTCCCTTCTTCAACCTCTGGACTTTTAGTCCAGAGTAGTTGAGTTTTATTGAGAATAAGTTCGTTCTATTAAGAATTAAGTAGGTGAAGGTTGAAAAGCTTAACTATCCTGAATAGCCTGTAGTTCTCTTTCAACATAGGTTTGAGTAAATTTTAGTTTTCCCCGTGTAAGTTCAGTTTATTTAGGCTAATCTACTTAAT
Source organism: Acaryochloridaceae cyanobacterium OTE_25_metabat_464 (assembly GCA_031362245.1). GTDB lineage: Bacteria > Cyanobacteriota > Cyanobacteriia > Thermosynechococcales > Thermosynechococcaceae > JAAURS01. Next base: position 25,389 of record JANLSD010000025.1, on the reverse strand, counting down.
GACGAGATTTTAGTGGTTTTAGAGATCCACAAATCTATTTTTCGAGGTGCCCTTAATATTTTTTAAGTTCGCGAAGATTAAGCCCAAAGTTAAGTTATGATGGCTTTACTATAGTGAAGCTAAATCTTCTTCTTTTAGACTCACTGTAATTACCCCCTGTTTGTTTTCAAAACATAGGAATCAAAAACTTTTGTCAACCAATACATCAATAAAAAATATTCAAGTTTCTTTGGTTAAGGTTTCAGTCTTTGTAGGTTTAATGATCTCAGAAACCTTTATGCCCTTTCCTTCAATGGCATTAAAGACCAGAGCAGCTTTACTGCCGACTGGGCTAACGAAGTCGTGGATCATGTCGAATGACATGCTGGTCGGAAAGTTTTCTACTACTAATCCCCTTAAGATTTCTCAGATCTTTGCTCGGCTCACTACTACACCGTTAGCGAGTTCTTCGGCTGTCATCGCGCAGGACACGAGAAATGTCGCTCCTGGCGAAGGGCGCGCGAGGACTCCTGCTCTGAAATGCTGCAACTGTCTAGGCGAAACAACGACCGCAAATTTGAGCACTGGCGCTGTTCCATGGACGGTAAAAGTTCCTCCTAGTGGTTCTGTCCAAGGCACTACACTCGCCTCCAATGTTGCATGGATTAACTCGCCCTTATCCACAGTGTCTCCACTCCCGCAGCTTTTGCCCGCAAAATGGATCAGCCCGGTTGGCAACCCCACAGCGGTTGGTGTGTACCGTTATGAAACCCAATTCAACGCCCAAAAATGTATAATTCCATCGGAGATCTCGATCAGTGGTAACTTTTTGGCCGACAACACAGGTGTGTTGAAAATTGATGGAAAAACAGTGGCATCATCGCTGGGCACACCAAATTATGGATTTTTGCCGGGAAGTTTGACTCCATTTTCTTACACTATTCCGGCGAATTCCAGCGTGGGTATTCACACGGTCACAATGGAAGCAAACAATATTGGCGGTCCAACTGGCATTATTGTTCAGTTAAGCGTGACTCGTAAATGCGCTCCTAAGGATAAGACAAACGAATCTTCTCCACAGGAACCCATACAGTAGCAAGAGTAGGCTGGATTGTGGGGCGAAATTCATGCCCCACAGCAATTCTCTGCATTGCATACTAGAAAGACCGTCTGAGAAAATTTACAGTCAGTAATAGTAGGCAGGGGGCACTGCTCAGCTAGTCCGTGATGGATAGTCTGAACATGATGTTTGGCAAGGTTTATGAGTATTTTAAGCAAGAACCCCTGAAAGCTTTATGTATCAAGGCTTAACGGTTTTATCACGCTTTAAGTAAACAGTGTCAATTAACAGAATGAGGCACAAGAAAAGTAAGATTGGGCTGACTGTCTCAATTAAAAGCTGTGTAGCTGGAGTACGCGCTTTTTGAAAACGGATTCAATTTTTTACCGCATTTTTCAGTCCAGTCCTGATATCTTGTTTGAGTTGCTGGGGCAATCTCCTGAGTTAGCCCAGGGTCGAGAGTTTGGGTCGGTTGAAATCAAGCAGGTTGCCTTTCGTCTGGATGGGGTTCTATTTCCCAGTCCCGAAGCTTCCGATCAAACGGTCTGGTTCATTGAAGTCCAGATGCAGAGCGACCCAGTCTTTTATCAGCGGTTCTTTGCAGAGATTTATTTTTATCTAAATCTGTATCCTCAAACTGCTGATTGGCAAGCAGTGGTTATTTATCCCACTCGGAGCATTGAATCTAAAAATCAAAGACTATACCGAGCGAATCTCAACAGCGACCAAGTTCATCGCGTTTATCTAGAGGACTTTAGCGAGACTTCAACAGAGTCGTTGGGAATTGGCCTGATACAGCTCATTATCTCAGACGCTGTGGATGCAGTTTCTAAAGCAAAAGCATTACTGGCAAAGACTCAGCCGCTTTCTAAGACAGATCCAAAGTTTGCAGCGATAATGGAGCTTATCGAGACAATTGTGGTTTATAAATTTCCATTGTTAGGTCGAGAGGCAATTGAGAATATGCTGGGATTAAGCGAACTCAAACAAACTAAGGTTTATCAGGAAGCTTTGCAAGAGGGTGAGCAAATCGGTGAACAGCGAGGTGAGCAAACGGGTGCCCTACGAGAAGCGCGATCGCTCATCCTCCGCCAACTCGCCCGTCGGGTCGGAACAATCTCGCCTAATTCTGAAGCCAAAATCTCTGCGCTCTCGATTTCCCAACTTGAATCATTAGGTGAGGCATTGCTAGATTTCTCCAGCGCTGATAAGTTGGACAACTGGTTCAAATCGCAACCTTAACTAAACCTAGGTCGCGATCGCCTTTGTGCGCGCTCCTACTGCATTGGTTAGATCTTGGGTTTCATGCTTCAACCCAAGCTACCACTGGTTAAATATAGAGTGCCGAAAGGCTACCCCTAGACGGACAAAACCGCAAGGCGATCGCGAATGGCATACAAATTTTGCGGCAGGTCTTTCTTGAGCCGCTGCTCAATGGCAATCACAGGAATGGTTGCCTTAGCCCAAACTTCTAAGATATAGGTGAGTCGGGTTCCGCCCCCATCACAGTCTGGCGTCGCCTGAAGCAACCATTCACCAGAAAACGATTTAAAGTCTCCCTCTACCATCGTGAACCGGATTGCGGAGGGGTATTCTTCCACCATATCTAAGACCACCCGTGCCGAAAACGTCACGATCTTAAGGTTTTGGGTACCCACTTGCTCAATGCGGATTCCACCCTCTGGATGGGGGATACGGCAGCTTGTCGCAAGGTTAGGGATAAACTCTGCCAACCCCTCGTAGTCTGTCAGCACTTGCCAAACTTGTTCAATGGTAGCGGGCAAATGAATGGTTGCTTCAATGCGGCGCTGACGACCGACCAGTTTAGAGAGGGTTAGTAGGACATCATTGTCCAGGGTTTGGGCACTTTCAACGACAACGGGGAGGGAGTCAAGTTCTATCATGGTTGAATCGACGCACAAAGGAAAAATGAGTTCGTAGCAAGACGGTAGATATATTCATTAGATTAAGGCAAAGACGCATAACTTTACAGGTCTTAATCTTGTCTAAAGCTATTTTTCTTAGTGTTCCCCGTTTAGATCTTTAATGCAGTAATCATGGTCACATCTTCTCAACCGTTGCCCCCGCTCAATCGCCTTCTGCGTTACAGCCGTCCGTTTTCGCGGGAGATTTGGCTGGCGAGTCTGTGCTCTGTGCTCAACAAAATTTTTGATCTGGCTCCTCCGGCGTTGATTGGGATGGCGGTGGATGTGGTCATCCAAAAAGATCAGTCGGCGATCGCCCGATGGGGCATCCCCGATGTGGGTCAGCAGTTGGCGTTGATCTGTGGGTTGTCCATCATTATTTGGGGGCTGGAGTCGCTGTTTGAGTATTTCTATGCAAGGCTCTGGCGCAATTTAGCCCAAACCGTTCAGCATTATCTACGGTTGGACGGCTACGGTCATTTACAAAACCTAGAAATGGCCTTTTTTGAGGAGCAAAGCACCGGAAGTCTGATGTCGATCCTCAGCGATGACATCAACCAACTGGAGCGGTTTTTAGACGGTGGTGCCAACGAAGTCATCCAGGTCATCACCACGGTGATTATCATTGGCGGCGCGTTTTTTGTTTTGGCTCCAGAGGTGGCGTGGGTGGCGGTGTTGCCCATGCCCTTGATTATTTGGGGGGCGATCGCCTTCCAAAAAGTCTTAGCACCCCGCTATGCCGCAGTGCGCGAGCGCGTTAGCTTTCTCAACAGCCGCTTGTCTAATAACTTGAGCGGTATTACCACCATCAAAAGCTTCACCACGGAAGACTTTGAAACTGAGCAGGTGCGTCAAGACAGCGAAGCCTATCGCCAGAGCAACCGCCATGCGATCGCCCTCAGCGCCGCCTTCGTCCCCCTGATCCGAATTTTGATTTTATTAGCCTTTTTAGCTACCCTCGGCGGCGGTGGACTCCAGGTTGTAGCGGGCAACATCACCGTCGGTACCTACAGTGTTCTGATCTATTTGATTCAGCGCTTGCTCTGGCCCCTCACTCGCCTTGGCGATACGTTAGACCAGTACCAGCGGGCGATGGCCTCAACCCAGCGAGTCATGAATTTGCTCGATACGCCCCTAGAAATCCATTCCGGCGCAACGCCGTTACCCGTTGCCCAAGTCAAGGGCGAGATTTTGTTTGATAATGTCACTTTTGGCTATCAAGATGGGCGCGCCATTATCCAAGACTTAACGCTAAAAGTACCTGCCGGACAAACGATCGCCATCGTAGGTTCCACGGGTTCTGGCAAAAGCACCCTGGTAAAGCTGCTGCTGCGGTTTTACGAAATCCAGTCCGGTCAAATCTGGCTAGACGGCACCTCCATCGGCGACCTACGCCTAAAGGATTTACGCGCCTGCATTGGCTTAGTGAGCCAGGATATTTTCCTGTTTCACGGCACCGTCCGCGAAAATATTGCCTATGGTTGCCCAGAGTCTTCTACGGAGGACATCATGATTGCGGCCAAAAATGCTGAGGCTCACGCGTTTATCCAACAGCTCCCCCAAGGTTACGACACTGTTGTGGGCGAACGTGGGCAGAAGCTTTCTGGGGGGCAGCGGCAACGATTGGCGATCGCCCGTGCTCTGCTCAAAGACCCACCCATTCTAATTTTGGATGAGGCCACTTCTGCGGTGGATAACGAAACCGAGGCGGCGATTCAGAAATCGTTGGAGTATATTACGGCGAATCGGACTACTGTGGCGATCGCCCATCGACTTTCCACCATTCGCTACGCGGACTGCATCTATGTGATGGAGCATGGGAAAATCGTCGAGCAGGGCAAACACGAGGAGTTGCTAGCTCATAAAGGGATTTACGCCCAGCTTTGGAATGTTCAGACAGGGCAACGCTCATAGCCTTTTCAATACAGGGCGTTAGCAATGCTAAAATGTGGCTCAACCGTTTGCACTAACCTGTATGTCTGACGAAAGATTTGATGCCGTTGATGCCCGCCTTGATCGCGCACATGCAACCGCTGAACGCACCGCAGATAATATTGAAATGCTTACACAGCAGATTGGCCTATTAACAGGAGGCATCGCTGATATGCGTTTAACGTCAGAACGACAAGAACGTAATATTGATCGATTAGTGGGAATTGTTGAGACGCTGATCGCGAGATAATCTTGAGTTAATTCAGAGGCGATCGCCATAAATAATCTCGGACGTATTCTGCCGTGAGGGAAGGTCAGCCGCCGTTTGGCGATCTTGCTGAGCACCTGAGCGATCGCCAAACTGTTCTCTGAGGACAGCCCGCTTCAGGTAAGCCACCTTCTGATGAGGGTTTGCCTGAATGGACTGGGTGTAGTCTGCCATTGCCTGATCGTAGGCTCGCAACTCAGCGTGAAGCTGACCTCGTGCTAGATAAGCATTAGCCTGAAATTGTCCAGGCGGTGCGTAGCGAATGGATTGACTATAGTCTTGTATCGCTTCTTGATATGCTTGAAAGGTACGGGCATAAACATTAGCACGACAAAAATAAGTTAGAAAATCGCGAGGGTCAAGCTTCAATACCTGGGTAAGGTCAGCTAGTTCGCCTTGATAATCTCCTATTTGCTGGCGTAACGAGGCACGACTGATATAGGAGTTAACTTCCTTGGGTTTGAGCTGAATGGCGGTGGTGTAGTCTGCGATCGCCCCGTTCAAATCGCCCATCTGCCCCCGAATACGAGCCTGCCAGTCGTAGGTACCCGGCACGTCAGGGTACACGTTATCGGGAAATGTCTGCTTAATCCGTCGCAGCTGCCCAATATCCGCCAGAGCAGCGCTATAGTTTTCGGTTTGCTCGTAGCTCTGGGCACGAAAATGATAGCTCCAGGCATCATTAGCGTCGAGTTGAATTGCTTTACTGTAGTTGGCTATACGCTCCTCAACCCTTTCGGTTGATGCTGCACGAAGACGATAAGTTTCAGCCGTGGGTGCAATTTGTGTCGCTTTTTGTCGATCTGCTGCCGCTCCTTGGAGATCGCCCAAACGCTCCCGTACAAAAGCCCGCTGAAGGTAAGACCAGGAATTTGCGGGAGCAAGCGCAATCGACCGATTTAGATCCTCCAGTGCGCCTTGCCTATCATCATCGTCTGAATCTCGCATGACGCCTCGGCTGGCATAAGCTTCAGAATAGTCTGGCCTGAGGGCGATCGCCCGATCCAAGTCCTGCCGCCCTTCCTCGCCGCCGCGAATTTTGCTCCGTTGAAAGTAGGCTTCCGCGTGGCTGGGGTCAAGCGCAACGACCCGACTGAGATCGTCTTCAGCCTGTGCCCAGTTTGCGTCGCTCTCGGCAATGGTGTTTAGATCCATGTAGGCGATCGCCCTTTGGTAAAGCGCCTCTGCATCTCTAGGATTTTTGGCAATGGTTTGCGTTAGCGCAGCAATTATGGACTCATAGCGTTTCTGTTCTTTCATTCCGCCTTTAGTGCTAATCGTCGTTTTAAGTGAAAAACTGTTTTCTGCTGGGGCATCTGCAACAACAAAATAACCTTCAGACATCGACCCAGTGCAGATCAGCCCTGCAATCAAACAAGTAGAAACTAGATAACCCGTTTTGAACATTCAACAGCGTCTGAAATTCCCATCCGCACCCTCGTATTCTTATTTTAATCAATTTGAGTTCTTGAAAAGACTCAATGATGGAGACAAGGCTATAGTTGACGTAATCTTGAAGCCTTATACACTAGAACTTAGTCAACCTAAGGTGTCAGTATACCCTTAACGCTCAAAGAGAAAAAGCTGCACTTTGTCATGCGGTTGAGCTGCTCTCAGTGATCTTCGGCTAAGATAAATTTGTAAAATTTAAGTGGGATCTGCGAAATGAGAATGCCATGAACAGTCCCTCAGAGACGAATTGGGAGAAGTTTGACTCGCTCACTGAAGAAGACATCGATACGTCTGATATTCTGCCCTTGGGTAAAACCTTTTTCAGTAAATCGCGGTGGTGGAAACCCGTTGCGCTAAGGGTCGAGATCAAGTTTGAAGCCTAGCCTTAATGCCTATCTTGGAACAATTTCTATGGCTACCATCTCTATCGATAACGCTGGAAAGTTAGAAATCCCTCTAGAAATCCGACAACAGCTAGGACTTACTGCTGCCCAATCTCTCAATCTTGAGGTCACTAACGGCTGCATTATTCTTCAGCCTGTTGCTAAGGAACCTAACGTTCATCGGTATGGCACTGCTTTGCTTGTAGAAACCCCACCTCTAGGCAACCTTGATACCCTCATTGATGACCTACGAGAGGAACGCATTCAAGGTCAACTGTCTGCATGAAAATTCTGTTCGACACCTCTGTCCTCGTTGCCGCCATTTTGACTGGGCATAGTTCTCATTCGGTCTGTTTACCCCTACTCCTAGAAGCCCAGTCCCAGAAAATTCAGGGACTCGTCTCTACCCATACTTTGGCAGAACTCTATTCTGCGTTGACGCGCATCCCTCAAACCAAGATTTCCCCTGCTGTTGCCCAAAATCTGATTCGCGATAACCTTCAAACTTTTGAGTGCGTCCCGCTTACTGCTGAAGACTACACCGAGGCTATTGGCGTTATGGTGCAGCATCAGATCCCTGGCGGCGGCATTTTTGATGCTCTCATTGCCCAAGCAGCGCTTAAATCTCAGGCTGACATTTTGCTAACGCTAAATCCAAAACACTTTGTTAGGCTCGGTTCAGCGATTGCATCTAAAGTGCAGGTGCCCCAATGAATAGCCAGCATCTTGATTCTAAATGAATGTAGAGTGCCAGAGCTTAGCCAAAGTCTTCTGAATATCGCCAAAATCATCCCAAGGATGATACGCAACATCACGATCGCCCAAATACTCTGCCAAACGATCGCGCGCAAACACCACATCTCCAGCCAGCGCCATCTTCAAATCCGTCACCGAATCCCCAATCACAATGGTTTGCTGGGCCGGATAGCGTTTCATAATATCCACCTTAGAAACCAGTTCCGTATCTCCCAAGGCAGGAGAATGTACCTGAAAATAAGCGCCTTCGGTATTAATTTCATTCCCATAAACTGCATGAATTTGGGAAAGTAATTCAGGAATAGCTGCCTCCACCATGCCTTTGAGTCCGCCTGTAATCACCACAAAAGGGATGGCTTTGGCTTCCAAAAAATCTAGGAACTCTGGCAGACCCGGACGCAGGGGCTGAGATGCCGAAAATTCAATAATCTCTGGGTAAACCGAAGAAGGCATTGCCTCCAACATTTGCATCGCCCCTTCCCGCAGGGTCAGCTCCAACCCATAGATTTTAGGAATGAGCACCGTTGCCAATTCAGGCACAAAGCGCTTCAGAATCGCAACAAACGTTTCTTGCTCTGTAATTGTGCCGTCAAAATCACAGAACACAATGCGCTCTAGCATTACGGCGTGCCCCACTTTTCCAGAGCACGACGCAGCGGGCCTTCAGCCATTTGCGCCAGCTCAAACGATCGCCCCCCTTGCACCTGCTCCAACGCTTCAAAGAACGCCCGCACCCCAGCCCCAGGCCCATCGGGATGATCCATGATGCCCGTGCCTGCATTGAGGATCACGTCTTGACCATAATCGGCGATCGCCCTAGGCACCACCCCAGGATGAACCCCTGCTGACGGCACCGGAAACACATTACGACTTCTCAGCGCATCTCGGATGAGAAACTCCTCTGCGGCTTCAAAGGGCAAACTGCCGTAATGGGAGGGATATAGCACCGCATCAGCTCCAGCATAGGAGAACAGAGTTCCCAACAAGGCCGAGTAGCTAAACCCGTGGTCGGGTGCGCCACACCAAGCCCCAGCCAAAGCAGGATGAGCAAAAATCGGGACAGAAATTTCTGGATCGGCTGCCAATGCTTCTAACACCGAAAATCCATAGGAGAGCACGTTAAAGAGGAGCGCGTTGGCTCCCGCTGCCACTAGTTGCTTGGCCTGGGCTAAAAGCTGATTGGCCTTGCCTGTAAGGTTGACGGCGTAAAGGAGCGATCGCCCATTCCGTTGCTGAGCGTCTTCAATCACAGGGCGGCAGGCTTTGAGACGTTCTAGGGTAGGGGCGCTGGCTAGATTGCCCAGAATTTCGTCGTCTTTGATGATGTCTAGTCCCGCCCCTGCAACTTGACTGAGGATTTGGGCATGGTCTGCGGCGGATAGCCCCAGGGCAGGTTTGTAGATTGCCATCACGAGGGGACGGGTGAGGGTTTGGAGGAGCGATCGCACCCCTGTAATCCCAAATTTAGGGTATTGACCGTAGCCCTCGGGCAAGCGAATTGCCGTGACTTTGGCAGGGCCAGCCATTGAATATTTGCCAAAAATCATGGTCAGCAAGGAGGCGATATCGCCTTCTACATTGGCAACCGGAAAACGAACAGTTGCCAATGCGGAGCCATCTAGGTCGCTGGTTTGAACCGCTACCACTTCAGCGCTATGGGCTAAAAAAGAAGCTTCACGATGGGAAAAGGAGGCGTCCCAGGTGCCCACGGTTTGACCCAGGGCAATGATTTTGGCCTGTTTGGCGGCATCTACCCCAGGCGGAAAGCGATACTCAATTTCAATTGACATGAATTTATACGGTGACGGCCTGCATCCGAATTTTGGTATTTGTGTACTCTGGTGTCCAACCTAAAGTATCTACAAAATAACGGACGGCCTTAATACGGCGTTGGGAAGTCAGGTAAAACCAATGCTCTGTGCCTGCGGGAACGTTGATGTACTCCTCGGGTTGGATGGTGAGTTCCATCTGGGTTCCATCGGGGCACACGAAGCCAAATACGCCTTCTCCATCGACGATGTAGCGGACTTCGTCATCGGCGTGGGTGTGGGGGCGGCTAAATTTTTCGAGCATCCCGTCCAGATTTGGGGTTTCAGGATTGAGGACGATCATGTCTCGGGCACGAAAGACTTCTAAAGACTCAAAATAGTGGTCTAGGGTGACTAGCACCTGTTCTTTTTGATCATCTTGGAGGCTGGGCTGAGCCAAAAAGGCGCGGGTTTCGGCATTGTCCCCAATAGGCCACTGTTTGAGCTGAATGTTTAAAACTGCAAGATGCTGACCAATTTGCACTACATCGGTCAGCGTTTTTCCATTGTCTAATTGCAGGACTGCCATTGAATCTCCAACCAAAAGCCTAGAGACTTAGTCTAACGATTTTTACCGTACACTGTCACCGTGCCTAGAAGCCTAAACTCAAACTGAGCCAACTTAGGATTAGGGGGAGCAAATGGGGGCGATCGCCTAAGGCATTATCGTTACTGGTCGATCCGGCTTTATCGGTTTGAGGTTGCTTTAAGCACTGCCATAGTGCATCCTCTTGAAATTTCCTGCAACTCAGGGGGAGTCGTTCTAGTGACTCTCATTTCTCTCGATAGCGCTAACATTTGCTCTAGGGAATATTTGTCTTGCACAGCCTGTAATGCACAATAGCAGAGGGGTACGATTAATTTTGGGTTGATTATCCCTTGCTTTGCGATGCAACCTTGCATGAAACCATCGATAACGACTTTGGGGTATCGATGAGCAGGGGTAAAGCCTTCTTCTGCCAAGACTGGGGCAATGGCTGGAATGAGAGAAAGTAAAAGAACGGAAGTGCTGGCGAAAATATAGGGCAATGGCGATCGCATGGTTTTGAGGACGCAAACTCAGGGTGCTCTACTAGGGTGCACCAATGGCCTATTAATTTTCCTATTGTCTCTGAATCTAGCCGAGGATTGTCCGGTCTTAAATTTTGGCATCCTCTATCAGCAGAACAGAACACTGTGCAGCTAAGGGGTGATAGAAATTCTGAAGCCTATGTTTAATCGGTTTTAATGCCAATATGTGTAGTTATAAATTCATAAAGGGCACTTTTAAGCTTCAACTTAGTCGAAAAGACTTGAAGCAGGGAACGCTAAGCATAACCTTTAGCAAACTTTCAATTAGGAGCAACGCCCGTGATGCGTTTCCTTCGATGGTTAATGCGATGGGGTATTTTGATGGCCGCAGCGGTTTTCTTGACCAAGACACTATTAGTGAATTGGCAAGAGGTTAGTAAACTCCATCTCCAGCCCCAAGCTTGGATTTATGTCAGTGTGGCGATCGCCATTGCGGTTTGTGCGCAGCTTTGGTCTGCCTTAGTGTGGGGGTTAATTCTAGAGCTGTTACGTCATCCCGTCCCCAGGCGTTGGGCAATTATTACACTCCTCAAGAATGCGCCAGCGAAATACTTACCTGGGAGCATTTGGCATTTATATGGACGAGTCAAAGCCGCTCAACGACGAGGGATTGGGCTAGAGTTTGCAACCCTAAGCGTCATGCTAGAGCCATTGTTTATCATGGCAGGGGGGCTAGGGTTGGCCCTTTGGCACGGATCTTCGTCCAATCTTTTAATTGCGGCGCTGTCGATTATTTTGCTGTTTGTACATCCATTTTTTCTCAATCGCCTTTGGCAGTTTTGGCGCAGTTCTCAAGGCAAAGAATCAACGGGTGGTGCGCTACGTCGCTATCCATCATCGGTATTGTTAGGGGCATTAGCCTTTATGGTTCTCCGTAGCGTGACGTTTATCTGCATTGTGTTGGCCTTTACACCTATTAGCTGGAGCCTGCTAAAGCCACTTATGAGTGGCTTTAGTTTTGCTTGGCTACTGAGCCTTATCATTCCATCCCCTGGAGGATTAGGGGTCTTTGAATCTTCTGCGTTACACGTTCTTCAGGGATCTTTATCGCCCAGTTTATTGTTGGGCTGTGTTACGGTTTATCGCCTAGTGACAATTGTGGCGGAGTTGATTGGAGCGGGGGCCGCTTATGCAATCAATGAAGGGCCAGAGGAACCTTTGCTGAAGGTTGAGGCGAGTTGAATTTATCTTAACGCTTGGGGTTAAGGGCGATCGCCTCGTTAAACGGTTCATCGATTTCTCAATTCTGGCATAGGCGTGATGGATGACGAACCGTCATTGGATGAAAATGAGAGCGGTTTGCCTCAAAACAATTGTCCAGAACGCTCAGTACAATGAGAATTAGATTTAAGAACGTGCCAGGGGCCAATGTGTTATGAATCGCTTGACTGTCCAGGATGCACAAACCAATTTTCCTGAGTTGATTGCTAATCTTCAGCCCGGAGAGATGGTTCAGATTATGGAGGGGGAAAAGATTGTGGCTCGGCTAGTGGCTGAGTTAGAGCAATCTCGAAAACCTCGTAAGCCTGGTAGCGCAGTTGGAACGCTAACGATTCTTGCAGATGACGATGAGCATTTGCAGGGGTTTGAGGACTATATGCAATGAGGTTTCTCCTAGATACTCATACGTTTCTTTGGTTTGTCCTTAATGATCCGCAGCTAAGCCCAAACGCATTACAGCTCGTTATTGAACCTGGTCATGATATTTTGATCAGTCCTGCTTCATAGTGGGAAATAGCCATTAAGGTCAGTCTTGGCAAGTATCAAATACCAGGCCCATTTCAAGCTTGGATGGAGCAACAGATTGTTGCCAATGCGTTTCAGATTCTGCCCATCACCATTGCTCATACGGCGACGGTTACAACTTTACCGTTTCATCATCGCGATCCGTTTGATCGTCTTTTAGTTGCTCAAGCTTTGACGGAGCAGATCTCGATCATCAGTGCGGATCGGGTCTTCGATAGTTATCTTGTCTTGCGTGAGTGGTGAGCGATTTAAGCTCATGAGTGCGATCTCCCTGCGTCATTGTGGAGGCGATCATACAAGCACACGCATAAAGCAGCACTGGCTAAACAACAGCATTCAGGAAAGTCTTGGGGTAGGGAGATCGCCTCGCTAAACAGTTCGTCGGTTTTTCGATTCTGGTATAACTCAGATCTTGCAGCATTCTCGATAAGCCTCGTCAGGTAGTCGTTTTAGAAATAATAGATAGAAAAACGATGTAAACAAAAATGCTGAAACCGTTAGATCCTCGCTAAAGCGTTCAGCTCCAATCAAAAGCAGCGCAACAATAGAGCCACTCAGGAATAGCCACTGTAAAACATAGGCAGGCTCCAAAAAATCCGTATCTCGATTGCCCTTCATTTGCTGCGTCAATAATCGTAACTGAGATTGTGCGTCTTGGATTCGACTGGTGAACGTTACACCATTCTCTAAAGCCAAAATGGGCACGAGCAGAGGAGTCAATTGTGCGATCGCCGCCTCCACCTCCTCAAAGTCTTTACCCTCCTTGAGCCAGCCTAGAATTGCAGAAACAATCAGATCCAGGGATTTTTGAATCGGTTGAGGATCAAATTCAGGACAGCTTGCGCCCAGGAGTTCGCCACTGTCTTGGATCAATGCGATCGCATTAGCAATCAGCACTGGAATTCTTGCACAGGCTCCATAGTCGCTGAGGGTACCGCTCAACGTCAGAGTCGTCACAAACGTTGCAGCACCAAACAGAGAGCCTGTCAGCGAATCAAACGCCCAAGGCTCAAGCCCCAGATAATGCATACCAAATTTGGCAGTGCAAAATAGGGTAGTAAGGGGCAATACCCGCAGTAGAATTCGCCATTTAGGATGTGGCATCACAAATCCTGAGGAACGATGACCACACTAAGGCTAAGGAGCAGTATTTTTTGCCGTATAACGCTGAAGCGCAGACAGTGCACGGTTATAAGAGACGATCGCATTCAAATAATTATTTCTCGCCTGGGCCAAATCAGTGGTGGCATTGCTCACCTCCAAACTAGTACCCACACCGTTATCTCGCCTGAGCTTCGCCAGAGTTAACCCCTGATTCGCCTGTTCAATGGCACATCGGGTAGAGGCAATCCGCTCTCGACTTGATTGGAGCGTGTAGTAATTTTGCTCCACCTGAAACCGAATCACATTCTTAAAGCTGGCAAACTGAGTGTCAGCAATAGAAGCATTGGCCTGCTGCTGGGCGGCAACTGCCTTGGCAAGCCCCCCATCATAAATTGTCTTACTGGCCTGGGCCCCCACCCCATACCCATAGGCCCCCAAATTGCTGTCAGCCAAATCATCGGCGATCGCAATGTTGGCATTAAAGGTCAGTTGTGGTCCCAAGCTGCCCAGGGCCACCTTCCGGTTTTGGATGGAAATATTGCGTTGATCCAGGGTTTGGGCCAACTCGGAACGATTTTGCAGCGCCTGGACAATGCTCTCTTCTAAAGATGGCGTCCATTTCCCCACAATCGTCACAGGATCTGCCGTTACAACCGTTACCGTATCAGGCAGGCTCAGGCGCTGGGCCAACTGACGACGATTAATCAACTGCTGGCCCTTTGCCTGGGTCAACTGCTGTTGACTATTGGCAAGGGAAACCTGAGCCTGAAGCACATCAAAACGAGTCCCTAATCCAGCGGACTCCTTAGCTTCGGCAACCCGTAGGTTTTCTTGCCCAGCGTCAACGGTTTGCTGCGCAATTTTAATAGACTCATCCGCCTGCTGCAAATCGTAGTAGTCATTAGCAACATCCAGCCGTAACTGGTGAAGCTGGGTTTGATAGGCTTTTTCTGTACTACTGAGAGCAGCCTCTGCGGCCTTAATACTGGCGGGTCGCTGCCCTGAGGTGAACACGTCGTAGTTGAGCTGAACGCTGCCACTAAAATTATTGTTGGCATTGGGCCGATTGCGCCGACCAAACTGCTTGGCAGTAATGGCACTCTGGGCCGAATCTGAGCGGGTAATGCCTGCGTTGGCACTCACGGTTGGGTAAATCGCGGCCCTGGTCTGCTGAAGGGAATAACGCTGCTGTTCAACTTGAAGCGCTGAGATTTGAAGGGTGCGATTACGACGCAGCCCTAAATCCACCGCCTGTGCCAGAGTAAGAGACTGGGTTGCGGCAATTTTGACTGCGTCGGGCTGAGTGGGCACCTGGAGCGTGTCAGAGGGGGGGGTCAACGTACTCAGATCGGCAGCCTTTGCGCTGGGTGTGTCGGGCAAAGATCCTAAATCTAGTGTGGATGAACTGGGGGTGTTTATCTCTGGAGACAGTGTGCTGGGGTCACAGGTGATTGCGCTGGTGGTAGCGGAGGGCTGGCTTAGGACGGGGATAATGCTGGAGAGGGGGCTGGCGATCGCCGCCACCATAAGCGCCACCCACCCACGAGATCGGGTGAAGCGCAGCGCTCGGTGAACCTGCGGCGCGGTTTGCGTAGTGCTGTGTTTAACAAAAGGCACGGACGTTCTCCCAAAGCTCGACGGCATCAAAACGAAAGAAATCAAAACTAAAAAATCTACAGCTCAGTTCCTAGGTCAACCTGAAGCAACACCGAATGGTGCTCCGCAGCAACCCCAATCTATCCTAGACGGCATTCTCCCTAATGGGAGAATATGCCAACCCAAACAAGCGGAATCAATCGCGCTGCTGAGCTAATTGCCACAACCGTTGGGAGATCCCCGCCCAGATTTCGTTTTTGTCGCGTTTGATAGGGTATTGATCACCCATGATCAACCTCCATTCTTGAGTTACAGGAGTTTTAGATCGTCATCAGTCAACCCCTTCACATCCTTTACAATGCGCGATAATTCCATTTTTTCGTCAATGTAGACCCGCGTTGGCGTCCCGCTAATGATGCCTTCAAAGTTACTGAAGGAGTCTCTGATATCTGGCCCATTTTCGCTAATGGTGTATTCTCGAATCCCCTTATCATGCCAAGAACCGCGCATCTTAAAGACGTTGATGGCTCGGGACATCTCACCCCGAATCTCAACGTACTGAAGCATCAAAATGGTATCGGTGATGGTGGAAATATGGGATTCGGTAATGGAGTGGGAGCCGAGGAAGTGATCGGTGGTATTGGTAAAAAATCCAGTAATTTCTTCCTGCTTGGCAAACCCCGTCACCCCAATCACAAACTGCCGGAATGCGTTATTGCTGACCCCTCGGGCCAAGGCCGATAGGGAATCGATCGAAATCCGCGAGGGCTTAAACTCGGCAATTTCAGATTTAATCATCTGAAGGTGATCTTCTAACCCTGCGGATTCTGGGTACGCACACAAGATTTTTAGTAACCCCTTACTCTCCATCTCCTCAAAGTCAATACCCCAGGAAGATGCATTGCGTGAGAGCTGCGCTCGGGATTCTTCGTAGGCGAAGAGGATAGCGCGATCGCCCGAAGAGCAGGCATTTTCGATAAACTTGCTGACCAGCAGGGTTTTGCCTGTCCCCGTAGCTCCCGTCACCAAAATGATGGAGTCTTTGAAGAAGCCGCCGCCACACATTTCGTCTAGGGTTGTAACCCCCGAAGAAACCCGCACATTAGAAGAGCGCTGAGTCAATCGCATGGCACCCAGCGGGAAAATATTGATGCCATCGCCCGTAATGGTGAAGGGATATTCCCCCTTCATGTGGCTCGTCCCACGCAGTTTCAAGATTTCTAGGGTACGACGACGACGCTCTCCATCCAGAACGTTGCGCACAATCACCACATTGTCCGAAACAAATTCTTCCACCCCAAACCGAGCAACTGGGCCATACTCCTCAATCCGCTCGGTGGTCATCACCGTCGTCACCCCAATCAGCTTTAGGCGTGCCGTCATCCGAAAAATTTCGCGACGCACCACTCCAGCCGCATCGTACTGCTGAAAAATAGCCGTCACAGAATCGACGGCAACCCGCTTGGCCTTGTATTTGCGAATGGCGTACTGAATCCGCTCAATCAAGGCGGACAAGTCAAAATCCCCAGCAATATCTTGCCCCTCTGGGTCTGGTGAGGCATCTAAAATAAACAGCTTTCCGTCATCAATGAGTGCCTGAAGATGCCAGCCAAAGCTCATGGCATTTTGGATGATGTCTGTGGGGGATTCCTCAAAAGTCACAAAGACGGCATGTTCATCAAACTGAACAATCCCGTTGTACAAAAACTGAATGGCGAATAGGGTCTTCCCCGTTCCCGAGGTGCCACTGACCAGGGTGGTGCGACCTTGGGGCAGCCCACCATGACTAATATCATCAAAACCTTCAATGTTAGTCCGAATTTTTGGAACTTCTACACGAAGCGTTACAGTTTCTTCCGCAGTATTAAGATTGCTAATATTCGTCATTTTAATTGATTATTTTAAAATCAGATTTAAAAAGTAATGTCTTTGATCTTATCCTAAACTGAGTAATCTTAGTCTTCATTAGCATCGGTCAATTCTTCGTACAGTAAATCAAGACCAATCAAAACTTTCTCTCGATCAGAAAGGTCGCCAATAATTTTTCTAACGGGTGGAGGTAGAACTCTCGACAGCGTGGGGGTGGCTAAGATTTTGTCTTCTTCTGCTAACTGAGGATTTTTAAGAACGTCAATAACTTTTAAAGCGTAAACCCCTTGAAAGTCTTTCTCAAGAATTGTGTTTAACGTCCTTAAGGCTTTAACTGAGTTCGGAGTGTTGCCAGCAACATACAGTTTTAAGACGTAGGTTTTTCGACGAGCACTCATAATAATTCTTCTTATGGCAAAGGACAACAAAGGCAAAAATAGATAAAATTGAGGTTGGCGACAGAACTAAGTCTCCCGTGGAATAGACCGTCGATACATCTCACACAAATGGGCGATCGCATCGATGAGTGTCAGACGATAGTCAAGTAAGATATCCTCATTTCGGCCTTCTAGCTTCAGTTTTTTTCCTAATCGATCCATCAGCTCCATATGAATCTCCAGCACCTGGGAGACCGACATATCCGCAAAGAACACCTTATACACAAACGCATCGATTTGCTGATTGATGTCGCTACCCTTGCGGAAATAGCTCAAAATTATATCTCTATAGTCTGATTTTAATTCAAGTAAAAAACTGTCTTGTTCCTCCTTCGAGAACTTCCTGAAGAATAACTGGGGGTCTCGCTTATAAAAAACGCCAATGTACCCGAGTCGCTCCCTCAGCTTATCCGACAGCCGCTGCTGCTGTACGGCCAAAGTATCACCAAAGGCAGACAACGTCGATAAATCCTCGGGTTCAAGCTGATGGGGCAGGCGAGATTGGGGAGACAGCTTCAAAAATTGGGCGATCGCACTGTCTATATATTGGATAAGCTGTGGAATATGGGATTGAGCAACCTCAACCTCAGCCGTATGATAGCGACTGGTGTCAGAAACTGGATCAACCGTTTTGCGCTTTGCTGGCGTGTTAGGCTCTATTTCCACTGAACCCGTCAAAATGACTAAGGGCAACACAATCGCCTCCCGATGGAGACGGCTAATCAATTTATCCAGATCGGGTTGTTGTTCCAAAACCAGGCAATCAATCAAAAACCGATCTCGAACAACCGTCTTGAAAAATTCATCCGCATTAAGACTCTGCACCACTGTGTAGTAGCGATCGCGCTCTAAAGCTTGATGAATCGGGGCAAGAAGCGTCTCAGACCTTATTAGGGTACAAATCAAGATCTGAGGGCGCGCGACCGAAGCAGAAGAAAGGGTCATAGCGCCATACTAAAAGCAAATTAAAGTTATTTAAAATTAGATCGTATTGGATCGGACTATTTGCGCTATTTGACTCAGCAGCCAAATTTTGCTTGTAAAAGATGAAGTCAAACCCTACTATCATAGGCTGTAACAACCGTTTTCAAAAGCCTTTGGGCAAATTTTAATAGACGGTAAGGTTCTAGATGGTTCTAGACTGAGCGAATTGCCCTAGCCCAAAGCTAGAGAGCCTCGCGCAAAATTAAAAATGCCTCACTTTTTAGACCTTATGGCCCTGACTCGCTCTAAACTTCAGATCCTCTATCTCCAAATTCGAGAAGATCGCATCACGCGGACAGAGGAACTTCAGGAGTTTGTTTTTTACAGCGGTCTCACAGCGCAACAGTTCACCGTCCTCAACGTATTTGACACGCCTTCTTTTGAAGCATCCAGAGCATCGAAATATGATGCAGTCTTTATTGGTGGATCCAGCGACGCTTCGGTGCTTAAACCCTTCTATTATCCCTTCGTCGAAGACGCAAAGACCCTACTAGCGTATTGTGTACAGGAGAGCATTCCGGTCTTTGCGTCATGCTTTGGTTTCCAATTGGCAGTGGAATCCCTAGGAGGGCAAGTCATTGCCGACCCTGACCGTATGGAAATGGGAGTTTATGCCATGGAATTGTCCTCCGCCGCACAAGATGATCTTCTCCTCCACGACATCTCCAATGGCTTTTTAGCCATCTCCGGTCACAAGGAACGGGCTTTGAGCTTACCCGATCAAACGGTATGTCTTGCCTCAACGGAACGGTGTCCCTACCATGCCCTTAAAGTGATTGATAAGCCCTTTTATGGGTTTCAGTTTCACCCAGAGCTTAATCCTCAAGATCTAGCTGCTCGGATCCGGCGGTATCAAAGCCGATATCTCGAAAACGATGAACACCTCCAGCAGGTTTTAGCCTCACTTCAGGAGACGCCAGACGCAAATCAGCTCATTGCCAAATTTGTAGATCGAATCCTACTAAGCTAATTAAGACTGCATTTTAAAAATTCGTCCTAAGTTACTCAATTATTAAACGATGCATTATTTTCAAAGCCTTGTGGTATGAGCACTTTGTTAGATTGCAATCAGGTCAGCACTTGTCCTGTAAAATTTAACTTTGCGCTGCCAAGGTCTTTTCTAGGGCTTAGGTAGGATTGCCTAAAGCATTGTTTAATAAGCAACTTTTAGGTCTCAGATTGTCATTGTTGACTGGATTGGGATTTTTTCACATAGGTACTTTACATGACCGTTTCGATTTCGCCCGATCAGGTCCAGCGCATTATTGCCAACCAACACCATGACCCCTTTGAGGTTTTGGGTCCTCACTCTGTTGAACACAATGGGGCATCAAGCTGGGTCATTCGTGCCTATATGCCCACGGCAGAGGCTGTCATGGTCATCTGTCCAGATCAGCGCTCAGAGCATCCCATGCAGACTTCCCAGCACCCGCACTTTTTTGAGTGCACCCTGGAAGGCAAAGAGTTGCCCACCTATCAGTTCCGCGTGACGGAAGGCGGTCATGAACGGGTCATGTACGACCCCTATGCCTTTAAGTCTCCGCTTTTGACAGAATACGATCGCTATCTCTTTGCCGAGGGCAACCACCAGCGCATCTACGAAAAGCTGGGGGCACATCCTACAACTCTAGAGGGAGTAAATGGCGTTTACTTTGCGGTATGGGCACCCAATGCCCGCAATGCCTCCGTTATTGGTGATTTTAATTTTTGGGATGGTCGTCAACACCAAATGCGGAAGGGTCCCACGGGGATCTGGGATTTGTTTATTCCAGAACTGGCCGTTGGCACAAGCTATAAATACGAAATTAAGAACGAAGCGGGGCACATCTACGAAAAAACCGATCCCTACGGGTTTTATCAAGAAGTTCGTCCTAAAACAGCCTCTATCGTTGCCGATTTGAGTACTTATGATTGGAACGATACAGACTGGCTCGAAAATCGTCGCCATGCTGACCCCCTTGCTCAGCCAGTCTCTATATATGAGCTACACCTGGGTTCTTGGATGCATGGAGCCTCCGATGATCCACCGCTGTTAGAGAATGGTGAGCCTGGACTTTCGATCAGCGTGGCGGAACTGAAGCCCCACGCCAGATTTTTGAGCTACCGAGAATTGGCCGATCGCCTGATCCCCTACGTCAAAGATCTGGGGTTCACCCACATCGAATTAATGCCCATTGCTGAACATCCCTTTGATGGGTCTTGGGGCTATCAGGTCACGGGTTATTACGCCTGTACCTCACGGTATGGCACCCCCCAAGACTTTATGTACTTTGTAGACCAATGCCATCACAACGGCATTGGGGTGATTGTGGATTGGGTTCCAGGCCATTTCCCCAAGGATGGGCACGGACTGGCGTTCTTTGATGGCACCCACCTTTACGAACATGAAGATCCCCGTAAAGGCGAGCACAAAGAATGGGGGACTTTGATTTTCAACTATGGTCGCCCTGAGGTCAAAAACTTCTTGACCGCCAATGCCCTGTTTTGGTTTGACAAGTACCACATTGACGGCATCCGTGTGGACGCGGTTGCGTCGATGCTTTACCTGAATTACTGCCGTGATGATGGTGAATGGGTCGCCAATGAATACGGCGGCTGTGAAAATATTCAGGCGGCTGACTTTTTGCGTCACCTCAATAACGCGCTGTTTAACTACTTTCCAGGGGTTCTATCCATCGCCGAAGAATCCACTTCCTGGCCGATGGTGTCTTGGCCGACTTACGTGGGCGGCTTGGGCTTTAATCTGAAGTGGAATATGGGCTGGATGCATGACATGCTGGACTACTTCAGCATGGATCCTTGGTTCCGGCAGTTCCATCAGAACAACGTAACCTTCAGCATCATGTACGCTTTCAGCGAGAACTTTATGTTGGCGCTGTCCCATGATGAGGTGGTTCACGGCAAGAGCAGTATGCTCAACAAAATTCCAGGGGACGACTGGCAGAAGTTTGCGAATCTGCGCTGTTTGTACGCCTTCATGTTCACCCATCCCGGCAAGAAAACCCTCTTTATGGGCATGGAGTTTGGGCAACGGAGCGAATGGAACGTCTGGGGCGACCTAGAGTGGAATTTGCTCCAATATGAACCCCATCAACAGCTTAAACAGTTTTTGGCAGAGCTGAATCATCTGTATCGGCGGGAAGTGGCGCTGTATACCCAAGACTTTGGCTACGACGGGTTTGAGTGGGTGGACTGTAGCGACAACCGCCACAGCGTCATTTCTTTTGTGCGAAAGGCAAAGAACTCTGATGAGTTTATTTTGACGGTGTGTAACTTTACGCCCCAACCTCACAGCCATTATCGCGTTGGGGTGCCTGAGGCTGGGTTCTATGTTGAGCTACTCAACAGCGATGCTCGTCAGTATGGCGGCAGCAATATGGGGAATCTTGGCGGTAAGTGGACGGATGAATGGTCGTTCCATAATCGTCCGTATTCGCTGGATTTGTGTTTACCGCCGCTCTCGACGCTGGTGTTTAAGCTCGATCGTCATAAGAAGACGCTTCAGGCTTCTATTGAAGGGGATGAGAGTTAAAGACACTGTTGGGACAAAGCTTACCGCTGGCTACCCTGCGGGAGGCAAGCCACGGCTCCGCTCAGCCAGCTAGAGAGTGTGCCCTGAGCGGAGTTTTGACATGACTTCTGAAGGTTGGGGTACCTTCTTGTCTAGAAATAATATCAAAGTTAGGGAGATGGACGAATCTATGGCGTTTTATCAATCTGATGAAACCCTTAACGTACAAGCTCAGGCCATTCTGGAACAGACTTGGGCTGAATTTCCTGGGTTGGCGCGGAATCAGCTTGCCTTTACTTGGCTGATGTACGATCCACCTTTTCCTGTCAATACGGGAGGTGCACTGACCCCTTCGGAATTTTGGAAATACCCCGTGCGGGGCTTCAATTATCGTGGGGTAGAGCCAATTTATCCAGCCAGTGTGGTGAAACTGTTCTATCTGGTGGCTTGTCATGAGTGGCTGGAAAAGGGCATGATTCAGCCTTCGGCAGAGTTAGACCGCGCCCTCCAGGACATGATTGTGGACTCTAGCAATGATGCGACGGGCTACGTGGTGGACGTGCTGACGGGGACGACCAGTGGAACTGAGTTGCCCCCTGGCCCGTTTGAAACCTGGAAAGCCCAGCGCAATATTGTGAATCGCTATTTTGAAGGGTTGGGTTGGGTTGAGCTGGAAAGCATTAACGTGAACCAAAAAACCTGGGGGGATGGGCCTTATGGGCGTGAAGATGCCTTTGTGGGTGCCCAGCGGGAAAATCGCAATCGGTTGACGACGGATGCGACGGCGCGGTTGCTCCACGGTATTGTAGGGGGCGTGGCGGTTTCGGCAGGGCGATCGCAGTCCATGCTCGAAATCATGGAGCGTTCCCTAGACCCTGAGGTGCTGGCGGAAGATCCTGAGAATCAGATCACAGGGTTTATCGGAGGTGGTTTACCTCTGGATGCAAAGGTCTGGTCAAAGGCAGGATGGACGAGCAATACCCGACATGACGCGGCTTATGTTGAGCTACCCAATAAACACCCCTATTTGTTGGTAGTGTTTACAGAAGGTAAGCAGGCCAGTGCAACCGAGGCGATCATTCCGTTTCTGTCGGCGAAGATTGCGGAAGTAGCGCCGGACTTTAGTACGGTTGGCTAAATGCAAAAAAAAGGAGTCTTTAAGACTCCTCTTTTTTAAATGTGTAGGATTAAATGGAACACTAACGCATCCTTTAGAATGCGCCCGTTGTCCGCAGACCGAGAATCATTCCAGCGCCTAAGATATGCCCAAAGCTTGTAACTGCGAGCAGTTCAGGGATGCCAAACCCTTTTAGCACGTCGGGTAACGCCGCAGGGAGGCTAGGACCAACGCCTTTATTTTGAATGGCATAGCGTCCGATAAAGAAGGCAAATGCATTGGTCAAAAGCATAATGATGCCAACCTGAATCGACCAGTTTGTGGGGGATGCTGCAAAGGTCGCTAGTAATATTGTGTTCATAAAACCGTTTCTCCGTCTTAAATCATAAGGGTGATGGGATTGCAGTTTGTGCAAAAGGCAATGCGATCGCCCAGGGACTCTCAGGATTATAAAAATCCCTTGGGCCAACCTTCGCAGTTTGTATTAAAGCGTTAACATTGCCTAGGGAATGCATCGGGAATGCATCGGGAAAAGACAAACTTCTATGGCTGGGACGCTGCGCGTTAAGATTTGCGGGATTACTAGGGCCGATCAGGCTGGGGCGATCGCCACTCTCGGAGCCGATGCCCTCGGATTCATCTGCGTGCCAGAATCCCCCCGATACATCGAACCAGAAAAGATAGGTGAAATTGTCGCAATGCTCCCTGAGAATGCCTGTAGCGGCGGTATCCTTGCCAAAATAGGAGTCTTTGCGAACGCATCCCTCGACCAAATTATAGAAACGGTCGATCAGGGCGCGCTCACAGGCGTTCAGCTCCACGGTCAGGAATCCCTCGAATTTTGCCGCACCCTACGACTCGAATTGCCCCAGGTTGAACTGATTAAGGCATTTCGAGTGCAGACGGCAGCAACCCTTGCCCTCACAAAGGCTTTTACCGATACTGTAGATACGTTTTTGCTAGATGCGTTTAATCCCCATGCGCTTGGTGGGACGGGGGAAACTTGGGACTGGTCACTGGTGAAAGACTTTGCGCCCGAGCGGCCTTGGTTTTTGGCAGGGGGGCTGAATGGAGAGAATGCGATCGCAGCCCTCTCACAAGTCAACCCTTCGGGCATTGATCTCTCCAGTGGCGTAGAAACAGCCCCTGGAGAGAAGGATCTAACCTTGGTCAAACAATTGTTTGATACCCTTTCTAGCCAAAACATGATTGAACGGTAGGGGCGCAATGCCTTGCGCCCTCAGAATGACTCAACGTCTGCGTGACCAATGATTAGGCAGCAACAGGTGCTTCTGCGATCGCAGGATCGGCAATCAGCGCCAGTTCAATCACATTTTCTTGGGGCTGGCTGATATGGGCACGAATCCCAGGGCCAAAAAAGCGCTCAATTTTGCCTTGCTTCACCATCCACTGGTCAAAAGTACGCCCTGGAGAGGAAAACTCAAGGGTCAGAGCATAAGCACCTTTAACATCCGTTTCATAAAACCCTTCCAAAACAGGCTGTGCCTCTTTAGACGGCCCTAGCCCTACTTTTTTTAAGGCTGTATCTAAGTGGGCATCCTGACCGTACCAATACCGCGTCACATCTTTGATGACCTGCTTTTGGGTATCGGTCGCTTGGGCTTCACGCAGCGTCTGAATGGCTGGGGTAGGTTCTTTAGAAGGCTTAACGGGCTTCAATTCCGTGATCTTAAAGGCCAATCCACCCAGCAAGATTGGGATGCCGTAGCTAAAGCCAATGAGGTTGATCGTGGCGTTTTCGACAATATAGGCAATAATCGCCGCGACGGTCATTGTGCCGCCTACCGAAATCCCAAGCATTGCCAGTGAAATTTTGCGAAGCATAGTGGTTTGTAATAAATCTATATAATTTCCATCCTAGTCGGTTTGCAGGCTTTGGGATCAATTTGGCTTAGCGGTAGTTTGTAAACTGAAGGGCCACGGGGTAATCTTCTTGCTTTAGGCGCTGGATAATCTCTTGGAGGTCGTCTTTAGATTTTGCGACAACCCGCACGGCATCGCCTTGAATGGAGGGCTGCACTTTTTTGAACTCATCGCGGATGAGTTTGGAGATTTGCTTTGCCAGTTCTGAACTGAGTCCGCGCTTAAGGGTAATTTCTTGGCGAACGCGGTTGCCGCTGGAGGACTCGACTTTGCCGTAGTCAAAGATTTTCAGTGACAGGTTGCGTTTGACCGTCTTCATTTGCAGGACGGAATGGACGGCTTCTAGGGTAAAGTCGCTGTTGGTCTGGATGATGATGTTTTCTTTGTTTAGCTCCAGGGTGGTTTTGGTGTCTTTGAGGTCGTAGCGGGTTTTGATTTCACGCTCGGTTTGGTCTACGGCGTTGACCAACTCTTGGGCATCAAAATCGCTGACGATATCAAAAGAAT